>JBOGKJ010000324.1:0-3655 GCA_050745565.1 Terriglobales bacterium | reverse complement strand
AGCCGGTGTTCGGGTGGATCAAGAACGTGCTCGGCTTCAGGCGCTTCAGCCTGCGCGGCATGTCCCAAGTGCGGAGCGAATGGAGCTTGGTCTGTCTGGCCGTCAATCTGAAGCGCCTGCAGCGCCTCGCCGCCGCGTGAATCCTGCCGCCTCCCGTCTCCTGCTTGACGCACAGCGCCGCGTTGACCGCGCCAGCACTCACGCGGCCGCGCTTCCACCGTCTCCCGCTCATCTCGTGCCTGCCATCTCCCGCCGGGGGACTCTCCGCCCTTCCGCCGCGCACACTCCTAGCCCGGGCTATTCACGAGGACCGAGCAAAGGGTGGTAAACGGGCGCGAGCTCAAGCCCAGCGCGGACCCGAAGGCGGGCGGCGACGAGTTTGCGGAGAGGGATGGCGACCAGGAGCGGAAGGAACGGCCGGCGGCGGCGATTTTGGCCGCGGCTCCGCCGCGACGGCCATTTCTCAGCGCGGATTGGATTAGAGAGGGGATGTCAGCCGGGGCGATGGCGGCCGCGACCTGGCGAAAGGCCGTTTGGTCAGCCGGTCGCCGGCGAAGCCGCTCTTGAGCTCCTCGATGCGGTTCTCGCATTCCCCGCGGTCGTTGTAGAAGGCGAAGATGTCGGCCGCGGAGCCGCGCCGGTCGGTGACCAGAAAGCGGAGGCTGGTGCCGCAGCCGTTGTGCTCGGCCTTGTAGCGGATGCCCCGCCTCCGCCCCCACGAGCGCGTCCGGTGGTGGAAGCTGGAGCGCCCACGTTGTGGCGTCCCGCCCCGGCGGCGCCGCTCCGCCAAGCGCGCCCGCAGCAGCTCGGCGCGTAGCTTGAGCAAATCGTTGGTTGCGATGCCAATGGCGTATTCGATGCCGAAGAACTTGCAAAACTCGTACAACTGGGGCAGAGCAAAGCCGGCATCGGCGCGCAGGCGCGGGCTCAGGCGGGCGCGGGGAAATTCTCGGCCTAGCCGCCGCGCCAGGCGGCCACCACGCCCTGGGCCGAGCTGGCCCGGCCCGGCCGCAGCCGCGCTACCAGCAGATGGGTGGTGTGCCGCTCGCTGATGGTCAACGGGTGGCGCATGTGCTGACCGTAGGCGCCGTGGAAAAAGCTCAATTCCTGCTGCCCGTGGCTGGGGTCGTCGGTTCGAGTCCACGTCCAGGGGGATTTCACCCCGCCGGCGCACCTGCGCCCGGCACTGCCGGACAAGACGCTCAATCATCTACCCGCCTAGTCCCAACAGCCCGGCGCGCCGTACTTGTCGCTCGGTCGGGCCCAGATCCTCGGCCGCTTGCCGCTCGGTGACCGGCACCGCTAAGCGAAACGCCACCGCGCGGCCGTGCTCCCGCTGGCCTCGGGTCAGTTCCCCTGCGCCTTCCACCTCTACGGCGACACCTCTGAACAGCATCTCTCCGCAGTAGGAAATCCGGAGGCGTGGTCACGCTTGACAATCTGGGCGCACTGCGCTTAACGTCGTGGGGCATGAAACGGCGAAGCTGGTGTCGGCGAGCCCCCCCCCGAGCCCCGGTGGAGAGCCAGGAAACGAACCTGCGGCAACCCCGCCCATCAGCTAGCAGGAGGTGCCGGTTTCTCGGCATTCTTTGGCCGGGGTGGCGACGCACGCGGGCGGCCTTTGTCTCCGCCGGTGCCCGATCGCGCCAACAATCTTTGCCGACTGTGGCCGTCGCCCCTGCACGCGTCGGGGGCCGACGAACTTGGGCGTGACCGCGCCCGGCTTTCACGCAGTAACCGGCGTCGGCTTCTTTCATTCTTCCGCCGTAGAGGAGCGCAGCAAGGGACCGCCATGTGACGAGCAGGGGGCAAGATGGGGCGCCCGAGTGGCTTGCGCTCTACCTCGAACACCGTAGCCTCGTGAGATCCGTTGCGCGGAGGTGGCTCTACGATAAGGCCTCGGTTGAGGATATTGAGCAGGAGGCGTTCCTGGAACTGTGGCGGCGGCCACCGCGGTGGCTTGGCCCGGGGGGTGCGGCCGCATGGCTATGCGTCGTAGCCAGGAACTTGGCCGTTTCACGTAATCGGGCAGACGCCATGCCGGGGCGAAGTTTTGCCGGACTGGATTGGCTACCGCTGCACGCGGGTGCGGCTCAGTTAGAACTGGAGGAGGCCCTAGCAGCACTGCCCGGCGTGCAGCGGCAGGCAGTTGTGTTGCACGAGCTCGCGGGCTTTGAAGTGCGCGAAATCGCGCGGTTGGTGATGGCTCCCTCTGGAACTGTCCGGACCAGGCTGCAGAGGGCCCGGCAATCGCTCCGACGCTACTTCAATGGGGCGGCGCAAGCGAAAAAATCGTGACGGCGTGACGCCAGTCGTTGGGCTGAGAACGATTAGTACTGCAGTGCGGGTACGCCGAGGAGACCATGAAAGACAACGACTCCCATTGCCGGCGCGGGCCACCCCAATACGCGATTCGGCCCGTAGGCGTATCGGCAGCGTGCTTACTTTCGTTGGTTTTTTCTTTTGGGTGTTCGGGTGCCCGCCTAGCGAGCGCACGGAAATTCTCGGCGGTCTTTCGCCCGCAACGCGAAGTCACCATCGCAATGCCGACCGAGGCAATTTACTGCCTGGCCGCCGACGTGCACGGCGAGATCTACGCTTGCGACCCGGGGTGCGGCTGCATAAGGCGGTTCGACCCGGCGGGCCGGCCCTTGCCGCCGGTTGGCCAAAAAGGCAGGGAGCCTGGGCAGCTGGCCCTGCCGTACGCGGTGTCAATAGGAACCGACGGCCGTATATACGTCCTCGACGAGGAAAACGGGGCCGTGGTGATCTTCGACTCGAGCGGCAAATACCAGGAGAGCGTGCCCTTCTCGCAGTACGGCTTTGCCGGGCTCACGCTCGCCGTTGACCCGGACCGGAGGGCGCTGCTGGTTGGCGGATTAATGAGGCCGTTCACCCCGGGCGCCCCAATGCTGCACGTTTTCCTGAGTGGTGGCGGAGGCTGGCAGCATGAGGCAGATTTTTACGACCAGGATGACCAAGTAGCCACGCTCAACCTCAAAGTCGTGGGCGGTGTTGCTGCGGCGGTCGGGCCGAAAGGCGAAATGTTCATCGCGCAGCCCGACTCGCCAAGAATCGCGCGCTACGACTGGACGGGCAAGCATCTCGGCGATCTGGTTGTTATCCCGGGCTTTTACGTGCCGCCGAAGGCGATTCCCGCTCGGATGCCGTTCGACCCGGCTGGAATCAGCAAGCTGCTGTCAAGCTGGACGGAACTCAGCGACCTGCGCTGGTTGGGCTCCGACAAGCTGCTGGTCACCTTTGAGACACACACGCCGATGCACTATGGCTACGAGATGCTCACGGAAAACGGCAGCGTTATATTCGATGATATTGAGGGTGAATACCAGCCCGCCTTCGGCACTCCGGATGGGAAGGCGCTCTACTTTTGGAAGCCGTATCTTCGCGGATCCTCCACGACAGCGCTGACGGAATTTGCGTTCAGCGACGCACTACGATGAAGGGGAGAGGTCGGAGTTTCTGGTTTGCCTTGGCCCTCGCGCTGCTGGCCGCTGCCGCAGCGGCGCGGAATTTGCAGCTTCGGGTGGAACTGGCCACTGCGGCAGCGATTGACAAAGAACTCGCGGCGGCGCCTCCGCAACCACTGGCGGCGCCACGAGCGGGCACCGTGATTGCTCCGCTCCTGCTCCTCCAG
>JBOGKJ010000323.1:0-5609 GCA_050745565.1 Terriglobales bacterium | reverse complement strand
CCGGGCGCCCCCGCCCGCGCCGCGACCACCCGCCCCGGCGCAATCTCCACCGCCACCGCCGGCGCCGGGGCGGCGGTGAGGGCGTCGAATCGTGCGCGCAGGCGGTTCAGGACGGCGGCAGCCATGGTCAGCGGGCCACCTCGATGAAGGTGACCTTGTTGATCTCCTTGAGCGTGGTGAGGCCGGCGGCGACGCGCTCCAGGGCGCTCTCCCGCAGGAACTTCATCCCCCCCTGCTTCGCCGCCCGCCGGATCTCCGATGACGGCCGCTTGGCCAGAATCATCTCGCGCACGTTGTCGGTCATTTCCAGCAGCTCATGAATCGCGGTGCGGCCGCGAAAGCCCGTGCCGCCGCACTCCATGCAGCCCCGCCCCTCGAAGAAATCGCGCTCCCGCCATTCCCCGTTCAGCCCGCTGGCCTCCAGCACCTCGCGCGGATAGCGCTGCGCCACTTTGCAGGCCGGGCAAATCAGCCGCACCAGCCGCTGCGCCAGGATGCAGTTGAGCGAGGAGACGAAGTTGTAGGCCTCGACGCCAATGTTGAGGAACCGGCCGATGACGTCCACGACATTGTTGGCGTGCACGGTGGTGAACACCAGGTGACCGGTGAGGGCGCTGTTGATGGCGATCTGGGCGGTCTCAGCGTCGCGAATTTCGCCCACCATGATCTTGTCCGGGTCGTGGCGCAGAATCGAGCGCAGGCCCCGGGCGAACGTCAGCCCCTTCTTCTCGTTGACCGGAATCTGGGTGATGCCCTTGATCTGGTACTCGACCGGGTCCTCGATGGTGATGATCTTGTCCTCGCTGCTGCGGATCTCGTTCAGCGCCGCATACAGCGTCGTCGTCTTGCCGCTGCCGGTCGGCCCGGTCACCAGCAGCATGCCGTAGGGCTCGCGGATGTAGCGGCGGAACTTGCGCAGGTCGTCGGCGTCGAAACCCACCACGTCCAGCGTCAGGTTCTGGAATTTCTCGCTCATCGCCTCCTTGTCCAGCACGCGCAGCACGGCGTCCTCGCCGTGGATCGAGGGCATGATCGAAACCCGGAAGTCAATCGCACGGCCCTTATAGCGCACCCGGAAACGGCCATCCTGGGGGACGCGGCGCTCGGAAATGTCGAGTTCGCTCATCACCTTGATGCGGCTCAGGATGGGCGAGTGAAACTCCTTGGCGATGGGCGCCAGCGCCGGGTGCAGCACGCCGTCAATCCGGTACTTCACGTTGACCTCGGCGTCGCCGGTCTCGATGTGGATGTCGCTCGCCCGCCGCTCGAGCGCGGTGAAAATCGTCGTGTCCACCAGCTTGATGATCGGGTTGATGTCGCCCGAGGTCGTCAGCCGCTCGATCGAGATGGTCTCGTCGTCGCTGTCCTCGGCACGCATCACGTCCAGGGTGAAACCCTCGGTCGCCTGCTCCAGCACCCGCTGTGACTGCTCGTTGCGCTTGAGGATCTCTTCGATCTGGCTGGGCGTGGCCACCCGCATCGCCACTCGGCGGCCAAGCAGCAGCCCGACCTCGTCCATCACCATCAGTTGGCTGGGATCGGCAATGGCGATGGCGAGGGTATGTTCGTCGCTCTCCAGCGGCACGAAGTGATAGCGGAACATCAGCTCCACCGGCACCGTCCGGAACAGGTCCGGCGAAATGGGATAGCCGTGCAGGTCCACCAGCGGGCATTGATAGCGGCGCGCCATCTCCTGCGCGCGCGCCAGTTCCTCGCCCCCCGGGCTGGCGGCGGGCACGGAAGCGGCGGGTTGGGCTTCGGCCGTGCTCATGATTGCATCCTCGCTCCCAGGGTGAATATCGGCAGGTAGAGCGAGATCAGGATCAGCGCCACCACCGTGCCCACCACAATCAGGATCGCCGGCTCGATCAGCGCCAGCAGCGCGGTCATGGCGTTGGCCAGATCCTCGTCAAAAAACTCCGCCACCGAGGCCAGCATCTGCGGCAGCGCGCCCGTGCCTTCGCCCACCTCGATCATCTCGACTGCCAACTGCGGCACCACCTTGTGCCGGGTGAGCCCGGCCGAAATCGCCTCGCCCTCCCGCACCTCCCGCACCGTCTGCCGTAGCCCCTGTCGCAGCCGCGGGCTGCGCAGCGCCGTCGCCGCCGTCTCCAGCGCCTGCACCACCGGCAACCCGCCCTGCAGCAGCGTCGAAAGCGTCCGGCACAACATCGCCACCTGGTATTTCCAGTACAGGTCGCCCAGCAGCGGCAGCTTCAGCGCCACCCCGTCGAACACCTGCGCCACCGCCTCGCGCCGGCTGAAGTAGATCGCGGCCGCAATCGCCGCCGCCACCCCCAGCACGAACACCACCAGCTCGTGGCGGATGGCGAGGCCGACGTGCATCACCACCAGCGTGATTGTGGGCAGCGTCGCCCCCAATGAGTCGTACAGTGCCGCGAACTCCGGCACCACATAGGTGACCAGGAACGTCACCACCACCACCACCAGCGACATCAGCACCGCCGGGTAAATCAGCGAGCTGGTCAGCTTGCGCCGCAGGCTCATCGCCATGCGTTGGTACTGCAGGTACCGCGCCAGCACCTCCTCCAGGTTGCCGCTCTTTTCACCCGCCAGCAGCGTCGTGGTGTAGAGCTCGGGAATCGCCGGCTCCTGCGCGAACGCCCGCGACAACACATCGCCGGCCTGCACCCGCGCCCGCACCCGCTTCAGCATCGCCTCCAGCCGCTCGTCGCGCGCCCGCACCTCCAGCAGCTCCAGCGCCCGCAAGATGGGCAGCCCCGCCTTGATCAGCGTCAAAAACTGCTGGTTGAAGACCAGGAACTTGTCCGTCGCCACCCGGCCCCGCCGATTCGCCGCGCCCAGGCCGTGGTGTGCGTGCACCGACTGGATCCAATAGCCCTGCGCCGTAAAACGGTCGCGCAGCTCGCGCTCCGTCGCCGCCTCTTCGGTCCGACGCAGGCGCTGGCCACGGTCGTTAAACCCCGTGATGACAAAGGTTGGCATTGCAGGTAAAACCGGATCGAAGGGAGTTGCCCAATTGTATCAGGCCACGGCGGAGCAGACGGCTGGCCCGCCGCCGTGGCAACCTAGCCATATAGACACCCGGACCTGCCCCGGCGTGCGTTTTAATTTGAGCCCGGAACCACGCGCACGCCCGGCGGAGCCTCGAACTTGAAGATGTTCTTGGGCACCGGGCTGTTGGGCCGTATGTGGCTGAGCCGGATGTCGTTGCGAGATCCGTCCAGGCCTTCGATCACCAGCCGGTCAATCTCGTAGGCGGGTGTGATCTCGATCCAAACCTGCTGCCACCCCGCCGCCTCCGCCGCCTGCGGCTTGCCGGTGATCACATAGTCGCCCGCGTGCCAGGGATCGAGCCCGCTGTAGCTCAAACCGGCGAGCTCTTTGAACAGGTCGGTGTGGCCCAGAAGAAACCGCAGGGGCGTACGCAGATCGCTGGAGTTCTTGAGCGTTGTCAGCGTCGCCGTGGGCTCGCCCGCGGTGTATTGCCACACGTTGTTGCCGGCAACCAGAAATTCCTTTTTGATCGGCTGGGTATAGTTCCAGCGCATGCGCCCCGGCTTTTCCAGGTACAAATGCCCGCTCTCGGTCTGCTCACTCAACCCGGAGGTATAGACCTGGGTGAAATCGGCCTGCCAGGAGTGCATCGAGTTGTAACGCCCGTCGAGCGTCTCCACCAGCGCGCCCAGTCGCGGCAGCGCCGCCGCTGCCAGTGTCACCCCCAACGCCGCCGTCAGCACAATGGACCGCATTCCTGTAGTCTACGCAAATGAAATCTTCCCTTGCCACCAAGCTCGCGCTGGCGATCAGCGGCCTGGTGTTCCTGGTCGCCGCCGGAGGCTATCCGCTTACCGACCTGTGGCACGCTGCCTGGAGGCTGCCCGGCCACAGCGAGCTGACACCCATGTTCGGAAGTCTCTACTTCGTTCTGGGCATCTTCCTGCTGCTTGCGCTGCGCAACCCCACCTCGTATCGGGTGGTAATCGCCTTCGCCGCCTGGTCCAGCCTGGTGCACGCCGCGGTGATGGGAATCCAGTGGGCGCAGTCGGCGGGCCTGCCCCAAGACCAACACGACCTGCCCCAGGCGGTCGCCCTGTTTGTGGTGCTGGGTCTGGCGCTGCTGGCCGTTACCCCGCCCGCCGCCCCACCCGCCGCCATCTCGGCGGCATGAAACCCCCTGCTACTGCATGATCGGGCTGCTGACGGTGGCCGGAGCGTTGTCACTGAACCGGATCGCGCCGTCCTGGTCCACGAAGAAGTAGCGGGTGCTGGAACCGGCCTGGGGTACGGCCGAAATGGTGAAGCCGCTGCAGGGCGTGCCTTGGGCGGGCGCGTAGGTGTAGATGTAGCCCTGCTTGGGGGCGGTGGCCGCCTTGGCCATGGCCTCATCTATGAGGTTGGCGGCGCTGGAACTGGAGTTGCCGCCATTCGGCGGCGGACCCAACGCCTGCAGCGTCGGCGGATAGCCGATGTTGGGGTACTGGGTGGCGTACTCGTTGAGCATGTTGATCAGCGTCTTGAGGTTGCCTTCGGCCGCAGTGGCGTTGGTATGCTGGCGGAGGGTGCGCAGGTTGGGGATGGCGATGGCCAGAATGATCATAATGATCGCCACCGCAATCAGCAGCTCGATGAGCGAAAACCCGTCCCGGCCTTGCCGCCGGAGGCGGGCCTGGCGCCAAGCCGCGGTTGTCCGAATAACATCCATGGGCGCTATTGTACGATACTCCCATTACTGCAGAATGGGCTCGGCCCGCGGCCGTTCGTAATTTTCATGGCGTCGCCCCGGTCGCTGTTGTACTCTACGCCACGGAGACCTTCCACCATGCCCACTCGTCGTGTTTGCACCGCTGCGCTGGCGCTGCCGCTGGCCCTGGCTTTGTCCGCTCTCCCCGCCCTGACGCAGAAGCGCCAACGCGCCCCCACCCCCGCCCGGACCGCCGCCGCGCACCTCACGACGCCCAAGGAGTTTTTTGGCTTCAACATTGGCGACGACTACCAGGAGGCCAACTACACCAAGGCGCTGGAGTACTGGAAGAAGCTGGCCACGGAAACCGACCGCATGAAGTTGGTCAACATCGGCCAGACCGAGGAGGGGCGCACCGAGTGGATGGTGATCATTTCCTCGCCGGAGAACATGAAGCAGCTCGACCACTACCGCGAGATCAACGCGCGGCTGGCGCGCGCCGAGGGCGTCACCGACGCTGAGGCGCACCAGTTGGCGCAGGAAGGCAAAGCGGTCGTCTGGATTGACGGCGGCTTGCACGCCAGCGAGACCGTGGGCTTCCAGCAATTGGTGGAGACGATCTACGAGATGGCCAGCAAGACCGACCCGGAGACCCTGCGCTTCCTGCACGACGACATCGGCCTGTATGTCCCCATCAACCCCGATGGCTCCGAGGAGGTGGCGAACTGGTACATGCGCATCCCCACCCCCGACCAGCGCACCAACGCGCCCGGCCTGCCGACGCTCTACAACCGCTACGTGGGCCACGACGACAACCGCGACTCCTACATGTCCAACATGAAGGAGACGATGAACATGAACAAGGTCCTCTACCAGGAGTGGTTCCCCGAGATTCTCTACAACCACCACCAGACCGGCCCCGCCGGCGGCGTCATCTTCATGC
>JBOGKJ010000322.1:0-9880 GCA_050745565.1 Terriglobales bacterium | reverse complement strand
CGCCAGCACCGGTGCCGGGATCATTCCCATCATCGCGGTGCAGGCGGCGAGATAGACGGCAGCGGCCAGCATCACTCCCCAATACGTGGCGCGCGCGACGTTGCGCTCCGGATCGCGGATCAGCGCGGTGGCGATCGAGGCGCTTTCTACTCCGGCAAAGGCCCAGAAGGTCGGCGCCAGCGAATGCGCCAGCGCCCAGCCCACCGGCTCGCCGCTCTGGTTCCATCCGGCAGTGAAGATGGCGGGATGAAACCACCACCAACCGGCAATTCCTACCAGCAGCACCGGAATCAATCCCACAAATAATGATGCCGACTCGATCTGGCACACCCGGCGCGGTCCCAGCAGGTTCACGGCGGACAGAATCCAGATGCAGGCGATCGAGCCGAGCGCCAGCGGCAGCGTGCGGGCCAGAAACGGAAACAGGCTGGCGAGGTACCCGATGGCGGCCAGCGCAATGGCGATGTTTCCGGTCCACAGCGCCAGCCAGTAAATCGCCGTGGCCTGGAATCCCATCGCCCGCCCCAGCGCATGCGCGGCGTAGGTGCAGGGGCCTCCGGCCAAGGGCCGGTGGCAACTCAGTCGGCCCAGCACCCGCGCGATGATCAGCGCCCCGATGGTCGCCAAAACCCAGGCCAAGGTGGTTACGCTGCCGATGCCGGCCAGCGTGGCCGGCAGGAGAAAAATACCAGACCCCACCATGCTGCTCGCCACCAGCATGGTGGCCAGAAACAGGCCGAGTTTGCGCTGTGCTGCCACGGATTGGTAGGATTCGGAAAACAATACCATGGCGTCGCAAACCTCCCGCGATGTGTTGATTCTGGGCGCAGGGCACAACGGCCTTACCTGCGCCGCCTACCTCGCCGCCGCCGGACTCAAGGTCACCGTGCTGGAACGCCGCGCCGTGGTCGGCGGCTGCGTCGTGACGGAAGAGTTTTATCCCGGCTTCCGCAACTCGGCCGCCGCCTACACCGTGAGCCTGCTCAACCCCAAAGTCATCCGCGATCTTGAGTTGGCACAGCACGGCCTGCGCATCATCGAGCGCAAAGCCCAGAACTTCCTGCCCACGAATGATGGCCGCTACCTGCTCACCGGCGAAGGCCGCACGGAAATCGAAGTCGCGAAGTTCTCCTCGCGCGACGCCGGGCGGCTCGCCGCCTATGGCGCGCAACTGGACCGCGTGGCCGACCTGCTGCGCGCCTTCGTGCTTGAAACCCCACCCAACCTGACCCAGGGCGGATGGCGGCAAGCGCTGCCCGAGTTGCTGCGCGCCGGTCGCATGGGCAAACGTCTGCGCGGTTTGGACATGGCATCGAAGCGCGAGCTGCTGCGCCTGTTTTCGATCTCGGCAGGCGATTATCTCGATCAATGGTTCGAAAGCGACCCCATCAAGGCCGTCTTCGGCTTCGATTCCGTGGTCGGCAACTACGCCAGCCCCTATTCGCCCGGCTCCGCCTATGTGCTGCTGCACCACGTGTTCGGCGAGGTCAACGGCAAAAAGGGCGCCTGGGGCCACGCCGTCGGCGGGATGGGCGCCATCACCCAGGCCATGGCCAGCGCCGCCGCCAGCCACGGCGCCGACATCCGGCTCTCCCAGCCGGTTGCGCGCCTGCTGGTCGAGGACGGCCGCGCCGCCGGCGTGGTCACCGCCAACGGCGAGACCCTCCGCGCCCGGGTGGTGGCGGCCAACGTTACCCCCAAACTGCTGTTCACCGAACTGACCCCGGCCGGCGCGCTGGCGCCCGATTTCCTCACCCACATGCGGCAGTTCCGCTGCGCCAGCGGCACCTTCCATGTCAACGTCGCCCTCGCCGAACTCCCCAACTTCACCTGCCTTCCCGGCTCCGGCGACCACCTCACCGCCGGCATCATCATGGCCCCCAGCCTCAACTACATGGAGCAGGCCTACTTCGATGCCCGCAGCCTGGGCTGGTCCCGCCGCCCCATCATCGAAATGCTCATCCCCTCCACCCTCGACGATTCCCTCGCCCCAGCCGGCCGCCACGTCGCCAGCCTCTTCTGCCAGCACACCGCCCCCACCCTCCCCCAAGGCACCTCCTGGGACGCGCACCGCGATGAAGTCGCCGATCTCATGATCGAGACCGTCAACCAGTACGCCCCCAATTTCAAGCGCGCCGTGCTCGGACGCCGCATCCTCAGCCCGCTCGACCTCGAGCGCACCTTCGGCCTCACCGGCGGCGACATCTTCCACGGCTGCCTCAGCCTCGACCAGATGTTCAGCGCCCGCCCCGCACTGGGCTACGGCAACTACCGCACCCCCATCCCCGGACTCTACCTCTGCGGCGCCGGCGCCCACCCCGGCGGCGGCGTCACCGGCGCCCCCGGCCACAATGCCGCCCGCGAGATCCTGCGCGACCTCGGCCGCCGTCGCCGCGCCCCTGCCTCCGCCTGACGCCGCGCCACTTTGGGGAGCTGGCCAACTGCCCGAACCCAGTTGTGATCCAACTCTGCTTGGGCCGCCCCCAGGGGCCGCCTGGCAGTAGATTCGAGCTAACAATTGAATACGCTTGCTGACGCCGAGGATCGCGCCTCGGCGTCGCGCTTTTTCTGCTCCGGAAGGCCGCCTGAAGCCCGCTGGCCTCCCCAATCGCTTTGGCAACAACATGCTTCCCAACTCCACCGAAAACTGGAGCCGGAAAAGCGCGGGAATAGGGGGGATTAGCGGGAACGGCCAGCCGCCTGACCTCCGGTGGCACAGCGGCCACGGGGCGGCCAAGAATTGGGCAATTATCCCTTCGGAACAAATTGATTGCCGAGGCGCTACGCCTGGTGTGAACTGTTGAAAACATGTGAAAAACTAGCCGCTCGCTCTCACGGCAAACGGGTAAACCACCGCGGATTGCGGCCCTTGAGGGAGGGCCCAGTTGTCAACAGGTTTATTTGAATTCCCTGTTGAAATCTCCGATACTCTCTATAAGCGGCTGTCCCCCGGCCAGCGATGTTCGGGCGTGAACCTCCCCGAGTTGGAAAGTGCGCGGTTGAAGGGACCGAAAATGGAGGTCTTGAGATGGCAACAGCGCCTACTGTGACGTCATTGAGCTACCTGTTTTCTCGTGAGGGTAGCCGTGTGATCGCCCATTGCTTGAATCTCGACCTCGTTGCGAGCGGAACCGATATAAATTCGGCGGAACAGAGTCTCAACGCGCTAGTGGAGATTCTGTTGTTGAACGCCATTCAGTCTGGAAATTTCGCGAATTTGGAGTTCCGGGCCCCGGACGAATATTGGGACCGACTCCCTCAGGCCGCTCCGATGAAATCTGGCCTGTTGAAGCTGGACAGCCCTCCCATGGTCGTGAATTTGAGCCGACATAGGGAGATGGTGCTTACGATCTCTCGCTTTGATATTGGGACGGCTCTGTCGGCAAATCCGATGCCCGCAATGGTATAAAAGCGGGATGCGGCTCTCGGCGCTGCTTACTGAACTTCATCCGGTTGGAAAAGTCGGGACATGGGAAATCAAGGGGCGCAAGGGCGTCCTTCTGGGAAACACGGGAGCGCCCGGATTCCCATTTAATTCTGGGCCTCAAACTGCCCGTTGACTGCACGGAAAGCGAAGATCCAGAACCAAGCGAAGTTGAGGTAGCCTCGATCCGCCGCCGCTTCATCAAATGCGCTGTTCGCGGCCCGGTTGCCGACACGCCGAATTGAGAGGTCTGTCGGCGAGGGAAATTTTTCGAACTGACTCAGGGTGCCCACAGTTACGCTGCAAAGCCCAGACCAGAATCGGGCTTTCGCGTCTTAGCCCACCACCGAATTTTTAAACTGACTCCCGGAGTGATCGGAATTAGCGGGGCGACTTCGGGGCAGCCTTCGGCTTGGCTGGTCGGGGCGCGCAGGACGGCATGCACCAGGGCGTCGAAGCGCTGGAAGGGCGTCTTACCGGAACGATTGGGCGCTGGCGCTACCTTCATGAACCGAGCATAACGCGCAGCGGAAATTTACTGCGCTATCAGTACGGGATGGTGGTCAGCCGCTGCCCCGTTGGTCTGCACGGCCTGCCGCCGCCCCAACGGCCAACCGATAGCGAGTGCCTGACGCCGGCCCGCATTTTGCCAGAATCGCGCTCCGCCCGCCATCCCGGCCCAGCCGCTGTCCGCCGTAAAATGAAAAAGTGCAGACGCTCTGGAGCAACTCCCCCCCGCGCTATTCGCGCCTGCGCCATACCGCCTCCTTCCTGGCCGCCACCGAGACCCACACCTTCGCCAGCTCGGTCGCCTGCAATGCCCTGCTCTCGTTTTTCCCCTTCATCGTCCTGCTGCTGACGCTCTGCCGCAACTTCCTCGGCTCGCCCCGCCTCTACCAGAGCCTGCTGCAGTTGCTGCGCGCCTACCTGCCGGTGTCCGATCGCGGCGCCAGCCACACCCAGAGCTTCATCATCCGCAACCTGCAGGTGATCGTCGAGCAGCATAGCGGGGCGCAGTTGGCCTCGCTGCTGATCTTGGTGGTCACCTGCACCGGCGTGTTCCTGCCGCTCGAGGTGGCGCTCAACCACATCTGGGGCGCCCGCCGCAACCGCAACTACTTTCACAACTGGCTGGTCGCCATCGGCCTGGCGCTGGGCTGCGGCACCCTGGGCATGCTCTCGGTGTCCTTCACGGCGCTGACGGAGACCTACTCCCAGCGCCTCTACCACTTCCTCGGCCGCCTGCCGCTGCTGCAAGCCCGCCCGGTGCCGCTCGATGTCGTCTCCATCGCGCTGGTGCGCGCCGGCGCGGTGCCGTTCACCATCGCGATTTTCTTCGTCATCTACTGGCAACTCCCCAACCAGCCCGTCTCCGCCCGGCGCGTGCTGCCCGCCGCCATCACCGCCGGACTGCTGTGGGAAGTGTCCAAATATATATATATCCTGTTGCTCCCCTGGCTCGGGTTCGAGGACGTCTACGGCCCCTTCGCCATCTCCGTCAGCCTGCTCATCTGGGCCTACGTTTCGGCCCTGATCCTGCTCACCTGTGCCGAAATAGCTGCCGCCGCCGGGGTATCCGGACCGCCACCTCGCCCCCCCAAACGGGGGCAAAAGGCGGCCTCAAAGCCCGCCCCCCAGACCAGCCCGATTCCCCACGCCTGACGGGCTGAAACCGCTCTGGAATCTGGATTGCTACATGTGTACTTTCAGACACGCCTGGCGGCGCTTCGGTTCGGGAAAACCAGCCTCGTTTTCGATGCCGATGCCTGGGTTTTCGCTTGACTCCCACAAGTAGGCGGCAGGAGAATCCCCTTCAGCTTGTGGCTGGCTCAAGGCGAGCACAAGATGTATGGTATTAAGGGGGAAGATTCCATGTCTGATAGTTTGAATGCAGTTTCCAGCGTGTCCAGCTCGCAGTCGGCGACCGATGCCGACGTTGTCCGCAGCGCCGCCCCCCGCGCTCCGCGTGGCCTCACTCTGCAACGCCGCTTCACCAACGGCCGCACCTCACCCTACGACGACGTCCAGTGGGAGCGGCGCTCGGCACTGATTCAGAACGAGAAGGGCGAAGCCATCTTCGAGCAGAAGGACATCGAGGTGCCGCGCGACTGGTCGCAGACGGCCACCAACATCGTCGCCTCCAAGTACCTGCACGGCAAGCAGCACTCGCCCGAGCGCGAATCGAGCGTGCGCGCCCTGGTGGCGCGCGTGGCCGAAACCATGCGCGACTGGGGCACCGCCGGCGGCTACTTCCGCTCCGAGCAGGATGCGCGCGTCTTCCATGACGAGCTGGTGCATCTGCTGGTCACGCAAAAGGCCGCCTTCAACTCGCCAGTCTGGTTCAACTGCGGCGTGGACCGGCTGGAGCCCCAGGCCGACGCCGCCAACTGGTACTGGGATCAGGCCGCGCAGCGCCCCGCCTATGCCCGCATTGGGTACCGCAAGCCGCAGTGCTCGGCCTGTTTCATCAACTCCGTCAGCGACTCGCTGGAAAGCATCCTGACGCTGGCGAAGACCGAGGGCATGCTGTTCAAATGGGGTTCGGGCACTGGCACCAACCTCTCGCCCATCCGCAGCTCGGCCGAGCAGCTCTCCGGCGGCGGCACCGCCAGCGGCCCGCTCAGCTTCATGAAGGGCTTTGACGCCTTCGCCGGCGTCATCAAAAGCGGCGGCAAGACGCGCCGCGCGGCCAAGATGGTGATCCTCAACGTGGATCACCCCGACATCGAGGAGTTCATCGGGTGCAAAGCCAAGGAGGAGCAGAAGGCCTGGACCTTGGTGCGCGCCGGCTACGATCCCTCCCTCGACGGCGAAGCTTACGCCTCGATCTTCTTCCAGAACGCCAACAACAGCGTCCGCGTCACCGATGCGTTCATGCAGGCGGCCGTGGACGACGGCCCCTTCCAGCTCCGCCGCGTCGCCGGCGAGCGCAAGGGCGAGCCGGTAAAGACCGTGGACGCCAAGAGCTTGCTGCGCACCATCGCCGAAGCCGCCTGGCAGTGCGGCGATCCCGGCCTGCAGTACGACACTACCGTCAACCGCTGGCACACCTCCAGGAACACCGGCCGCATCAACGCCTCGAACCCCTGTTCGGAGTACATGTTCCTGGACGATTCGGCCTGCAACCTGGCCTCGATCAACCTGATGAAGTTCAGCGGCCCGGCCGGCTTCGACATCGTGGCCTACCGCCACGCCGTTGACATCCTGATCACCGCTCAGGAAATCATCGTGGACAACGCCAGCTACCCCACCGAGCGCATTGCCCAGAACTCGCACGATTTCCGGCCGCTGGGCCTGGGCTACGCCAACCTGGGCGCGCTGCTGATGTCCAACGGCCTGCCCTATGACAGCGACGCCGGCCGCGCCTATGCCGGCGCGCTCACCGCCATCATGTGCGGCGAGGCCTATCTGCACTCGGCGCGACTGGCCGAAACCGTGGGCGCGTTCCCCGGCCATGCCGTCAACCGCGAGCCCATGCTCGACGTTGTCCGCATGCACCGCGCCGCGGTCAACAACATCGCCCCCCAGGGCATGCCCGAACCGCTGCTCGCCGCCGCGCGCCAGTGCTGGGACGAGGCGCTCGAGCAGGGCAGCCGCAGCGGCTACCGCAATGCCCAGGTCACCGTGCTCGCCCCCACCGGCACCATCGGCTTCATGATGGATTGCGACACCACCGGCATCGAACCCGACCTGGCGCTGGTGAAATACAAAAAACTCGTCGGCGGCGGGGTCATCAAGATCGTCAACCAGAGCGTGGACAAGGCCCTGCTGCGGCTGGGCTACTCCACCCAGCAGACCAGCGACATTCTGGCCTTCGTGGACGCCACCGGAACCATCGAGGGCGCCCCGCATCTGGCCCCCGAGCAGCTGGCCGTGTTCGATTGCTCGTTCAAGCCCGCCAACGGCACCCGCAGCATCCACTATTCCGGCCACGTCAGGATGATGGCGGCGGCGCAGCCGTTCATCTCCGGCGCCATCTCCAAGACCGTCAACCTGCCCGAGGCTGCCACCGTGGACGATGTCGTCCAGGTCTACACCGACGGCTGGAAGCTCGGCCTCAAGGCCATCGCCATCTATCGCGACGGCAGCAAAAAATCGCAGCCGCTGTCGGCTGCCACCAGCCAGCAGATGGATAAAGCCGCGCCCGCGCCCGCGCTGTCGGTGCCGGCCGCCGTCGTCGCCTCGCGCCCCTACCGCCGCCATCTGGCCGAAGAGCGCCAGTCGCTCACGCACAAGTTCAAAATCGGCGGCCACGAAGGCTACGTCACCGTCGGCATGTACGAGGACGGCCAGCCGGGCGAAATCTTCGTCACCATGGCCAAGGAAGGCTCGGCCATCAGCGGCCTCATGGACAGCTTCGCCACCGCCATCTCGCTCGCCCTGCAGCATGGCGTGCCGCTGAAGCTGCTGGTGGATAAATTCAGCCACACCCGCTTCGAGCCCAGCGGCTGGAGCGGCAACCCCGAAATCGGCTACGCCAAAAGCATCATGGATTACCTGTTCCGCTGGATGGGGCTGCGCTTCCTGGACCATAAGCCGGCCGCGCCCCGGGCGGTCGAGGATATCCACGGCGACCGCGGCGCCACCTACGAAGCCCTGGAAAGCGCGGGCCAGATTCCGCTCATCACCAGCGGCGCCGCTACCGCCTCCGACGCCCCCGCCTGCCACAACTGCGGCAGCATCATGACCCCCAACGGCAGTTGCTACAAGTGCGTCAACTGCGGCGAAACCAGCGGCTGCAGCTAGGAAGCCGCACGGCGGAGGCGCGCGGTTTCCAGCCATTAGCCGTTAGCCAACCGCGCGGTGGCCGCTGCCGCGGCTGTTGAGCTGAACCCCCGCACCTTCGTCGTTCAACTTTCCGCTCCGGCTGTGAACCCAGGCGGCTGGTTCGGGCGTCTAAAGGGGGTATGAGGGCACTCGGAAGCGGGTTGATGCTGACCTTGGCTGCTGGTTTGGCGCTGGCGTGGCCGGCCGGAGCGCAAACGCTCGGCGCCACCGTGCGCGCCACCGAGGGTCAGGTGCGCGAGCTGGCGCAAACCGGATCGAAAGTGGAGCAGGTGCGGCGGGACAACGGCACCGTCATTCGGGCCTACATTTCCCCCAGCGGACAGGTCTTTGGCCTCGCCTGGCAGGGGGCGGTCGTGCCCGACATGTCTCAATTGCTGGGTCCGCATTTTGCCGCCTTCCAGGCCGCCGCCCGGGCCCAGCGCAATCGCCGCGGCCCGCTCTACGTCCACACCGGCGACCTGGTGGTTGAAATGAGCGGCCACATGCGCGACTTCCGTGGCCGCGCCTACCTCACCAGCGCGCTGCCCTCCAACCTCACCCCGGCGGTGGTCCATTGAGCCGCGGGATGTGGCGCGCCAGCGCGATGGCGGCGTTGGCGCTCGCGGCCGGTGTGGCCGTGAGCTGCGGCGGCGGTGGCGGCGGCTCCAACAATAACGGCGGCGGCGACGGCTCACCCGTCGCCAACACCGTGCCGGTGGTCTCCAACCTCGGCATCAACAACGATTACGCCGACGGCGTGTTCACCAGCGTCACCGTCTGCGCCCCGGGCACCTCCAACTGCCAGACGATTGACAACGTGCTGGTGGACACCGGCTCGTACGGCCTCCGCCTGCTGGGCTCGCAGGTCAACCTGCCGCTGCAGGTCAGCAAGGACGCCAACGGCGACCCGCTGGCCGAATGCCTCCAGCTCTCCAGCTCGTTCAGTTGGGGCCCAGTGGCTACCGCCGACGTCCAACTCGCCGGCGAGACCGCCAGCAACGTGCCCGTCCAGTTGCTCGGCCAAAGTGGTTTTGCCGCCCCGCCGGGCTCCTGCAGCAACACCGGCGTGCCCGAAGCCGACTCCCAGGCCACGCTCGACGCCAACGGCATTCTGGGCATCGGCGTGTTCCGCTACGACTGCGGCGACGGCTGCACGCCACCGCAATCCTCCATTCCGCCCATCTATTACGGCTGCCCCTCCAGCGGCTGCTCGCCCGTGCTGGTGTCGCTTTCGCAGGAGGTGCAAAACCCGGTGGCACTGTTCGCGCAGGACAACAATGGCGTCGTGCTCACCTTCCCGCAAGTCCCATCACTCGGCGCCCTCAGCGTCAACGGCACCCTTACCTTCGGCATCGGCACCCAAAGCGACAACAGCCTGGGCAGCGCCACCGTGCTCGCCGCGGACAACACCGGCAGCTTCAATACCAGCTTCAACAGCACCACCTACTCCGGCTCCATTCTCGATTCGGGCTCCAACGCCGTCTATTTTCTGGACGACACGACGCTCAACATTCCGCTCTGCGCCAGCCCCAACGACGGCTTCTATTGCCCCACCTCCACTGTCAGCTATTCCGCCACCAACACCGGCGCCAGCGGCACCGCCAGCGCCGCGGCCCAGTGGCAGGTGGCCAACGCCCTGACGCTGTTCAATACCGGCAACGCCGCCTTCAGCAACCTCGGCGGCCCCAA
>JBOGKJ010000321.1:0-3947 GCA_050745565.1 Terriglobales bacterium | reverse complement strand
CAACGCTAAACGCGGGATCGGTGGCGGCGCTGCCCCCGAGCCCGCGCCAGACATTGCCAGGCGCGGGCCCCCTGCCCCTGCCCGCTGAGACGCTCGCAGCGCCGCGCCCGCACTCGAAGGGCTGTGGAGCGCCGGCCCGGGGCCCGGCGAGCCCAAGGGGACGCGAGCGGCCTTTCGCTAGAGGTCGGGCCGCGCCGCTTCGTTTGCCGGGAGCAGTGAAAGCGCCACTGGCGCGTTCACCCCGTTGGAATTCCGCGGCCCTTCGTGCCTATTTTGCCCGCAGTGCAAACGGCGCGACTCCCGCGAAATGCTAGCGGGGCGGGAGCGGCACGGCCGCCCTTCTCTGGACGCCCTCCCGCTGGTCGGGCTGCGGCCGAAATTCGCTTGGCGGCAACGCGCGCCCGATCTGCTCAGAGCGCGTCCAAGTTGCCTCGTTTGGACGCGCTGCAATTGACTGGTTCCGGGACGCCGCCTGGGAAGTGACCTCGGGCTGGTCCATCCGATTCTGGTTCCTGGCGGTGACGCATACGGCGAGGTGGTCGTGCGCGCCCTCGGGCGGTGGTGATTTCGCGGCCGAAGCGCACGGCGGCTTCGACGAGCGCATCCAGGTCGCGCGGCTGGGTGCGGTGGTTCACGATCGCCGCCCGGATCGCCACCCGGCCGTCCAGCACGGTGGTCGAGGGAACGGCGATGCCAGATTGTTGTATCGCGGCCGCAATCTCGGTGTTCACCGCGTTGCCGTCGCCGCCACCAAATCGAAAGCAAACGATATTGAGCTGGACCGGAGCCGCCAACTCCAGCGTGGCGGTGGCGGCGATGCGGGTTTCGAGATACTGCGCCAGCCGGCAGCAGCCGGCGACCACCTCGCCCAGTCGTTCGGTGCCGTAAACCTTGAGCGTGAACCAGGCCTTCAGGGCGCGGAAGCCGCGCGACAGATCGGGGCCATAATCGCAGGGCCAAAACGAACCCGCCGCCGCCCCACACGCCGCGTGCCGCAGGTAAGGGGGATCAACCGCGAACGTCGCCAGCGCTCGATTCCCGTCGCGCACCAGAATGAATCCGGCATCGTAGGGCGTCTGGGCCCACTTGTGAAAATCGCAGGCGATGGAGTCGGCGCGTTCGATGCCGTCGAGTCGCGGCGCGAGTGCAGGGGCGAGCTTCGCCCAGGCGCCGAAGGCGCCGTCGACGTGAAACCACATCCCGGTGCGGGTGGCAATCTCGCTCAGCTCCAGCAGCGGATCGGTGGCGCCGATATCCACGGTGCCGGCGGTGCCCACCAGCAGAAACGGGGTCAGGCCGGCAGCGACGTCGGCGGCAACGGCGGCGCGCAGCGCCTCGGGGCGGACGCGGTGGCGCTCGTCCACGGGAATCCGGCGGAGCGCACCTTCACCCAATCCCGCCATGCGCATCGCCCTGGCGATGCAGGCATGCGCAGCACAAGAGGTGTAGGCGGTAAGCTTTCCGCCGCCGTTCCCGCTGCCGCCAGTGGCGCGCAACGCGGCGTCGCGCGCCATGAGCACCGCGATGAAATTCGCTTGTGACGAACCGGTGACAAACAGCCCCGACGCCCCCCCGGGAAACCCAAACACCTGCCGCATCCACTCGCTCACCTGCCGCTCGATTTCGATGGGGGCGTGGTCCCGCCCGCCAAGATTGGCGTTCAAGCCCGCGGCCAGCATTTCGGCCAGCATCCCCACTGCCGTGCCTCCCCCTTGCACCCAACCCATGAAGCCCGGATGCACATTGCCCCCCGCATAGGGCAACACATTTTCCTGGAATTCCCGGTACGCATCCGCCAGAGCGCCGGGCGCGACCGGCAACGGCGCCCGGAACCGCTGCCGCACCGCCTCCGGCATGGCTTGCCACACCGGGCGGCTGCGAATCTCCGCGGTGTAATCGAGCATGTCGTCGAGCATGCGGTGGGCGAGCTCGCGCAATTCTCCCCAGGGCTCGGGATCAAGCGTCGGCCGCTGGGACGCGACTGGGTCTCCGGACCTGGCATGCAACCCCGTCATATCTTGCGCCGCAGCATCTCCTCGAAGGCGGCAAAAAGGTTGCGCATCGCCGGCTCCTTGTAGGGAAACATCTGCGGCGGATCCATGGCGTGGGCCACCATGCAAGTCGAGCCCTCAAAGAGCAGCAGCTCGCCGGCGGCGGTTTCGGCGCAGTCAATGCCCCAGTAGTCCAGGTGGATGCGCTCCGCCACGGCGGCGAGCGCGGCCTGGTGGCGGCGCCCAAACCCGCGCTCGAAGCCGGCCATGAAGGCTTCCTCTTCGGCGCGCTTTTCCGCGCTCGCCTCCATATGGGCGTTGTAATACCACAGTTTCCATTCCCCGCCGATCGCCATATGGCATGGAAACGCCTGGCCGTCCACGAACATAATGCGGTATTTACGATAGGTTCCGCGGACGTCACCGTACTCGATAAAAGGCGAAAGGTAAAACTCGTCCGCACGTTCGTCAGCGAGATAGGCAGCGATATTGGCGGCGGTCTCGAACCGGGTCAGGCCATGGCCACCGTGAGAGCCCGCCGGGCGCGCGATGAGCGGCATCGCCATACCGTAGCCAAGTTCGGCGGCAGCCATGCCGCCGGCCAGCCGCTCCAACTCCGCCCGCGGTACGCGTAGCGTCGGCGGCACCACCACGCCGGCTATCCCTTCCAAAACGCGGAACAACCGCTCCCGCATCAACGGCGGCAGGCGGTCAGGCCGGTTCACCACCGGATGCGGCCATGCCTGCAGGCGGCGGCCGATCTGCTCCAGCAGGAGACGATTCGCGTCCGACACGTCGGTGGCGACGATGACCACGTCGTGTTCGGGCAGCGTTTCCGGAACCGTCTCGCCGGGTAGCAGGTACAGTACGACCAGCGCCACGTCGCGGTTTTCCAGCAGGAACTCAATCGGCAGGTTGGCGCCCACATCGCCGGGCGCCATCAACGCGAGCACCCGCAGCGCCTGGCTCGAGGCGGGCCATGACGGCTGGTACAGCCGCTGCAGCCGTAGCGCTTCCTGTTGGTACCGCAATCCCCCGTCGCGATCGCCGAGCAACTGGGCGATGACGAACAGGTTCATGCGCACGGCGGCATCGGTGGACGCCGCTTCCCGCTGCGCCGCGAGGGTGGCCCGCAGCGTCTTCAAGTCGCCACCATCAAAGGCGGTTTTGAACAGTTGGGCCATACAAAGCGTGCCTGCTGGCCGGTTGGAGCTCTGATCGAGGTTCATGGGGCGATGGAGGTTCTGGCCCGAGACCGAGGCGCGCGCGGGGGGGCGTCCGCGTGAACCCCAACCGCGGCTGATCGCGGGTAGTCCTTCGGAGTGCGCAACGGCATCAGCGCCGGATCGAGCCCGGCCGCGCCGACTGGAGTTCGAGGCTGCTTGGAGGGCTGCACGCACCGGTGGCACGTCCACCGGGCAGAGCCGGTGCCCGCTGCCGCCCCACGCAGCTCGGTCGCAACCCGGCACCGGGGGCCCCCGAGGCGCGAGCACCTTGGGGCCGGAGCCACGGGAGAGATTCCAGAGAAAGGCGGCCGTGCCGCATCGAGACCTTGGGGCATAGTCATGGCGCGCATCGTCCGGTAGCGCCGGGCGAGGTGGTTGGCTGCGCTGCTGAAGAACCGGAGCACGCTGAGGGCCAACCGGGCCCGGCGCCGGCTAAGCGAAAACTAATGCGGCGCGACCGCCCTGTCAGGACGCCCTCCCGCTGCCACCCCAGCGCGCCGCGCGCCGGGGGCCCCGGCGCGGGCCGGGCTGCGGCCATAATTCGCTTGGCGGCAACGCGCTCCAGCTCTGCTCGGGGCGCCTCCAAGTTGCCTCCTCTCGAGCCGGCCGGATCACGGCCTGGGTCGCATTTCTCACCAACCCAGCCGCTGCCGCGCGCGGCATAGCGCGCCCGTCTAGAAAAATGGGCGGCGCAGCACCTGCCCTGGTGCCATCGTCCTCCAGACAGCGC
>JBOGKJ010000320.1:0-2966 GCA_050745565.1 Terriglobales bacterium | reverse complement strand
GCGCGGGTGCCGGCGGCGGTGGCGGCGGCGGCGCGGTCGCGGCGGGTGCCGGCTTTTCGCTCGCGGCCGGGGCCGGAGCAGATTTGGCGGCGGCGGGAGCGCTGGCGCCGTCGCCGGCTTCGAGCGTGGCAACCACGGTGTTTACCTGCACCGTCTGACCGGCGGCGACCTTGATCTCCTTCAGCACGCCCGTGGCCGGCGAGGGGATTTCAGCGTCCACTTTGTCGGTTGAGATCTCAAACAGCGGCTCGTCGCGGCGCACGGACTCGCCCGGCTTGCGCAGCCACTTGGTGACCGTGCCTTCAAAAATAGACTCGCCCATCTGGGGCATCACGACATCGACGGCCATGCCTGCTCTCCTTGCTGCATGAGGAATTGCTGCAGTCTTCTATGGTCCCATGAATCCGGATGGCGATCAAAAACTTCGGCGAAGCGGCGGCTTACGAGGGCGCGCACCGCGGCCAGCGTGGGCGGCGCGGCGGTTTCGCGGGCGATCGAGGTGACGCCGCGGCCGGCCAGGCCGCAGGGCACGATGAGCTCGAAGCCCTCGAGCGCTGAGGCGACGTTGAGGGCGAAGCCATGGGTGGTGATGCCGCGCGCGACATGGACGCCAATCGCAGCCAGCTTGCGCGCCGGCTCGGCCGTGGTCCACACGCCGGTGAGCCCGGGGAGGCGGCGGCAGGCGATGCCGCAATCGCCGGCGGCGCCGATCAGCACCTCCTCCAGCGCGCGCACGTAATCCACCGGGCCGAGTTCCAGCCGGCCGGTGCGCGGCGGCAGAAACGCCGGGCGGCGGCAGGCGCGCAGGTCGAGGATGGGGTAGCCGACCAACTGGCCGGGGCCGTGCCAGGTGACGTCGCCACCGCGGTTGCACTCCGCCAGCTCGACGCCGCGGCCCGCCAGCACCTCCGGCGTCGCCAGCACGTTGGCGACGCTCGCGTTGCGCCCCAGCGTGATCACCGGCTCGTGCTCGAGCAGCAACAGCAGGTCGCCGATGGCGCCCGCCTCCCGCTGCCGCGCCAACGCCGTCTGCAACGCCTCGGTTTCGGCGTAGCGCAGGCGGCCCAATTCCACGATGGTCAGGCCCTGAGATTCGGTGCCAGTGCGGCTCGCCATCGCAGCCATTTACATGTTGATGGTGAGGCCGTAGATGTTGTTGGCTGCGTCCAGCATGGCCTCGTAGACGGTGGGGTGGGCGTGGATGGTTTCCATCAGCTCGTCAGCCGAGGCGTTGAGCTGCAGCGCCAGCGTCGCCTCGCTCACCAATTCGGTGACGATCGGGCCGATCATGTGCACCCCCAGCAGCGTGCCGTCTTTTGCGTCCGCCAGCATCTTGATGAAGCCCTCGTGTGCGCCCAGGATGGTGGCCTTCGAGTTGCCCAGGAACGGGAACTTGCCGACCTTGTACTTCAGTCCCTGGGACTTGGCCATCTGCTCGGTCAGGCCGACGCTCGCCACCTGGGGCTCGCAGTAGGTGCAGTTAGGCACGCGCGTGTAGTCAATGGCGTGGGTGGGTTTGCCGGCAATGTGCGCCACCGCCACCAGCCCTTCCATCGAGGCCACGTGCGCCAGTTGCGGCGTGCCGTACACGACGTCGCCGATGGCGTAGACGTTGGGCTCGGCCGTGCGCATGTAGCCATCGGTCTTGATGAAGCCGCGCTCGGTCTGGATGCGGGTTTTCTCGAGGTTCAGCCCGGCGGTCACTGGGGCGCGGCCGACGGCGACCAGGAGTTTGTCCACCTCGAAACTCTGGCGCTGGCCGCTCGAATCGGTGTAGGTGACGCTGACGCCGTTGGCGGTGCGCTCGGCCTTTTCGAACTTGGCCGAGGTCTCGATCTTGATCTTTTGCCTTTTGAGCGCTTTTTCGAGCTCGCGCGAAATCTCCTCGTCCTCGACCGGAACGATGCGCGGCAGCATTTCGAGAATGGTGCACTCGGTGCCGAAGCGCTGGTAGATGGAGGCGAATTCGACCCCGACGGCGCCAGCGCCGATGATGGCGAGCCGTTTCGGGATGTCGGGCACGGTCAGGATCTCGATGTTGGTGAAGATGCGGTCGTCCGCCTTCAGGCCGGGCAGCATGCGGGCGGTGGACCCGGTGGCGATGAGGATGTTTTTGGCGCGGATGCGGCGCATGGCGCCATCGGGTTGGCGGAAGTCGAGCTGGCCGGGGCCGACCCAGCCGGCGGTGCCGTAAGCCCACTCGACCTTGTTCTTCTTGAACAGGAATTCGATCCCCTTGGCGTGCTTGGCCACAATCTTGTTTTTGCGCGCCTGCATCTGAGCCCAGTTGACGGCCACCGAGGAGACGTCAAAACCGAGCTCCTTGGCGTTGCGGAAGGTGTCCATCACGTCGGCGGCGTAGAGCAGCGCCTTGGTGGGGATGCAGCCGACGTGCAGGCAGGTGCCGCCCAGCTTCTGGTCCTTCTCGATGCAGATGGTTTTCAGGCCGTACTCGCCGGCGCGGATGGCGGCCCAGTAGCCGCCTGGGCCGCTGCCGATGACAGCCAGATCGTAGGTGGATTCGGGAGATTGCGCGTCAGATGCGGGCATCGCTCAGGCGTCCTCTAGGTGCAACCTTTTAATGGTAGCGCAGGCGGCGCGGAAGCCGGCGCCGGCGTATTACGAGGCACGGGGACATTGACGGGCGCGGGCCCCTGCCCCTGCTCACTGAGACGCTCGCAGCGCCGCGCCCGCACTCGAAGGGCTGTGGAGCACCGGCCCGGGGCCCGGTGAGCCCAAGGGGGCGCGAGCGGCCTTTGGCTGGAGGTCGGGCCGCGCCGCTTCGTTTACCGGGCGCGGGCCCGCGGTTGGAATTCCGCGGCCCTTCGTGCCGATTTTGCCCGCAGTGCAAACGGCACGACTCCCGCGAGTCGCTGGCGTTGGTGACGCCGATGCCAATGCCGGCTTCGATGTCAATCAGCCGGGTCTCGTGATCCACCACGCCCCAGACTTCCTGAGATTGACGC
>JBOGKJ010000319.1:0-7776 GCA_050745565.1 Terriglobales bacterium | reverse complement strand
GGGCCCGCGCCCGTCAATCGTCTCAGCCGGGCAGGGGCACGGGCCCGCGCCCGTCAAGGGCTCAGCGGACACGGCCGAGCACGCGGACGGAACGCGCCTCGAGGTTGATCTCGTCGCCGGCCGCGAGCGGCGGGCCGGGGGCGGCGGGAAGGTCGGTGATGGGGGTGCCGGTGGCGGTGTCGAGCAGCGGGAGCCAGTGCAGGCCGTAGGTGGCGCCGGGCAACTGGAACGGCAGCGATTCGTGGTGGCCGTTGAACACGAGCAGGAAACTGGCGTCGCGGATGGGTTGGCCGAGCTCGTCGCGGGAGGGGATGGCGGCGCCGTTGACGAAAACGCTAAGGGCTTTGGCGAAGCCGACGTTCCAGTCCTCCTCGCTCATGCGGCTGCCGTCGGGGCGGAGCCAGGCAATGTCGGGGGTGCCGCGGGGGTCGGCGGCACCGCGGATGGAGCGGCCCTGGAACCACTGGCGCCGGTGAAAGCCGGGGTGAGCCTTGTAGAAGGCGACCATGGCGGAGCAGAAGGCAAGGAAGTCCTGATCGGCGGCGGACCAGTCGAGCCAGGCGACGGGGTTGTCCTGACAGTAGGCGTTATTGTTGCCCTGCTGGGTGCGGCCGATTTCATCGCCGGCGAGCAGCATGGGGACGCCCTGGGAGAGCAGCAGGGTGGCGACAAGATTTCGGCGCTGGCGGGCGCGGAGTTCGACGACGGCGGGATCGTCGGTGGGGCCTTCGGCGCCGCAGTTCCAGGAGCGGTTGTCGTCGGTGCCGTCGCGATTGTCCTCGCCATTGGCGACATTGTGCTTGTCGTTATAGCTGACGAGGTCAGAGAGGGTGAAGCCGTCGTGGGCGGTGATGAAATTGATGCTGGCGTAAGTACGCCGGCCGCCGGCCTCATAGAGGTCACTGCTGCCGGTGAGGCGGGCGGCGAACTCGCCCAGGCCGGTGTTGAAGCCGCGCCAGTAATCGCGGACGGCGTCGCGGTAGCGGCCGTTCCACTCCGACCAAAGGATGGGGAACTTGCCTACCTGGTAGCCGTCCTCACCGAGGTCCCAGGGTTCGGCGATGAGCTTGGCCTGGGAGATGATGGGGTCCTGGTGGATGATGTCGAAGAAGGCGCCCAGGCGGTCCACCTGCTGCAGCTCGCGGGCGAGGGTGGCGGCGAGGTCGAAGCGGAAGCCGTCTACGTGCATTTCGGTGATCCAGTAGCGCAGGCTGTCCATGATGAGTCGCAGGGTTTGCGGGTGGCGCATGTTCAGGCTGTTGCCGCAGCCGGTAAAGTCGGTATAGAAGCGCCGGTCAGGGTCGAGCCGATAGTAGGCGGCGTTGTCCACGCCCCGGAAGCAGAGCGTCGGGCCGAGCTGGTTGCCTTCGGCGGTGTGGTTGTAGACCACGTCGAGGATGACCTCGAGGCCGGCGCGATGGAGGTCGCGCACCATGGCCTTGAACTCCTGCACGACAGCGGCGCCGGCGCTGGCGTAGCGGGCATCGGGGGCGAAAAAGCCGATGGAGTTGTAGCCCCAGTAATCGCTGAGGCCGCGCTCGACCAGGTCGCGCGGACTGACGCAATGGTGGACGGGCATGAGCTCGAGGGCGGTGACGCCGAGGCGGCGGAAGTGGTCTATGGCAGCGGGATGGGCCAGGCCGGCGTAGCGGCCGCGCAGCTCGGGTGGAATGAGCGGATGGAGCTGGCTGAAGCCCTTGACGTGCAGTTCGTAGATGATGGTTTCGTGCCAGGGCGTGGCGGGCGGGTGGTCGCCGTCCCAGTCGAAAGCGGGGTCGGCGACGATTGAGCGCGGCATGTAGGGGGCGCTGTCGCGGTGGTCGGGGGTGAGGTCGGGGGAGCGGGCGCCGATGCGGTAGCCGAACAGCGCGTCGTGCCATTGCAACTCGCCGAGGATGGCCTTGGCGTAGGGGTCGAGCAGGAGTTTGGCGGGGTTGAAGCGATGACCCTGGGCAGGGGCGTAGGGGCCGGTCACGCGAAAGCCGTAGCGCTGACCGGGGGTGATGCCGGGGAGATAACCGTGCCAGACGTTGTCGGTTTGTTCGCGCAGGGGGAAGTGACGTTCATCGAGGCCGTGCTCGTCGAAGAGGCACAGATCCACGGCCTGGGCGTTTTCAGAGAAGAGGGCGAAGTTGACGCCGGCGCCGTCGCAGGTGGCGCCGAGCGGGTAGGGGCGGCCGGGGCGGAGGGGCGCGGGGGCGACGTGGGTGTCGGGGACGTCGCGGCTCATCTATTTAAGTTTAGGGGGAAGAAGTGGGCAGTGGGACGGCGCGGAGGCGGGGCGGCGTTGCGGGTGGGTGTGAAGTTAGGAGCCTAGGGATTTTAGGTGGAGGCTGCCTACGGACATATCGATGTGGACGACGGCGCCTTGGCCGGTGCCGAGGGAGAGGACGGAGTCGCCCTGGCTGTTTTTGGTGAAGCTGGCGGCGGTGATGTCGTTGTGGAGGAAGCCGAGGTCTTTGTGGGCGACGATTTTGGCGTTGGAGTTGGCGGGGAGATCGAGGTAGGCGCCACCGACATCGGTTTTGAGGTGGATGTCGTGGGTGGCGCCCAGGCCGTCGTTGAACTCGACCTTGCCGTAGTCGCTTTCGATCTTCATTTGCGACCACAGGGGGCGATAGATGGAGAAATCGCCGACGTCGGTGAAGCCGTCAAAGTTGCCGGCGGGCAGGCCTTGCAGCAGGGTGGGGTCGCCGCCTTTGAGGGTGACGTCGCCGTAGGTATTGCGGATCACCAAGGCGACGCGGGGCGGAAGCTGGATGCGGATTTCGGCCCAGAGTTCGATGGCGCGGCTGTTCGAAACGTTGCGGATGAAGACTTTCTGGCCATCGTAAATATTGCTGTCGGTGCCGTGGATGCCGAAAACGCTCTTCATCTTCGGGTAGCCGTAATCACGGAAGTGATCGAGCGGGTAGACACCGAGGATGCGGAGCTGGGGGCCGTACTTTTTCACCGTGAAGGTGAGCTGCTGGGAGAGGGTTTGGGCGAAGGCCTGATCGGCGCCGCCGGAGTGCACCAGGATAGTCAGGTGGACCTGATCGTCGCTGGACATGGTGACAGTGATGGGGCCCACCAGGTTTTGCAGCACGACCTGGGAGAGGCCGGCAGCGGGGATGGTTTGCATAATGGGCCGGGTGTAGTCGGCGCGCGGGCCGCCAAACGCCAGTGAGGCCAGCAAGGCGACAGCGGCGGCTCCGGCGAGCGGGCGAAAGGGCAAACGGAGATGCTGCATTAGGGCAATTGTAGAATAGAACCAAGAGGGAGGCTTAACCACATGCCGGGATTCGGGGCAGGCAGGTTGACGGGACAGATACTGGTGATGGCGGCGGTGGTAGTGTCCGCGGCGGCCGCGGCGGGGGCGCAGGCGGCGAAGGGCGCCAAGCAGGCGCCAGGGACATTCGTGCTGGGGGACACGCAGCAGGTGTCGGCGGCCTCGGTGCTGGGGGCGTTTCCGGGACCCAAGATCGGCGGGCCGCTGCCAAACCCGCCGGCGGCGCAGATTCCCGCCATCATTCACGCCTTCACCTCGAACGAGAAACTGTTCCGGGAACTGCTGCAGAACGACTACATTTACGAGGAAAGCATCAAGATGCAGGAATACGACCCGAGCGGCAGCCCGGGCGGAATCTATCAGCAGACCAACAGCATCACCTACACGCCGCAGGGCATACGCCAGATCCTGTGCACCTTTTGCCCGCAGCCGACGCTGCAGTACGTGCAGGTCACCGAAGACGACCTCACCGACATGTTCAACATGAACTACTACACGCTGTCGCTCGACGAATTGCCCGAGTACAACGTGACCTATATGGAGCATGTGCCGCTGGACCAGGTGAACACGTATGTGTTCAGCATCGCACCCAAGACAATCGTGAAGGGACACCGCTACTTTCAAGGCAAGGTCTACGTGGATGACCAAAAGCTGATGATCGTGTTCAGCGACGGGCGCGTCGTGCCAAACCAGTACGACAAACACGGGAACCCGACCAACACGTTCCTGCCCTTCAAGGTGTGGAGGCAGGAAGTTGACGGGAAGTATTATTTCCCCGTGTATACGCTGATGCAGGGCGTGATTCCGGGTGGGCCGGGAACCGCGGCGACGCCCATGAAGATGGTGATTCAGTTCACCAATTACAAGCGCTTCCGCGCCACCACGCGGATTTTGGCGGTGACGACACTGCCGGGCGAGACCAAGCCGGCGACACCACCCGCGCTGCCCAAGATTCCGCACTGAGCGGGTCATCGGTCCGGGGTCGTCGGTCAACGGCCATCGGCCGTCGGTCACTGGACAGGGGCTCGGCGCGGCCGGGCCGCAAACCGATCGCGGGAGACGCGGGCCGCTCCCGTGATGGGGCGGGTCGCCTTCCCCCGCGCCGGCCGCCGGCCGGCGCCACGCGGCAGTTCGGGTGACTACTGCAACTGTGATTCTGCCGGGGCGAAAGGCCGCTCACGCCCCCTTGGGCTCACCCGGCCCGGCCGGCGCCGCCCTTCGAGTGCAGGCGCGGCGCTGCGACCGTCTCAGCGAGCAGGGGCAGGGGCTCGCGCCCGTCAATTGACCGATAACTGATAACCTGTTTGTCATGCACTGGGTGCGATTTCTGCAACAGGGACAGGCGTGCTGGGGCCAGGAACGCGAGGGGCTGATCCAGGTGTTCGCGGGATCGCCGTTGAGTGGGGGCGCGCGCTGCCAGGCACGGGCGGGGATCGAGCGGCTGCCGCTGGAGTCGGTGCCGCTGCTGCCGCCGTGTGAGCCGACCAAGATTGTCTGCATTGGGCGGAACTACCGGGCGCATGCGGAGGAGCTGGGCAATGCGGTGCCGCAAACGCCGTTGTTTTTTCTGAAGCCGCCCTCGGCCCTGGTGGGGCATCTGGGACGGATTGTGCTGCCGCCGCTCTCGCAGCAGGTGGAGTACGAAGGGGAAGTGGGGTTGGTGGTGGGGCGGCGGCTGCGGGGTTTTCGGCGGGGCGAGGATCCGGCGCCCTACGTGTTTGGGCTGACCTGCGTAAACGACGTCACCGCCCGGGATCTGCAGCAGAGCGATCCGCAGTGGACGCGGGCGAAGGGGTTTGACACGTTTTGCCCGGTGGGGCCGTGGGTGACGACGCTGGAGGCGGGGCGGCAGGCGCCGTGGGCGGAAATCGGCGTCGAGACGCGCGTGAATGGAGAAGTGCGGCAGCAGGGCAACACGCGGGACTGGATTTTTCCGCTCGACCAGATGCTGGAGGCGATCACGGCGGTGATGACGCTCGAGCCGGGCGATCTGATTGCCACTGGCACGCCGGCGGGCGTGGGGCGGCTGCGGACCGGCGACCGGGTGACGGTGAGCGTTGGTGGGGTTGGCACGCTGGAGAACAGCGTTTGAGGGTGGCAATCGTAATTCCGGGGTGGTGGTGGGCGGCGGCGGCGCTGGCGGGGGCGGCGGCGGCCGGGGCCTGGTGGTTGAAGTGGCGGCGGCGGCTGACGCCGGAGCAGATCGAGCGCAACCGGCGGCTGCGGTTGAACGCCATGGGGCGGATGGGATCAGGCGAAATCATCGAGATGCTGGAAGTGAAAGGCGAGAACGGAGGCGAGTTGGCGCCGACGCTGGTGTATGAATATGAGGTCCGCGGGGTGAAGTATCAGGTATCGCAGGCGCTGCATATGGTGGAGGCGACGTTCGAGCCGCAGAGCTGGATACCAGGCTGGCCGGTGCAGGTGAAGTTCGATCCGGCCAATCCCGGCAACTCGATCGTCGCATGCGAGCATTGGAGCGGGCTGACAACCGCCAAGGGCAGGCGACTGCAGACAAGCGCAGCCAAGGGCGGGTCATGATGAGCGAAAACTGGGAGGCGGTGATTGGGCTGGAGGTGCACGTGCAGCTCAACACGGCCTCGAAGATTTTTTGCGGCTGCGCGACGACGTTTGGGGAGCCGCCGAACTCGCTGACGTGTCCGGTGTGCCTGGGGCTGCCGGGGGCGCTGCCGGTGCTGAACCGGATGGCGGTGGACAAGGCGATGCGGGCGGCGTTGGGGCTGAACGCGCGGGTGAACGCGCGCTCGGTGTTTGCGCGCAAAAACTACTTTTATCCGGATCTGCCCAAGGGCTACCAGATCAGCCAATACGACCAGCCGCTGGCCGAACACGGGTGGCTGGAGGTGGAGGCGGGCGAGGGCGCGATGCGGGTCGGGATTACGCGGCTGCACCTCGAGGAGGACGCCGGCAAGAATATTCACGAAGGGTTGCCGGGGACCGAAGCGCACTCGTATGTGGACCTGAACCGGGCGGGGGTGCCGCTGGTGGAGATCGTCTCAGAGCCGGATTTGCGGACGCCGGAGCAGGCGCACGCGTACTTGACCCGCTTGAAAGAGATCATGCTGTACCTGGAGGTTTCCGACTGCAACATGGAGGAAGGCAGCCTGCGCTGCGACGCCAACGTGAGCGTGCGCCGGCCGGGGGAGGCGAAGTTCGGGACCAAGGTGGAGGTCAAGAACCTGAACTCGTTCCGTTACCTGCAACGGGCGCTGGAGTACGAAATCGAGCGGCAGTCGAAGGCGCTGGAGGCGGGCGGACGGATCGTGCAGGAGACGCGGCTGTTCCAGGTGGCGGAGGGGCGCACGGCGCCGATGCGGTCCAAGGAGCAGGCGCACGACTACCGGTATTTTCCGGAGCCGGACCTGGCGCCGCTGGAGATCGCGGGCGCGTGGCTGAAGCGGGTGGAGGGAGATTTGCCGGAGCTGCCGCAGGCCAAGCGGACGCGGCTGCAGTCGCAATACGGGCTGAGCGCGTATGACGCCCAGGTGCTGACGGCGAGCCGGGAGTTGGCGGACTATTTCGAGCAGGCGGCGGGCGGGAGCCCGAACCCCAAGGCAGCGGCGAACTGGATCATGGGCGATCTGCAGGCGGGGCTGAAGGCGAAGGGCGCGACGCTGGCGGAGAGCCGGGTGCGGCCCGGGCACATCGCCGAGCTGGTGGCGCTGATTGACGAGGGCGCGATTTCGGGCAAGATTGCCAAGGATGTGTTCGCGGCAATGCTGGAACAGGGCAAGGGGCCAAGGGAACTCGTGGCGGCGATGGGGGTGCGGCAGATCGCCGATGCCGGCGCCTTGGAGAAGGTGATTGACGAGGTGATGGCGGCGCATCCGCAGCAGTTGGCGCAATATCGGGCGGGAAAGACCGCGCTGTTGGCCTTTTTCGTGGGGCAGACGATGAAAGCGACGCGCGGGCAGGCGGCGCCGGGCGTGGTCAACGAGCTGCTGCAGAAGAAGCTGGGCTGAGGCCTTGTACGCACGCAAACTGCAGGTGCAGTTGGTGGGGCCGGAGGGGGCGCGGCCGTGTCCGCTGAAATACCTGGACAGTTTCGCGATGCGCAGTTTCACCGGCGAGACGCGGTTTGACGACACCCTGCCGGTAGCGGACGGGAAGCTGGAAGCCGGCCTGCTGGTGCCGCTGGAGGCGCTGCGGGCGGCGATGCAGGAGTGGTTTCGGCGGAAGTCGTATCTGCGGGCTGGTGAGGCGGTGGTGCTTGAGGAGGAGGGCTGAGAAGTGGGGACTGGGGGGTGGGAAGTGGGAAGCGCAGGGAGCTTCAGGTTTCGCGGTTCAGGTTTCGGGTTGAAGAGTGGCTTGGCGCTGGGGGCGGTGCTGCTGGTGGCGCTGGCGGCACCGGCGCAGGTGCTAATTTCGGGGCAGGTTTCGGCGCCGGTGGCCAAACCCAACCCGCATTTGGCGGAGTTTTCGGCGGGGGCGAAGCTGGGCCTGGCGCTGCCGAGCGCGCCCCACCTGCTGGTGCTGTGGAACAT
>JBOGKJ010000318.1:0-11789 GCA_050745565.1 Terriglobales bacterium | reverse complement strand
GAGCGGCGATCAGGACGCGCTGTCGGGAAGGTGATAGCGCCGGGCAGGTGCTGCGCCGCCCATTTTTCTAGACGGGTGCGCTATGCCGCGCGTGGCAGCGGCTGGGTTGGTGAGAAATGCGGACTAGAGCATGACCGCGGTCGGCTCGCCGCTACGCGCCGTCCCAGCGGCGGAGGAGGAGGGCGGCGTTGGTGCCGCCGAAGCCGAACGAGTTTGAGAGCACGTAGCGCATGGCCATCGGGCGCGCCTGATTGGGGACGTAATCGAGGTCGCAGTCCGGGTCCGGCGTCGCGTAGTGGGCGGTGGGCGGGGCAATCTGCTGCTGCAGGGCCATGACGCAGATGCCGGCCTCCAGGCCGCCAGCGCCTCCCAGCAGGTGGCCGGTCATGGACTTGGTCGAACTCACCGCCACCTGATGTGCGTGCGCGCCCAGGAGGCGCTTGATGGCGAGCGTCTCGAAGCTGTCGTTGTAGGCGGTCGAGGTGCCGTGGGCGTTGATGTAGTCCACCTGGTCCGGGGCCAGGCCGGCATCGGCGAGGGTCTGCTGCATGGCGCGGAAGGCGCCGTCGCCGCTCTCGGCGGGCATGGTGATGTGGAAGGCGTCGGCGCTCATGCCGTAGCCCACCATCTCGGCCAGGATGCGGGCGCCGCGCGCGCGCGCGAACTCCAGTTCCTCCAGCACGACGATGCCGCTGCCCTCGCCGATCACGAAGCCGTCGCGGGTCAAATCAAACGGACGGCTCGCCCGCGCCGGATCGTCGTTGCGGGTCGAAAGCGCCCGCATTGAGGCGAACCCCGCCACGCTCAGTGGCGTGATCGCCGCTTCGGCGCCACCGGCGATCATGGCGTCGGCATAGCCGTGCTGGATCAACCGCAGCGCGTCACCGATGGAGTGGGCGCCGGAGGCGCAGGCGGTACAGGCCGCCGAATTGGGCCCGCGCGCCCGATGCTTGATCGAGACCTGCCCGGCGGCCAGATTCACAATCGAGGCCGGAATGAAAAATGGCGACACCCGCCGGGGGCCGCCCTCGAGCAGCGCCGAGTGTTCGCGTTCGATGGTGGCAAAACCGCCGATGCCGCTGCCGATGTGCACCCCGACGCGCGGCGCCAGCTCGTCGGTGACCTCGAGCCCGGCCTGCGCCATCGCCTCCGAAGCCGCCGCCATCGCAAACTGGATGAACGGGTCCATCTTCTTGACGTCTTTTTTCTCGACGTAGCGCAGCGGGTCGAAGTCCTTGACCTCGGCCGCGAACCGGCAACTGAAGGCGGAGGCGTCGAAATGCGTGATGGGGGCGATGCCACTCCGGGCCGCCATCAGCCCGGCCCAGGTCGAGGGCGCATCACAGCCCAAGGCTGACACCAGCCCGACGCCGGTCACTACCACGCGCCGCCGCACCGCTAGCTTTTGCTCCCAGCCTTGTCCTGGATGTAGTTGATCGCGTCCTGCACCGAACGGATCTTATCGGTATCCTCATCCGGGATCTGTATGTCGAAGACGGTTTCGAACTCCATCACCAGCTCCACCAGATCCAGCGAATCGGCGCCCAGGTCTTCAACGAACTTCGCCTGCGGGGTGACCTCGTCCTCGCCCACGCCCAGTTTTTCAACAACGATTTGGCGGACTTTTACTTCGATTGACTCAGCCATGCCGTCGGATTCCTCCCGAACTGAAGCGAAGCACTCATGATACACGATGGAGGCCGGGGCGCGCACTCCGCCCTGAGGCGATCAGAAGTAGGCGGCCAGCCGGCTGGCCGCAATCGCGCCCTCCCGCACCACCAGCGGACGCGGCCCGGTCAGCGCCACCACGGTCGAGGGCTCGCGCCCGGGCGCCGGGCCGCCGTCCAGAATCAGGTCCAGTTCCACTCCCAGTTGGGCGGCCACCTCGCCCGCCGTGCGGGCGTCGGGCGCGCCGCTGCGGTTGGCGCTGGTGCCAGTGAGCGGATAGCCGGTGGCTTCGAGCAGCGCGGCAATCAGCGGCAGGTTGGCGTGCCGCAGCCCCACCGCGCCGCTCCCGGCCGTCAGCGTTGCCGGCAGCGACGGCGCCGCCGGCACCACCAGCGTGAGCGCGCCGGGCCAAAAGGCCTGGGCCAGGCGTTCGAACGAGGGCGGCAGCGCGCCCGCGAGCGCGCGGGCCTGCGCGCGCGAGGCCACCAGCACCGGCAGCGGCTTGTCAAAGCCGCGGCCCTTCAGCGCGTACACCCGCGCGACCGCCCGCGGCGAGAGCGCATTCGCCAGCAACCCGTACACGGTGTCGGTGGGTGCGGCGACGACGCCGGCCGCTTCCAACACCGCGCGCGCTCGCGCCACCGCCGCCGCTTCCGGCGCCTGAGGGTCCACGCGCAGCCGTTCGCTCATCGGTGATCAGGCCAGTAACACTGTTAAAAAAAATAACGAAGGGGGACGATGTTCTCGCCCCCCTTCGCCCAATTCCCGAAGAACGTGCTTACTTCTTCTTCGAGGTCTTCTTTTTCGCAGTCGACTTTTTCGCCGCTTTCTTGGCGGGTTTCTTCGTTGCTTTAGCCATGAACTATTCTCCAATCGAACAAGATCTGCGTGAAGTGAAACCACGCAGGTTTAGTGAATGTATAGAATTTGCAGCGGCGGGTGTCAAGAAAAAAATGCGTGGCCGCAACCCCGGCGGTGCGCCGTTCGTCTCATAGAGGAGCCGTCTCAACATGAAGAAGTCGCTGCATCTGAAACCGCCGCATCGCGCCGCGCACGCGGCGGCCGTCATCCGGAGTTGGTCGGTCGTGCTGCTGGTGTCCGCCGTCGCCGCCGCCGCTCAGGCGCTGCCCGCCACCCACATCGCGGCCGCCGCGGCGCCGCCGGCGGCGGTGGCGGCGCAACAACAGCAGCGAAAGCAGCAAGCGCACATTCCCACCATCATCGCCAACGCCGACCTCGTCAACATGGTCTTCAGCGTCGAGGATAAACATGGCGCCTTTGTTCCCGATATGAACGTCAGCGACTTTCGCGTCCTGGAAGACCGCCAGCCGCAGCAAATCCAGTTCTTCTCCCAGGAGCAGCAACTGCCGCTCACGCTTGGCCTGCTGCTGGACACCAGCCCCAGCCAGGCCAGCCTGCTGCCCGAAGAGCAGCAGATATCGGACAACTTCTTCCGCCTCGTACTCCGGCCCACCGACCTCGCCTTCGTTATCGGCTTTGACATCAACACCATGCTGCTGCAGGACCTCACCGCCTCGGTGCCGATTCTGAGCCGGGCCGTGAATGGCGCCCACATCGGCGGCGGCGACGCCTCCAGCTACAGCGTCGAGGGCGGTCTGCCCGGCCCCCACTCCACCGGCGCCACCCACCTCTGGGATGCCATCTACCTCGCCTGCCACGACGAGCTCGCGCACCAGGCCGGGCGCAAAGCCATTGTCGTCGTCACCGATGGCGGCGAGCAGGGTTCCACCTACACCCACCAGGACGCGCTCGACGCCGCCCTCGCCAGCAACACCGCGGTGTTCGCGATCATGGCCTATGACCGCTCTTTCGGCTACTACCGCGGCGGCGGTCCCGGCCAGCTACAGAAGATCGCCGAATCCACCGGCGGACGCAGCATCAACGCCGGCAGCAAGCTCGCCCAAGCCTATGACGCCATCCAGCGCGAGCTGCGCAGCCAGTACACGCTCGGCTACCGCAGCACCTTCACCGCCCACGATGGCAGCTTCCACCGCGTCCAGATCGAGCTGACGCCCGCCGCCGCCAAGCTCCATCCCGGCGCCAAGGTCCGCGCCCGCACCGGCTACTACGCGGACAAGGATAAGCAATAAGCAATAAGCGATAAGCAATTAGCGATAAGCAATTAGCGATTGGCAATTAGCTTGGGGGGGCGGCGGCGGAGAGTGCCCAGGGCGGGCCGTTGTGTGGGGCGCTCAGGAGCGCGGGCCGGCGGCCCGCGCGCCGGTCAGGCGACCGGCCCCACGGTGGGGGGGAGGCGTGGGAGCAATGCGGGGGCCGAATGGCGCTCACGCGCCCAGGCGCCAATTGAAGCTGCGCCGGTGCAGCGGCGAGGGGCCGTAGCGCTCCAGCGCGGCCCGATGCTCCTGCGACCCGTAACCCTTGTTGCTTGCCAGGCGATAGACCGGGAAGACCACGTCCCATTGGCGCAGGAGCGCGTCGCGGTAAACCTTGGCGACGATTGAGGCCGCCGCGATCGAGTCCGAGAGCGCATCGCCGTGCACGATTGCGCGCTGCGCCCCGGGCCAGTCGAGCTTCACCGCGTCCACCAGCACCATCTCCGGCTGCGGCCGCAGCGCGCGCAGCGCCTCGAGCATGGCGCGGCGCGAGGCTTGCAGAATGTTGATGGCGTCGATGCAGCCGGCATCCACGGAGGCCACCGCCCATCCCAGCGCCCGCTCCTGGATCGCGGCCGCGAAGTGTTCGCGGCGCTCGGGGGTGAGTTGCTTGGAGTCGTTCAGGCCCCGCAGCCGCACTGCCGGGTTCAGCACCACCGCCGCCGCCACCACCGGGCCGAACAGCGCGCCCCGGCCCACTTCGTCCACGCCGGCAACACAGCCGTGACCGGCTTGCCAGGCCTGCCGCTCGAATTGCCAGCCGTTAAGCATAGGCATTATTTGGCGCGGGGCCTGGCGTGGCTGCGCCACGCCACCCGCTTACTACTGCAAGCGCCGGGGCGACCCCCGCGCTTGCATGAAATAGTGTGCCACCCGCTGACTGCGCCACGCCACCGTCTGGTGGCTGGGCCAGGCGGGGCGGCGCGGCCGCCCTTCTCAGGACGCCCTCCCGCTGCTCCCACCCCAAGGCGCCAGCGCCTTGGGGGCCCCGCTGCTCCCACCCCAAGGCGCCAGCGCCTTGGGCTTGGGGGCCCCGCTGGTCGGGCTGCAGCCGGAATTCGCTTGGCGGCAACTCGCGCCCGCACTGCTCGGAGAACGCGCCACCGGCGCCTTCACCCCTCCACGTTGCCTGGTTAGGATTGGGCGGTGCGAGCGGTTTCGACCCGGGCCTCGCGGATGCGGGCCGCCTTGCCGCGCAGGCCGCGCAGGTAGTACAGCTTCGCCCGCCGCACGCGCCCGGTCCGCACCAACTCGACTTTGTCGATCACGCGCGCGTTGACCGGGAAGATGCGCTCGACGCCCTGGCCGAACGAGATCTTGCGCACGGTGAAACTGTGGCGGGCACCGCGGCCGTTGCGGGCGATGCAGACGCCTTCGAACGCCTGCACGCGTTCCTTGTCGCCTTCCTTGATCTTGACGTGCACGCGCACGGTGTCGCCGGGCTCAAAGGGCGGCAGGGCCGGGCCGGCTTGTTTGTCGACAAACTTCTGCAAGGCAGGTTTCAGGCTCATAACAGGCTTCCCTGGAAGGTGCCGGCCGCCGGGCGGCCGGTCAAGGTCAGGGTTATAGTCTAGCAGACCCGATCATCCGGCGGGCGCGCCCAGGTCGGGGCGCAGCCGCCGCAGTTTCCCTAGCGCCTGCCGGCGGCGCCAGGCGGCGATGGCGGCGTGGTTCCCCTGGCGCAGCACTGCCGGCACCTCCCAGCCCCGAAACTCCACCGGGCGCGTATAGTGCGGGCAGTCAAGCTGGTTGGGCGCCGCCGCCGAAAACGACTCGTTCACCGCCGACTGCGCATCCCCCAGCACCCCCTCCACCAGCCGCGCGGTCGCGTCCACCACCAGCGCCGCGGCCAGCTCGCCGCCGCTCAGCACAAAGTCGCCGATGGAGATTTCCTCATCCACCATGTACTCGGCCACGCGCTCGTCCACCCCCTCGTACCGCCCGCACACCAGCACCACGCGCTCCAGCGCCGCCAGCGCCTCGGCGTCCGCCTGCCGGAAAGCCCGGCCCTGCGCGGAAAGCAGCAGCACGCGCGTGGTGGAGTGCGCGGCCGCGGGCCCGGGCGCGCGCCCCAGGATGGCCGCCAGGCATTCATAGATCGGCTCCGGCTTCATCACCATGCCTTCGCCGCCGCCAAAGGGACGATCGTCGGTGATATGGTGCGGCCCGGGCGCAAAGTCGCGCAGGTTGTGCACCTCGATGGTGATCAGGCCGCGGCTGCGGGCGCGCCCCACCACGCCCAGCTCGAGCATAGGCTCAAAGAAGGTGGGGAAGATGGTGACCAGATCGAACCGCATCGGGTGCCGTCATAACTCGAGCAGCCCCGCCGGCAGCTGCAGGTCCAGCCGCCGGCCGGCGAGCGAGACGGCGGTGATATAGTCGGCGGCAAACGGGATCAGCGCCTCCGGCTGCCCGCCGGCGCGCGTCACGTGCAGCAGGTGCGGCGCGCCCGCCACCGCCTCGACCGCGGTCACCTCGCCGACGCGCTGCCCGCGGTCGAACACGGCGCAGCCCTCGAGGTCGGAAAAGAAATAGCTGCCCGCCGGCGCGGGCGCGCGTTCCGCCGCCGGCAGCAGCACCGCAGCGCCCACCCAGCGCTCCGCCGCGGTCAGATCCTCGATTCCCTCGAGCGCCAACACCTGACGCCCCTGGTGGGGCCAGTGGCGAAGCAGCCGGAACCGCGCCGGTGAGGCGGGCGACGCTCCAGCGGCGCGCAGCCACACGCCCTCGAGCTGGTCAAAGCGGCCGGGAATGTCGGTTTGAGGCTCGACCGCCAACTCGCCGCGCCGGCCCTGCGTTTTCACCACGCGGCCGAGCGCCACCCATTCGTCATCGGCTACGCGCGGCGGCGGCGCGGCGGCGGCGCGCCCGTCCCTGCAACTAATCATTGGTTGGCGCGGGCCCGTGCCCGAGCTCGGCTGAGACGCTCGCAGCGCCGCGCCCGCACTCGAAGGGCTGTGGAGCGTCGGCGTCGGGTGCGGCGAGTCCAAGGAGGCGCGAGCGGCACGGTTGGAAGGGGGCCGCACCGCTTCGCTTGCGGGGAGCGGGCCGTCGGTCGGAATTCCACGACCCTGCGCGCCGACTTTGCCCGCGGCGCCAAGGGCGCGGCGCCCGCGATCAGACCGGCGTGCCATCGTCTTCGGGGTCCATGATGTTCAGCTCCGCGCGCACGGGCCCGCGGTCGGACGCCTCCACCACGGCGCGCAGCGCCCGCGCGGTGCGCCCGCCGCGGCCGATGACGCGCGGAAAATCCTCCGGCGACACCCGCAGCTCCCACTGCACGCCGCCGCGCCCGCCGCCGGTGGAGCGGATCTGCACCGCTTCCGGATGCGCCACCAGGGCGCCCACCATATACCGCAGCAGCGACTCGGTCGCCATGGCTACGCCTCTCCCGCCGGTGCTTCGGCGGCGGCCGGAGCGGCGGGCGGGGCCGCGGCGGCGGCGGCGCGCTGGCCGCTGCGGCGGAGCAGCTCGGCCACGGTCGAGGAGACCTGCGCGCCGCGCTCACGCCAGTAGGCGATGCGCTCGGCGTTGAGTTCGATTACGGCCGGGTTGGGCTTGGGGTTGTAGGTGCCCAGGATCTCGAGGGCGCGGCCGTTGCGCGCCGCGCTTTTTTCCAGCAGCACGAGGCGGTACATCGGTTTCTTTTTGGTTCCCTGGCGGGCAAGACGGATGGCAAGCACAATAAGGTTCTCTCTTTCGCTAATGGGGAAGTTGCTCCGGCAGCTTGGCGCGCATCAGCTTTTTAGTCAAAAACGATGAGCCCGCGACCGACTGGAACATTTTGCGCATCTGCACGTACTGGCGCAGCACGTTGTTGACTTCCTGCACCGAGGCGCCGCTGCCGCGCGCGATGCGTTTGCGCCGGCTGCCGTTGATGAGCTGGTGGTGGAGGCGTTCCTTCTGGGTCATCGAGTTGATGATCGCCTCAATGCGCGTGATCTGGCCCTCGTCCACCTGGGTGGAGGCCTTGTGCAGGTTCTGGAAGGGGCCGACGCGGGGCAGCATCTTGACCAGACTCTCGAGCGAGCCCAGCTTGCGGACCTGCCGCAGTTGGTCGCGGAAATCGGCGAGGGTGAAGCTGTCGGTGCGCAGACGCTTCTCCATCTCCATCGCCTGCTTCCGGTCCACCGTCTGCTCGGCGCGCTCGATCAGGGTGAGGATGTCGCCCATGCCCAGGATGCGACTGGCGATGCGGTCGGGATGAAACACCTCGAGGCCGTCCATGCGCTCGCTCGTACCCAGAAACTTGATCGGCTGGCCGGTGACGCGCCGGATCGACAGCGCCGCGCCGCCGCGGCTGTCGCCGTCCATTTTGGTGAGCACCACGCCGGTGAGCGCCAACTGCTGGTGAAAGGCGCTGGCCGAGCGCACCGCGTCCTGACCGGTCATGGCGTCGGCGACAAACAGGATCTCCTGGGGGGCCAGCAACTGCTTCAACTGCCGCATCTCGGCCATCAGGTCCTCGTCGACGTGCAGCCGCCCGGCGGTGTCCACGATCATCACGTCGCAGCCGGTGCGCACGGCGTCGCGCTTCGCCCCCCGCGCCAGCTCCAGCACCACCTCGGTGGCGCGCGCCGGCTTCGGGTTGTCGCCCAGCTCCGCCGCCAGGGCGTCGCCGCCGTAGAGCGGCGCCTTGATCTGTTCGGCCAACAGCGCCAACTGCTGCCGCGCCGCCGGACGGTAGACGTCCACCGACACCAGCAGCGGACGGTGCCCCTGCTGTCGCAGAAACTGCGCCAGCTTGGCCGCCGTGGTGGTCTTGCCCGATCCCTGCAGACCCGCCATCAGCACCACGGCCGGGGGACGCTGCGTCTTCAGGCTCAGCTTCGCCTCCCCGCCCAACACCTCGAGCAACTCGTCGCGCAAGATCTTCACGACGTGCTCGGCCGGCGACAGCGCCGTCATGACTTCCTGCCCCAGCGCCCGCGTCCGGATCGCCTCGACCATGTCCTCGGCCACCTGCTGGTTCACATCGGCCTCGAGCAGCGCCAGGCGGATCTCGGCCAGCGGCTCGGCGATGTTGGCCTCGCTCAGCCGTCCCTCGCCGCGCAAGGTCTTAAATACGCGCTGCAGTTTGTCGGTTAATGTCTCAAACATTTGACGGGTTGGTGGTTATTGGTGGTTGGTCACTGGTGGTGGATGGCGGAAGAACGAAGCCCTGCCGCCCGCCGGAGCCGCCGAGGCCCCCGGAGGCGGAAACACCGCCAATATGGATCATACCCGATCCCGGCGCGAGCCCCGGCCGTGCCGCTGCCCCCGGAGCAGCCCGGAAGCGGTTGCGCCCACCCCCGGGGTACGCTATCGTAATTCCGCGGCCCAATTGTGCCCGCCGGCCCCCGCCGCCGCGAGCCAAGGTCACGCTTCGGAGGAACCCCAAATTGAAGTTGCCCCGGCTTTCCCTGCCCCGCCCCTACCACTATATCTTCGCCGCCTGCGCCGTCGCCCTCGTCGGCGGCCTGCTCACGGCTCATGGCCTGGCGCAGGCGCCGCAGGCTGCCGGCGAGGCCCGGCTCATTCTGCCCGACCTTAACCAGGGCACCTTCGTCGGCACCAGCGGCCGCCTCATCCTTACCTGGGGGTTCCTGATCTGCGGCCTCGGCCTGCTGTTCGGCTTTGTCACCTACGCCAGGCTGCGCGACCTGCCCGTGCATGAATCGATGCGCGAGGTCTCGGACACGATTTGGGAAACCTGCAAGACCTACCTGCAGACCCAGGGCAAGTTCCTGATCGCGCTGGAAGCCCTGATCGCCATCATCATCTTTATCTACTTCGGTTACTTCGACCGCATGTCGGCGCTGATGGTGGGCACGATCTTCGCCTTCAGCATTCTCGGCATCCTGGGCAGCTACTCGGTGGCCTGGTACGGCATTCGGGTCAACACCTTCGCCAACTCCCGCACCGCCTTCGCCAGCCTCAAGGGCAAGCCCTTTCCCTGCTACGCCATCCCGCTGCGCGCGGGCATGTCGATCGGCATGGTGCTGATCTCGATCGAGTTGACGATCATGCTCTGCATCCTGCTGTTCATCCCCGGTTCCTTCGCGGGCCCCTGCTTTGTCGGTTTTGCCATTGGCGAGTCGCTCGGGGCGGCAGTGCTGCGCGTCGCCGGCGGGATCTTCACCAAGATCGCCGATATCGGCGCCGACATGATGAAAATCGTCTTCAACGTCAAAGAAGACGATGCGCGCAATCCGGGCGTCATCGCCGACTGCACCGGCGACAACGCCGGCGACTCGGTCGGCCCCTCCGCCGATGGCTTCGAGACCTACGGCGTCACCGGCGTCGCCCTGATCACTTTCATCATCCTGGCCGTACACAGCCCGCTGGTGCAGGTGCAACTGCTGGTGTGGATCTTCATCATGCGCATCGTCATGATCCTCACCGCCGGCGGCGCCTACTTCATCAACGAGTGGTTCGCCAAGGCCAAGTACCAGATGGCCGACAAGTTCAACTACGAGAAGCCGCTCACCTCGCTGGTCTGGGTGACCTCGATCGTCTCCATCATCGCCACCTACATCGTCAGCTACTACACCATCCCGGTCATCGCCGGCGACGCCAGCCTCTGGTGGCAGTTGTCAACCGTCATCACCTGCGGCACGCTCGCCGGCGCCATCATTCCCGAGCTCGTCAAGGTGTTCACCTCGACCGAGTCGCGGCACGTGCGCGAGGTGCTGATCTCGTCGCAGGAGGGCGGCGCGTCGCTCAACATCCTCTCCGGCTTCGTCGCCGGCAACTTCAGCGCCTTCTGGCTGGGCCTGGTCATGCTGGCGCTGATGGCCGCCGGCTACTGGGTGTCGCTGTTCGGGCTCAGCGCCAATAACCTCATGGTGGCCCCGGCGGTGTTCGCCTTCGGCCTGGTGGCGTTCGGGTTCCTGGGCATGGGCCCGGTGACGATCGCCGTGGACAGCTACGGCCCGGTCACCGACAACGCGCAGTCCGTCTATGAACTCTCCCTCATCGAGCAGATCCCCGGCATCCGCCAGGAGCTGCAGTCACGCTACGGCTTCGCCCCCGATTTCGAGCGCGCCAAGACGAACCTGGAGGAGAACGACGGCGCCGGCAACACCTTCAAGGCCACCGCCAAACCGGTGCTCATCGGCACCGCCGTGGTCGGCGTCACCACCCTGATTTTCTCCATCATCGTGGACTTGACCAATGGCTTGACCATCAATCTCGACAAACTCTCGATCCTCTACCCGCCGTTCCTGCTCGGCCTGCTGGCCGGCGGGGCGATCATTTTCTGGTTCACCGGCGCCGCCACCCAGGCGGTCACCACCGGCGCCTACCGCGCGGTCGAGTTCATCAAGGCCAACATGCGCCTGGACGGCGCCAGCAAGGCCTCGATGTCGGACTCGAAGGCGGTGGTCGAGATCTGCACCAAGTACGCGCAGAAGGGCATGATCAACATCTTCATCGTGGTGTTTTTCGCCGCGCTCGCCTGCGCCTTCTTCGAGCCCTTCCTGTTCATCGGCTACCTGACCTCGATCGCTTTCTTCGGCCTCTATCAGGCCATCTTCATGGCCAACGCCGGCGGCGCCTGGGACAACGCCAAAAAGATCGTCGAGACCGAACTCAAGCAGAAAGGCACCCCGCTGCACGCCGCCACCGTGGTGGGCGACACGGTGGGCGACCCCTTCAAGGACACCTCCTCGGTGGCGCTGAACCCGATCATCAAGTTCACCACGCTGTTCGGGCTGCTGGCGGTCGAACTCGCCGTCTCGCTCACCGCGCAGCAGGGCACGCGGCTCGGCGCCATCCTGGGCACCATCTTCCTGATCATCGCCCTGATCTATGTCTGGCGGTCGTTCTACTGCATGCGCATCGAGCGCGAGGCGCCGGTCGCGCGCGAACCCGAAGCCGCCGTGCGCTGAGCGGCGGCACTAGGAGCGTGCGCGGCAGAAACCTGGGCGGATTGGAAACGTAAGTAGAAGCATGCCGACCAGTTTTCGCCGCTGCGCTCCAGACCAGAGCTTGCTGTTCCCGCCC
>JBOGKJ010000317.1:0-3202 GCA_050745565.1 Terriglobales bacterium | reverse complement strand
AGCGCCAGTGGCGCTTTCACCGCTCCCGATAAACGAAGCGGCGCGGCCCGACCTCTAGCGAAAGGCCGCTCGCGCCCCCTTGGGCCCACCGGGCCCCGGGCCGGCGCTCCACAGCCCTTCGAGTGCGGGCGCAGCGCTGCGAGCGTCTCAGCCGAGCAGGGGCAGGGGCCTGCGCCCGTCAGTTAGGAACGCGCGGTGGACGGGCTGGCCTGGCACGGGCTCGCCTTCGTGGGCCGGGTTTGGGATACTTGATCTACCGTGCCGGCCGCGAGTCCGCCAACCCGGATTCTAATCGTCAAGCTCAGCAGCTTGGGCGACATCATTCACGCCCTGCCGGTGGCCAGCAGCCTGCGCGCCACCTACCCGGATGCCCGCATCGCCTGGGCCGTGGAATCCAAGTGGCGGCCGCTGCTGGAACACCATCCTGATCTCGACGAGGTCTTTGGCGTCGATAGCCTCGGGCTGCGCCGCCACCCGCATCGCTGGAGCGAGCTGCGCGATCATGTGCGCGCGGTCCGTTCGTTTCATCCGGAGTGGGCGCTGGACCTGCAGGGCACGGTTAAATCAGCGGTGCTGACGCAATGTTCCGGCGCTCCGCACCGCGTGGGGCTGGCGCGGCCGGTGCGGCGGGAGTGGGCGGCGGGTGCGGCGTACACCCGGCGCGTGCGTCCGCGCGGCGCCCACCGGGTGGAGCAGTTGCTCGACGTGGCCGAGGCGCTGGGACCGCTGCGGCGCGATGTGCGCTTCCTGCTGCCGATTCCCGAGCCGGTGCAGCGCGAGGCGGACGAGTGGATCCGAAGCAATTACATCGGCGAGTTTGCCTTCTTCTCCCCCGGCGGCGGATGGGTGTCCAAGCGCTGGCCGAGCGCGCGCTATGGCCAGTTGGCCGACCTGCTGCAGCAGCGCTACGGGCTGGCGGCGGTGCTGAACCGCGGGCCGGGCGAACAGGACCTGGATGACACCTACCGCCGCGCCAACGACATCCGCGCCCGGCTGTTCTCCGGGGATGTGCTGCAACTGGCGGCCGTGCTGCGCCGGGCACGGCTGGCCATCGGCGGCGACACCGGCCCCATGCAGATGGCGGCGGCACTGGGGGTGCCGACCGTGGCGCTGTTCGGGCCCACCGATCCGGCCATCAACGGGCCCTACGGCCCGCACGTTGTGGTGCTGCGCAAAACCACCGCCACCACCTACCGTCGCGGCTCGGCCTACTCGCAGGCCATGCTCGCCATCCAGCCCGAGGAAGTCGCCACCGCCTGCGGCGCGCTGCTGGCCCAAACCGCCCCGGCCGACGCCGTGCAGCCGTGAGCGCAGCGGTGCAACTTGAGCGCGTAGCCTCAGCGGAGCGGTGCAAGTCGCGGGAGCCACGCCGTTTGCACGGCGGGCAAAGTCGGCGCGAAGGGCTGCGAAAGTCGGGAGGGGTGAAAGCGCCACGGGCGCTTACACCCCTCCCGACAAACGAAGCGGCGCGGCCCCCCCAACGATGCCGCTCGCGCCTCCCTGGGCTCGCCGGGCCCCGGGCCGGCGCGAGCCCAAGTGGGATGCCAGGCGTAGCCGGGCAGGGGCCCGCGCCCGTCAATAGCCCTTCGAGTGCGGGCGCGGCGCTGCGAGCGTCTCAGCCGAGCAGGGGCAGGGGCCCGCGCCCGTCAACGATGAGCGGAGCGGTGAAGCGATGACTGCGGCCCTTCAGCGATGGCGGGTGCCGTTGGGCTTCCTCGGCGCCGTGGCGCTGGTGGTGCTGGCGCGGCCTCGGGCGGCGACGCTGGCGCTGGGCCTGCCGGTGGCCGCCGCCGGCCTGGCGCTGCGCGCTGCCGCCGCCGGCCACATCCGCAAAAACGACGTGCTCGCCACCACCGGCCCCTACCGCTGGTGCCGCAACCCGCTCTACTTGGGCAGCAGCCTGCTGGGCGTCGGGCTGGTGATTGCGGCCGCGTCCTGGTGGCTGGCGGCCGTGGCGCTGGTTTTGCTGCTGGGCGTTTACCTGCCGGTGATCCGGCGCGAGGAGGCGTTTCTCGCCGGGCGTTTCGGCGATGACTTTGCCCGCTACCGCGCCGCCGTGCCGCGCCTGCTGCCGCGCTGGCCCGCCGCACGCACGCCCAGGGCGCCCGCCAGCTTCTCGCTGGCGCTGTACCTGCGCCACCGCGAGTATCAGGCGCTCATGGGCTTCGTCGCGCTCGCCCTGGTGCTGGTGGCCAAATGGCAATTCCCCGGCTTCGCCACCCGGCTGAGGCCATGGTAGAGCCCCGCTGGCGCTGGTTCGCACTGGGCGCGCTGCTGGCGCTCGCGGCGCCGGCGCAGGCGCCCGCGCCGCCGCCGCCGACCGTGACGCTGCATTTCATCGCCCACTGGCGGCTGCTGCCCGCCGGCACCGCGACCCTGGCCTGGAGCAATGCCGGCGGCCTGCGGCAGATCCTGTTCACCGCCGATGCCAGCGACGTCGTCAACCTTTTTTACCCCCTGCATGACCGCATGCAGACGCGCTATCAGCCCGCCACCTTCTGCGCCGCCGAACTCGACAACAATACGGTGGAGGGGCGCCGGCACCGGCTGACCCACATCATCTACCAACCCGATCAGCACCAACTGGTGCTCGACGAAACCGACCCCGACACCCTCAAGGCGCCGCCTAAGCACGAAATCAAACCCATTCCCGGCTGCGTCTTCGACCTCTTCAGCGCCCTCGACTACGTCCGTGCGCGGCCGCTGAAAGTCGGCGACGGCTTCGATTTTCCTGTGAATGAGGGCGGCAAAACCACCAACGTGCACGTCGCCGTGAACCTGAAGGAAACCGTGACCACCCCCGCCGGCACCTTCACCACGCTGCGTGTTCAGCCCACCGTGTTCAACGACAAGGTGTTTCAGCGCAAGGGCAAAATGTGGGTCTGGTTCACCGACGACGCCCGCCACCTGCTGGTGCAAATCGAAGTGCAGGTGAGCTGGGGCACCATCATCGCCCAACTCACCAACTGATGCGGGGCGCTACGAGGCAACTTGGACGCGCCCTGAGCTGAGCGGGCGCGGGTTGCCGCCAAGCGGATTCCTGCCGCAGCCCGACCCCCGGGCCCCCAAGGCGCTGGCGCCTTGGGGTGGGAGCACCGGGAGGGCGTCCTGTCGCGGGAGCCGCGCCGTTTGCACCGCGGGCAAAATCGGCGTGAAGGGCCGCGGAATTCCAACGGGGTGAAAGCGCCAGTGGCGCTTTCAC
>JBOGKJ010000316.1:0-25919 GCA_050745565.1 Terriglobales bacterium | reverse complement strand
CCTGTGGAAGTCCACCGACGCCGGCGCCACCTGGACGCGCCTGGACGGCCAAGGCTGGCCCAAGCCCAAGGACGGCATCTACGGGCGCATCGCCATCGCGGTGTTCCCCAAGAATCCACAGATTATCTACGCGCAGGTCGAGGCCGGCGCCAGCGCCGGCACCGGCGGCGGCACCGATGCCGACGGCGGGCCGCAAAAACCGCGCGCGGGCGGGCGTGGCGCCGGCGGCCGCGGGGCGCGTCCTCCGGCCAACCCCAACGCCAGCGGCGTGTTCCGCTCCGAAGACGGCGGCCGCACCTGGACCTTCATGAGCAATCAGGACCAGCGCCCGGTCTACTTCAGCCAGATCCGCGTGGACCCCATGAACAGCGACAAGCTCTTCGTCGGCGGCACGCCGGGCCAGATCTCGATGGACGGCGGCAAAACCTGGCGCCCCATGACCGGCTCCCACACCGATTACCACGCCATCTGGATCAACCCCAAGGACGACCGCACCGTGGCCATCGGCCATGACGGCGGCCTCGATATAAGCCACGACGGCGGCATGACCTGGACCTATGAGAACAAAATGGCGGTCGGCCAGTTCTACCAGGTCTCCACCGACATGCGGCACCCCTATTACATTTGCGGCGGCCTGCAGGACAACAACGCCTGGTGCGGCCCCAGCGCGGTGCGCAACGGCGAGGGTCCGGTCAACACCGATTGGTACACCGTGGCCGGCGGCGACGGCATGTACACCCGCAACGATCCCACCGATTGGGCCATTGTCTATGGCGAGTCCCAGGATGCCAGCATGAGCCGGCACGACCTGCGCACCGGCGCCCAGGTCAGCATCCGTCCGCGCCTCACCGAGGCCGCCAACCAGGGCGGCGGCGGCGGTGGCTTCGGCGGCCGCGGCGGCCCGGGCAACATCCTCAACCAGCCCACCGACCCGCCCGATCCGCTGCGCTTCTACTGGGACGCGCCGTTTGAAATTTCCCCGTTCAACCCAGGCGAGATCTACATGGCGTCGCAGTACTTCTTCAAGTCCAGCGATCGCGGCGACACCTGGACCATGAACCCGGAGGACCTGACCAAGCACGTCAACCGCTGGGCCCCGGATATGTCCATCATGGGCGTCGCCGGCAACCTGCCGATGGCGGAAAAGCACGACGGCTACTCCTCCAGCTCGCTCGCCACCCAGGTGCGCGAGTCGCCCTCCCAACCCGGCGAAATCTGGGTCGGCACCGACGATGGCAACCTGCAGGTGAGCACCGATGACGGCGCCACCTTCACCAACGTGATCGGCAACATCACCGCCAGCGTGCCCTCGGCCCCCAAAGGCTACGTGCAGGTGGCGCGCATCGAGCCCAGCCACTTCGGCGGCGGCACCACCTACGTGGCGCTCGACAATCACCGCAACGACGACTTCCATCCCTACCTCTACAAGACCACCGACTACGGCAAGACTTGGACCGACATCGCGGCCAACCTGCCCGAGCACGGCGAAGTGCTGGCGCTGCGCGAAGACTCGCGCAACCCGAATTTGCTGTTCGCCGGTACCGCCTTCGGCCTCTACGTCACCACCGACGGCGCCAAGACCTGGCAGAAGTTCATGAACGATCTGCCCGAAGTGCAGGTGGACGACATCCTCATCCAACCCCGTACCCGCGATTTAATCCTGGGCACGCACGGGCGCTCCATTTGGATCGCCGATGACATTTCGCCGCTCGAGCAGCTCAGCCAGGTCGGCGATGCCAGCCTCTACCTGTTCAGCCCGAGACCGGCCACGGAGTGGAAGAGCGACCCGCAGGAGCAGCACCACATCTTCCAAAACATGTTCCATGGCGAGAACCCCCAGGGTGGCACCGCCATCAGCATCTGGGCCCAGAGCGACATGGGCGCGGCCACGATTGACTTCCTGCAAAACGGGAAGGTGGTCTCAACCATGAAGGAAGCCGACCTCAAGGCCGGCATGAACCGCTTCCAGTGGAACATGCGCGGCGTGCCGCCCAAGCTCACCCCCGAGCAGGAGCAGCAGATGGCGCGGTTTGGCGGCGGGCGCGGCGCCGGCCGCGGCGCCGGCCGCGGACCCCAGCCGGTGCCGTTCGTCTCCGGTGGCGGCGGTGGCTTCGGTCGTGGCGGCGGCGCGCAAGGCGCGCTGCTGGCCCCGGGCAGCTACATCGTCCGCGTCACCGTCGGCGGCCACACCCTCGAAAGCTCCGTCGAGGTGCTCGACGACATCTGGATGGGCGAGCAGAAGTAGCGCCCAGCTACCAGAAGACGCGGCTGATGAGCCGCCTGCAAGGGTGTTTCGTTGGCTCCCGGGCCCGCTTTCGAGCGGACCCGGTTTTTTTGCCGGTGATGCTAGAGCAGGATCACAGTTGCTGTAGCCGTGGCGGTGATGTGGGGCGGGTCGCCGACCCGCTAGCCGGCCGCCGGCCGGCCAGCCCCTTCCGTTTGGCTTGGGTTCAGCATCCCTGTTTCTGCTCTAAGCGGCACAGGGCGGCGAGCAGGCGGCCATCGTCTTCCGGCGGCACGGTGCGCAGGTCCAGCCGGCAGCGGCCATCGGCCACGCGCGCGACCACGGCAGGCTCGCCCAGCCGCAGGGGGGCGGCAAAACGCTCCGGCAGCGTCACCAGCCAGGTGGCGAGCGACTCGCCTGGCAGCGCGCCGCCACCGGTCACCGAGCGCCCCGGCCGCACGTCGGCCTCGAGCGCCGGCGGAAGTTGGGCGGCGAGGCGGCGGGCGCGGGCTTCCAGGTCCGCGGCCGAAGCCATGGCGGCGAGCGGCAGCGCCTCGAGCGCGCCACGGGCGTAGAGCGCCAGCGTGGCCTCGAGCGCGGCCAGACTCAGCTTCCCGGGGCGTAGCGCGCGGAAAAGCGGGTTGGCGCGCATGGGCGCCAGCAGCGCCGCGCGGCCGCTGATCAGCCCGGCCTGCGGGCCGCCGAGCAGCTTGTCGCCGCTATAGGTCACAACGTCCACGCCCGCCGCAATGCTCGCGGCCACGAGCGGCGAAGGCGGCAGGCCGGGGAGCGGCTGCAGGCAGCCGCTGCCAAGATCCTCGAGCAGCGGCACGTTCACCTGGCGCGCCCAGGCGGCGAGCTCGGCGAGCGTCGGCTGGCCGACATAGCCGCGCATCTCGAAGTTCGAGCGGTGGACGCGGACGATGAGGCGGGTGGCGGAGGTTAGGGCCTGCTGGAAATCGCGCAGGCGGGTGCGGTTGGTGGCGCCCACCTCGACCAGGCGCGCGCCGCCGCGGGCGACGATGTCGGCGATGCGGAAGCTCTCGCCGATCTCGACCAGCTCGCCGCGGGAAATCAGCACCTCACCGGCGGCGTCGCGGGCCAGGGTGTTGAGGGCGAGCAGCATGGCCGCGGCGTTGTTGTTGACGACGATGGTCTGCTCGGCGCCGGTGAGTTCGGCGAGCAACGGGGCGAGGTGGCGGTCGCGGCGGGCGCGGCGGCCGCTGCCGAGATCGAACTCGAGGGTGGAGTAGCCGGCGGCAACCGCAGCCACGCGCTCGACGGCGGCGCGGGCGAGCGGGGCGCGACCGAGGTTGGTGTGCAACAGCACGCCGGTGGCGTTGAGGACGGGGCGCAGCGAAGGCGCCAGTCGGCGCGCGGCGGCGGCGCGCAGCGCCGGCTCCAAGGCGGCCAGGCGGTCCGGGAAAGGGGCGGCGCGCACCTCGGCCAGCACCCCGGCGATGACGCGCCGCGCGCCCGCCGGGCCCAGCTCGCGCCAAAGCTCAGCCAGCGCTGGGCGCCGCAGCAGGGCGTCCACCGAGGGAATCTGGCGCAGCCAGGCTGGCGGCGGGCTTGGGGCCGGCGCGCGGCGTGGGGCCGCGGCGCGGGCGCGGGCGGAACGCGGAGGTTGGGCTGGAGCGCGCGCCATCGGGTCTGCTAGCGCAACACCGCCGCCGGGTCCACGCGCCCCGCACGCCGCGCCAGCGGCCAGCACGCCAGCGCCGCAGCCGCGACGACAGCGAATGCCCCTCCCGCGAGCGCCCAGGGATCGCGCGCATTGATGCCATAGAGCTGAGCCGCGAGCGCTGGTGCGATCAGCCAGGCAATGAGCAGCGCCGCCGCCAACCCGCCCAGCACCGGCTCCAGGCCCTGGCGCCAAGCCCAGGCCCGCAGCGCCGCCGGGCGTGCCCCCAGCGCCAGCCGCAGGCTGAGCTCGCGCCGCCGCTGCTCGAGCGTGAATGCAACCAGCCCGTACACGCCCAAACCCGCAATCAGCAGGGCGCACAATCCAAACCCCGCCGCCAGGTCGAGTTGAAAACGCTCGGGCGCGACCGCCGCGGAGCGGACCGAGCGCATCGTCCGGGCGCTGGTGACGACCGCCAGCGGCTGCAGCGCGCCGAGCGCGCCGCGCAGCCCCGGCAGCAGCGTGAGCGCGCCTATCCCCGGCCGCGGCTGCACCACCGCGTAGGCCAGCGCTCGCGTCAAGTCATCCCGAATGGGTTGGAAGATCATGGGCCCCGCCGGCTGCCGCAGCGCGGTGCGGACGTCGCGCGCCACCCCCACCACCGTAATCGGCGCGCCGCCCTGGACGTAGGTGAAGGTTTTGCCGAGCGCGTCCTGGCCCGGCCAGATGCGGCCGGCGGCGGTGGTCGAGACCACCGCTACGTCGGGGTGCCCAGCCTGGCTGTCGCCAGCTTCGAACTCGCGGCCGCGGACGCCGACGCCCATGGTGCGGAAATAGCCGGGGCTGACGTATTGAAAGTTGGCGATCGGCCGCGCCGCCTCCGGACGCGTATCGCCCGGAAGTGTGACGGTGCTGGTGAGGCCGGTGCCGCCGAGCGGCAGCTCGGTGGTGAGCGCCGCGGCGGCCACGCCTGGCAGCGACTCGAACCGCGGCGGCAGCGCGCTCCAAAGCGACCCCCGCGCGGCAGCGGGGCCGGAGAGGCGGATGCCAGCGACGAGGTTCGTGCTGGCGGTGTAGCCGGGCTGTACTGCGCCCAGCCGAACATAGCTGTGCAGCAGCAGCCCGGCCAGGATCAGCAGCAGCGCGGTGAGGCCACTCTCGGCCGCCACCAGCAGGCGGCGGGAGCGGCCGCGGCCGCAGCCCGCAAAGGTGGGGCTGGCGAGCTTCAGGCCGGCGCCGGGCTCGACTCGGGCCCACGCCAGTGCCGGGGCAAGCGCAAATCCCACCGCCGCCGCCAGCGTCAGCCCCACCCCGCCCGCCAGCGCCCACGGCCCGAGATGCACCTGGGCCACCCTCGGCATCGCCGCAGAGGCATCGTGGCGCACCCACTGCAGCGCCGCCTCCGCCAGGCCCAGCCCCGCCGCCGCCCCCAGCCCGGCCAGCACCAGCGACTGCCCCAGAGCTTCCGCCGCCAGCCGGCCGCGGCCGGCGCCGAGAGCCAGGCGCAGCGCGGCTTCCGGCGCGCGGGCGTGCGCCCGGGCGAACGCCAGGTTGGCGAGGTTGAGGCACACCACCGCCAGCGCCGCCAGCACCGCCAGCCACAACAACCGCAGCCGGCCCGCGGTTGTCCCCACCACCTGCCCGGCCAGCGGCGTTTGCGCCGTAAGGACCGCAAGCCCGACCGCCGGTTGGGTGGCGACCAGGTGCGCGGTCAGGGCGTTCAACTCGGCATGCGCGGCGGCCGGGGTGACGCCGGCCCGCAATCGGGCAATGGCGGCAAAATCGAAGTTGCCGATCACCGCCTGCTTGTCCGCGGCCACCACCAACGGCTGAAACATTTGCGGTTCGCCGCCCGCACCCTGCTCGGCGACAAACGTGCCCCAAGCGCCGCCGGTGGGGAAATAGAAACTGGCCGGCAGCACGCCGACGACTTGGCAGGCGGCGCCATCGAGGTCCACGGTCTCCCCGATCACCGAAGGCGAACCACCCATGGCTTGGCGCCAGTAGGCATCGCTCAGTACCAGTTCATGATTGCGGCCGGCGGAGTCCTCGCCAGATGCGAAGGCACGACCCAGCGTGGGCCTGACGCCCAACAGTTGAAACAGGTTGGCGCTCACCTCGCCCACCACCACCGGCTGCGGTTCGCCGCGCCCGGTGAGGTTTTCGACTGCGGGATGGATCAAGGCAAAGCCGCTGAAGCGCGTGGCATCGCCACGCCATGCCACAAACGAGCGGTAGTTCACCGGTAGCGTCGGAAACTGGCGGCTGGCGCTGGGAATGATCTCACGGATCGCATAGAGCCCGGCGGGTGCGCGGTAGGGCAGCGGACGCCACACCACTCCGGCGAGCAGGGCGAGCATGGCCACGTTGGCGCCGATGCCCAAGGCCAACATGCCCACCACGGTGAGGGCAAAGCGCGGCTCTCGCAGCGCGCGCGCGGAGTTGGCTGCCATCCACCGCATGTTTCATAATAGTGCGAGGGCTGACATCATGCTGACGCAAATCACACCCGGCGCCGGGGCCGCCAGTTTGGCCGACGCGCTGGCCGCCGGGGACCGCAGCGACGCGCTCACCCTGTTGCTCGGATGCCACCAGCGCATCCGCCACTTCACCAGCGTGGCCGTGCGCCTGTCGGCCGCCGAGGCCCCACCCGCGCAACTGGCGGCCGCCGCCACGGCCGTGCATCGCTACTACACCGTGGCGCTGCCGCTGCACGAAGCCGATGAAAACGAGTCCGTTTACCCGCGGCTGCGCGCCGCCGCCCTGCCCCAAGAATTGGCCGAAGCCAACCAGGCCATGGTGGACCAGCACGCCGGCATTAACGCCATGGTCGCCCAACTGGTCCCGCAGTGGACCGCCATTACCGCCGGCGGCGGCGAAGCCCCGGCGCTGGCGCGCGCCACCGCGGCCGCCACCCGGCAATTGCAGGCGGAATGGGCTCAACACCTCGAGCTGGAAGAATCTGTCATCTTCCCTGCCCTGCGCCGCCACCTGAGCCTGGCCGCGCTCGCCGCCATACGCCAGGAAATGAGCGCCCGCCGCCCCGCTGCCGCCTGAGCCCGCGGGTCGCGGCCCGTGCGCTCCCGCTGCCAATGCCCCATTGACCGCGCCCAGTCAGTTAGTGTCTAATTGCTGCTTAGTTCATCCCGACCCCAACCAGGAGACCAGCGTGGCACTTAAACTGACAACCCGCAATGTCGGAGGCGTAACCGTGGTCGAGGCCAACGGGCGCATCATCCTCGGCCAGGAAACCAACGATCTGCGCGAGAGTATCAAAGGCCTGCTCGCCAACGGCACGACCAAGATCGTGATCAACCTCGCCAATGTGGATTTCATTGACAGCAGCGGCCTGGGCGCGATGGTCGGCCTCTACAGCACCGCCAATGCGCGCGGCGCCAAGGTCAAATTGGCCTCCATCACCAAGCGCTTCCATGAGCTGCTGATGATCACCAAACTGCTGACCGTGTTTGACGTCTACGACAACGAAGCGGCCGCCGTCGCCAGCTTCCAGTAAACGTTCGCCTGAACCTAAAAAACTACGGGGGCGGTGCCGTTCCGGCGCCGCCCCCGTACTGTTATTGGGTTGACTGGTCTCGGGTTGACTACCAGCGCTGTTCGCGCCGGCCACCCCCGCCACCGCCGCCGTAACCGCCCCCGCGGTTGCCGCCGCGGTCACCACGCCCGCCCCCGCCGCCGCCGGCGGCGCGTTCCGGACGCGGCCGGGCGACATTGACGTTGAGCGTGCGCCCGTCCACCTGGCTGCTGTTGAGCGCGGCGATTGCGCTGTCGCCCTGCTGATCGTCTTCCATTTCCACGAATGCGAACCCGCGCGAACGTCCCGTGTCCCGATCGGTCATGATGCTAACGCGGCTGACCGGACCAAAGGCCTCGAACGCAGACCGCAGGTCTGCTTCTGTCGTCTGGAACGACAGGTTGCCAACAAAAATATTTTTCAAGCGATTTCCTTCATAGCGGAGTGCTATTTGACTTGGCTGGTCTTAAGCGAATAGGGCAGGACGGACAGGTTCGTACCGGACGCGCTACTGGCATCGAACAGAAGCTCAAACGCATGCCCAGTATACCATCGTGAAGCCTGCCGGCAAAGTCAAGCCTTTTTTTGTGTCAACGCTCTTTAGAAATGTCCGCTGGCTTGAAGATCAACCCGTCGCCGTCGCAGCTTGGACTCTGAAGGAGGTCGGTGAGCCCGCCTCCGGTGCTTCGGCTTCGCTGCGGTGGCGCCCCCGGCGGCGCTCAGGTCGCCTCCGGTTCGTAGCCGGCCTCGCGGATGCGCTGCCGGATCGCCTCCGGACCGATCCGCGCCGGGTCGTACTCCACCCGCGCCAGCCCCACCGCCACCTGCAGCCGCCCGGTGCCGCCCCCCTGCAGACTGCGCTCGACCGTCGCCACGCAGTGCTGACAGCTCATGCCCCCAATCCGGATCGTCACCTCAGTCATCGCATATACCCCATAGAGGTATCGTAGCAGGCCCCCGCCGCCGGCACCGGGCCGGCAGTTGGCGCGGCGGGCGCGGTCTGCTATCGTCAGCCCATGTCTAGTACACGGCGCGAATTTCTGACCACGTTGGCGGGGGCGGCGGCAGCGGCGCCGGTGGTGGCGGCGGCGCTTCCCGCCTGGGGCGCGACGCGGCGCGCGGCGCAGGCGGCGCCGGCGCGGCGCGGAATGCGGGAACGCATGGTGCTGGCGGAGCCGTTTCCGCTGGCGCAGGTGCGGCTGCTGGAATCGCCCTTCAGCGCACCGGCGGCGACCAACAATGCGTATCTGCAGTCGCTGGGGCCGGAGCGGCTGCTGCACATGTTCCGGCTGACGGCCGGGCTCGCGAGCACGGCCGAGCCGCTGGGCGGGTGGGAGGCGCCCGACTGCGAGTTGCGCGGCCACTTCACCGGGCATTTTCTGTCCTCGGCGGGACTGCGCTACGCCGCGACCGGCGATGCCGCCGCCAAAGCCCACGGAGACGAGATCGTGGCCGGGCTGGCGGCGTGCCAGAAGGCGAACCGAAACGGCTATATCAGCGCCTTTCCGGAGTCGTTTTTTGACCGGCTGGCCAACGACAAGCAGGTCTGGGCGCCGTTCTACACGCTGCACAAGATCATGGCCGGCTGCCTCGACATGCACACGCACGCCGGCAACGCGCAGGCGCTCGAGGTGGCGAGCGGCATGTCGGACTGGGTCGGCCACTGGCTGAAAGGCATGGGCGACGACCAACTGCAGCGCATCCTGCGCACCGAGTTCGGGGGCATGTCCGAGTCGCTGTGGAACCTGGCGGCGATCACCGGCGACTACAATGCGGCGGCGAGCGCGCGGCGGTTCGAGAAGACCACCTTCCTGGACCCGCTGGCGGCGCACCGCGACGCACTCCAGGGGCTGCACGTCAACACCCACATCCCGCAGGTGATCGCGGCGGCGCGGCGCTACGAGCTCACCGGCGACCCGCGCTACCACGGCATTGCCGATTACTTCTGGCACGAGGTGGTGGGCGAGCGCAGCTACGTCTCGGGCGGCACCAGCAACGGCGAGTACTGGGACACCGCGCCTGGGCAGTTGGGCAAGGCGCTCAGCCGCTACACGCAGGAATGTTGCTGCGGCTACAACATGCTCAAGCTGACGCGCCACCTCTACACCTGGACCGCCGACCCGCGCTACTTCGACTACTACGAGCGGACGCTGTGGAATTCGCGGCTGGGGACGGAGCACCTCGGCGACGGCGGCAAGATGTATTACTTCCCGCTGCAGACCGGCTGGTGGAAGTACCTCAGTTCCCCCACCAACTCCTTCTGGTGCTGCGACGGCACCGGCGCCGAGGAGTTCTCGAAGTTCGCCAACTCGATTTACTTTCACAGCGGCTCGAGCCTGTTCGTGAACCTGTTCATCGCCAGCGACCTGCGCTGGCCCCAGCACGGACTCAGCCTGCGCCAGCAGACGCGGTTTCCGGACGAGCCCTCCACCCGCATCGAGATCACCGCCTCCCAGCCGGTGCGGCTGGCGATCCATCTCCGCATTCCGTCCTGGACCGCCGCTGGCGCCAGTGCCAGCGTCAACGGACGGCGGCTGGAGGCCTTTGCCAGCCCCGGCAGCTATCTGGTGATCGAGCGCGAGTGGCGTGGCGGCGACACTATTGACCTCGCGCTGCCCATGGCGCTGTACGCGGAGGCGCTGAAGGGCGACGCCAACCAGCAGGCGGTGCTGTACGGGCCACTGGCGCTGGCGGCGCGCATCGAGGGCGCGGCGCTGACCCGGACGCAGCAGTTCGACGTGGATTCCGGCCCCACGCAATTGGCGGCGCGCGTGCCGCGTGGAACCTCGCCGGCGCCGTTGCGCGCGCCGCGGCCAACCCCGGCCGGCCGCTTCGGCGGCGGGCGCGCCTTTGCCCCCGCCGAGCCCGCCGCCTGGATCGAAAAAGGCCAGGGGCTGAGCTTCCACACGCGCGGGGCCGAAGCCATCGAACTCGCGCCGCTGTACCAAGTGATGGGCGAGCGCTACGGCGTCTATTGGCTGATGAGCTGACCCGCCGCGCCGGCGGGCTGCGCCGGCGCGTTGCCACCCCGGCGGCCCATCCTGCTACCCTTAAAGCATGGTCGTGGCGTTTGCCTGTGATCACGGCGGTTATCCCTTGCGCGAGCGCCTGCTGCAAGCGATCCAGTCACTCGGGGTCGAGGTGCTCGACCTCGGAACCCACTCGCCGGACCCGGTGGATTATCCCGATTACGCCGAGGCGCTGGGACGCGCCATTCTCGCCGGCCGTGCCGAGCGCGGCGTGCTGGTGTGTGGCAGCGGCGTGGGCGCGTCGGTGGCGGTGAACAAGCTGCCGGGCATCCGCGCCGGACTGTGCCATGACAGCTTTGCGGCCCGCCAAGGCGTGGAGGACGACAACTGCAACGTGCTCTGCCTCGGGGCGCGCGTGATCGGCCCCGAGCTGGCCGCCGACCTGGTGCGCTTTTTCCTGGCGGCGCGCTTCAGCGGCGCCGAACGGCACCGCCGGCGGCTGGAGAAAATCGAGCGCCTCGAAGCCGCCGGGGCGCAGCTACTGCTGGTGAGGAGGACCCATGGCTAATCCGCTGCAACAACTCCACGGCTGCGGCCAGAGTTTCTGGTATGACAACATCCGCCGCGACCTGCTCACCTCGGGCGAGCTGGCGCGCATGGTGCGCGAGGACGGGTTGCGCGGGCTGACCTCGAACCCCACCATCTTTTCCAAGGCGCTGGCGCACGGCGCCGACTACGACGTCGCGATCCGCCACAACATGGTCGGCGGGGGCCCCGGCGAGCGCGCCGCCCGACCCACCGCGGAGTTGTTCTTGAGCCTGATGGTCGAGGACATACAGAACGCCTGCGATGTGCTGCGTCCGGTGTTTGACGAGGCCGAAGGCCGCGACGGCTTCTGCTCCATCGAGGTCTTCCCCGACCTCGCGCGCAACACCCAGGGCACGATCGAGCAGGCACGCATGCTGTGGAAGCGGGTGGCGCGCCCCAACGTGATGGTCAAAATCCCGGCCACGCCCGAGTGCCTGCCGGCCATCCAAACCTGCCTCGCCGAGGGCATCAATATCAACATCACCCTGATGTTCGGCTTCGACAACTATCGCGCCGTGGCCGAAGCCTACTTCGCCGCGCTCGAACAGCGGTGCGCGGCCGGCCAGGCGATCGCCGCCCTCGCCTCGGTCGCGAGCCTTTTCGTGAGCCGCGTCGATACCAAGGTGGATAAACGCCTCGGAGCCCATCCCGAACTCCAGGGCAAGGCCGGAATCGCCAACGCGCGCCGCATGTATCAACACTTCGAGCAGACGTTCCAGGGTCCGCGCTGGGAAAAGCTGCGCGCTGCCGGCGCCCATCCGCAGCGCCTGCTGTGGGCCTCCACCTCGACCAAGAACCCGAACTACTCCGATGTGCTCTACGCCGAGGCGCTCATCGGCCCCCACACCGTGGATACGATGCCGGACCAGACCATCGCCGCCTTCCGCGACCACGGCCGCGCCGCCGACCAGTTGGGCCCGGCGATGCGCAACTACGGGGCCGAGGTGGGCGCGGTGCTGCAGGCGCTGGCGCAGGCCGGCATTGATATGGACGCGGTGGCGCGCGAGCTGCAGGAGGAAGGGGTGGATTCGTTCCAGGCCTCCTATGTCGAGCTGATCGCCGGGCTCCGCGACAAGGTGTGCCGGCTGTCGCAGTCGCTGCTCGGCCCCAGTGCGCTCACCGCCGCGGCGGCGCAGTCGGCCACGGCGCTGGGCCAGCAACAGACCGGCGCGCGCATCTGGAAGAAGGATGCGGCGCTGTGGAGCACGGACGCCACGGTGCAGGCAAAAATCGCCAACCGGCTGGGGTGGCTGGCGCTGCCCGAATCCATGGCCGCCCAGGCGGCCGTGTTGACGCAGTTCGCCGCGGACTGTAAGGCCGCCGGACTTACCGATGCGGTGCTGCTCGGCATGGGCGGCAGCAGCCTGGCGCCCTACGTCTTCAGCGAGATTTTCGGCAGCCAGCGCGGGCTGCGCCTGCACGTGCTCGACACCACCGACCCGGACCAGATCGCCACCGTCGAGCGCGCGATCAAGTTGGACTCGACGCTGTTCATCGTCAGCAGCAAGAGCGGGGGCACGATCGAGCCCAACAGCCTGTTTGCCTATTTCTGGTCGAAGCTGGCCGAAGGGTCCCACTATATCGCCATCACCGACGCCGCGACGTCGCTTGAGAAGCTGGCGAAGGCCCACAACTTCCGCCGCGTTTTCACCAACCCGGGCGACATCGGCGGGCGCTACTCGGCGCTCTCCTACTTCGGGCTGGTGCCGGCGGCGCTGCTGGGCGTCGATGTGGGGAAGTTGCTGGAGCGCGCCGCCGCCATGGCTCACGCCTGCCAAGCCGATGGGGATCACAACCCGGGCCTGCAACTGGGCGCGGCCCTCGGCGCCTGGGCGCAAGAAGGGCATGACAAGTTGACCTTCATCGCCAGCCCCGAGCTCAAGAGCCTGGGCACCTGGCTGGAACAGTTGATCGCCGAGAGCACCGGGAAGCTGGGCCGCGGCATTGTGCCGGTGGCCGGAGAGGCGCTGGGCAAGCCCGAAGTGTACGGCGCCGACCGCATCTTCGCGCAACTGAGCCTCGGCGGCACCAACAACGCCACCGGGGCCGCGCTCACCGGACTGGGCGCCACCTCGCCGGTGGTGCAGATCGCGCTGCGCGACCGCTACGACCTGGGCGCGGAGTTTTTCCGCTGGGAGTTTGCCACCGCCGTCGCCGGGAAGGTGCTCGCCATCAACCCGTTCGATGAGCCCAACGTCCAGGAGAGCAAGGACAATACCGTGCGGGTGCTGGGCGAGTACCTGACCGGCGGGCGCGCGGCGGCCGGGTTTGAAGCCCCGGCGACGGCCTGCAGCGGCGCACTCCGGCTGTTCACGCCACCGCGCGGCGAAGCGGGCAAGGGTGACTGCCTGCGGGCGTGGCTCGAAAGCGTGCACGCGGGCGACTATGTGGCCATCATGGCCTACCTCGAGCGCTCACCCGCCATGGAGGAGGCGCTCGACCGGCTGCGGCTGGAGTTACGCGACCAGCTCAAGGCGGCGGTGACGGTGGGCTTTGGACCGCGCTTCCTGCACTCCACCGGGCAGTTGCACAAAGGCGGCGCCAATAACGGCGTGTTTTTGCAGATCACCTCGGCGCCCAAGGTGGATTTGCCCATCCCCGGCCAGCAATACAGCTTCGCCACCCTGCTCGAAGCCCAGGCCATCGGCGACTACCAGTCGCTTGCGCAGCACGAACGGCGGCTGCTGCGGGTGGATTTGGGCGCCGACATCGCCGCCGGCCTCGGCGAGCTCGAAGCCGGCGTCGCCCGCCAACTGGTGGCCAGCCGCTGATCCCCATGGCGACCAGCACCGCCAACCCCACCGCCGCCCAGACACTGCGCGCCGGGCTGCGCCTGCAGCGCACCGCCCCCCCCTGCACCATCGTCATCTTTGGCGCCTCCGGCGACCTCACCCGCCGCAAACTGATGCCGGCGCTCTATGCGCTGGCGCGGATGCAACGCCTCGCTCCCACCTTCCACGTGATCGGCGTCGCCAATGCCGACTGGGACAGCGACGGGTTCCGGCAGCAAATGCATCAAGGCGTGACTGAGTTCGCCACGCCCGACGACAAGCTCGGCGGCAGCGACAGCGTGAGCTGGGAATCGTTCGCGGCGCGAATACAGTTCCTAAGCGGCGATTTCGCCGACCCCGGACTGTTCGACAAGCTGAAGGCCATGCTCAAGGCGACGCCGGGCTCGGGCGGGAACGTGCTGTTTTACCTGGCAACGCCCCCGAGCCTGATCTCGGTGCTGGGTGAGCACCTGGGGCGGGCCGGCCTGAACCAGTTCTCACCCCAGGGCTGGACGCGCATCATCGTCGAAAAGCCGTTTGGCCGCGATCTGGCCAGCGCCCGCTCGCTCAATCAGGAGCTGCACAAGGTCTTCCGGGAAGAACAGATCTTCCGCATTGACCACTACCTGGGCAAGGAGACGGTGCGCAACATCATCGTATTCCGCTTCGGCAACGGCATTTTCGAGCCTATCTGGAACCGGCGCTACATTGACCATGTCCAGATCACGGTGGCCGAGGCGATTGGCATCGAGCGCCGCGGGAAGTACTACGAGGAAGCGGGCGCGCTGCGCGACATGCTCCAGAACCATCTCATGCAGGTGCTGTCGGTTGTGGCGATGGAGGCGCCGGTGCGGTTCGAGGCGGGGCCGGTGCGCGACGAGAAGGTGAAGGTCGTGAGCTCAATCCGTCCGCTGCTGCCGGCCAACGCGGCCAGCTACGACGCAGTGGCGGTGCGGGGGCAGTACGGGCCCGGGCAGGCGGGCGACGAGGATGTGGCCGGCTATCGGCAGGAGGCCGACGTGGCCGCCGATTCAACCCGCGAGACCTACGTGGCGCTCAAGCTGATGATCGAGAACTGGCGCTGGGCCGGGGTGCCGTTCTATCTGCGCAGCGGCAAGCGCCTGCCCAAGCGCGTGAGCGAGGTGGCCATCCAGTTCAAGTCGCCACCGTTTTTGATGTTTCAGGACGTCTACCCGGAAAGCATCCAACCGAACGTGCTGGTGATCCGGATCCAGCCCGATGAGGGCATTGCGCTGCGGTTCGAGGCCAAAGTGCCCGGCACCGACATGCGGTTGCGGCCGGTGAAGATGGACTTTCAGTACGGCACCAGCTTTGGCGAACCGCAGCCGGAAGCCTACGAGACGCTGCTGCTGGACGCGATGCTGGGCGATGGTATGCTGTTTGCGCGCTACGATATGGTGGAGTCGGCGTGGGCGCTGACGACGCCGTTGCTGGAAGCGTGGGAGCAAAGCCAGGCGCCGGCCTTCCCCAACTATGCGGCGGGTAGTTGGGGTCCGGAAGCCGCCGAGGAATTCATCCGGCGCGACGGACGGGAATGGAGACGGCCTTAGCGGCCGCGGAGGAGCGAACATGAAAAGCTCGGCAGGGGCGGAAGCGGTCCCGGTGGCGCCGGCGTGGCAGGAGCAGCCTGGCATCGCCGGCGTCGAGCGTCATTGGGCGACACTGCGCGGCGCTGCGGGCGAGGGCGAGGCGGCGGCGCTGACCTGGAACCTGCTCTGCCGGGCGCGCGACGCGGCCGACGCGGAGCGGGTCGAACAGTGGCTTTGGAAGCTGGGGCCGCGGCATCCGGCGCGGGTGTTCATTGCCGTGCCGGGTGAGGGCGCCGCGCACTACCGCGTGGCCGCCGACCGCGGCGGATCGGAGCTGGTCGAGGTGCGGGTGGCGCCGGAACGCGTGCCCGGGCTGGTCACGCCGCTGCTGGCGGGCGATCTGCCGGTGCTGCTGCTCTGGCATGGGCCGTCGCCGGAGGCCAACCGCGAGTTCCAGGCCTGGGCCGCCCTGGCCGACCGGGTGCTGGTGGATGGCCACCACTGTGGGCTCACTGCGGTGCGGCTGCAGCAGTTGGCCAGCGCACTGCCGTCGCGGGCGCAGCTCAACGACCTGTGCTGGAGCCGGCTCACGCCTTGGCGCCAGCTCGTCTGCCAGGGACTGGAGGCGCAGCCGGCCGCCGCCGACCAACTCGCGCAGGTGCGCATCGAGGGCGCCTGCGAGCTCTCCGCCGCCCTGTTCGCCGGCTGGCTGACGCGCCAGCTCGACTGGAAACCGCAACAGAGCACCGGGCCCGGACTGCTGCGCCTGCGCGCCGGCGGCCGCGACCGGCTGCTGCAACTGGTGCACAGCGCCGACAATCGCGCGCCGCTGCACCGCATCGGCCTCACCAGCGAGGACGGCCAACTCACGGTCACCGTCGAGCACCGGGGCGCGCACGTCGCCCTCTCGATCCACGAGCGCGGCGCGCTGGTCGGGCACTGGGCCGGACCGGCCGCCGATAGTGAGCTGCTGCGCCAGGACTGCGATTCGCTCTCGGAGGAGCTCTCGATTCAGGGCCACGACACCGTGTTCCCGCAGGTGCTCGCCGGCGCCGCCGAGCTCATGAACTGCCTGGAGACCCACGCCGCGTGAGCCCCGCTCCCCGCGATCCCCCCGGCGCCAAGCTGGTGCCCTCGATCCTGTCGGCCAATTTCGGCGCCCTCGAGCGCGATGTGTCCGCCGCCGAACGCGCCGGCGCCGACCGCTTCCAGGTTGACATCATGGACGGCCACTTCGTGCCCAATATCTCCATGGGGCCGATGTTCGTCGCCGCCACCCGCGCCCTCACCCGCCTGCCGATCGAGGCCCACCTCATGGTTTCGCGCCCCGAGCTGTGGGTCGAAGCCGTCGCCTCCGCCGGCGCCAACGTCATCATCGTCCACGCCGAAGCCACCGTCCACCTCCACAGCCTGCTGCAACAGATTCGCTCCGCCGGCGCCGAACCCGCCGTCGCCCTCTGCCCCGCCTCCCCGCTCGCGCTGCTCGACGAAGTGCTGCCCGCGCTCCCCATGGTGCTGCTGATGACGGTCGAGCCCGGCTTCGGTGGCCAAGTGTTCATTCCCGCCGTGCTGGACAAAATGCAACGCCTCCGGCGCCAGATCGACGCCGCCTCCAGCCCGGCCCTGATCGAGGTGGATGGCGGCATTGACGCCTCCACCATCGGCCCCGCCCGCCGCGCCGGCGCCAGCCTGTTCGTCGCCGGTAGCGCCGTGTTCGGACACCCCCAGGGCGTCGCCGCCGGGCTCGCCGCCCTGCGCGCAGCCCTGGAATAAGAGCCTGCGCGGCAGGAGCCGCGCAGGCTCCAGCCGTTAGCCGTTAGCCATTAGCAACGCGCAACCGACAAGCGAGGAGAAGAACTTGGGTGCCTGCCGCAGCGGCACGGCACCGTCGCTAATCGCTAATCGCTAATCGCTGCTTCACGGCCGGTTGCCCACCACCACCGGCGGCAGGTTGAGACTGAGCGCCTTGCGGAGCGACCCGATTTCAGCGGGGGAAAACTGCTGCGTCAGGGCCGGATCGTTCAACTGCTGCTTGCGCTGGTCGGGAGGCAGCTTGCGCAGGCGGTTGTAGGTCTGACGGAAGGCTTGCCGCTGGGGCTGTGGCATCGCCTGAAACTGCTTGTAAACGTCGGCGAGGCCGGCGCGTTGCTGCTGGTTGAGCTTGCCGAGCGCGCGCAGTTGCCGCAGCACCCGCTGCTGCTGCGGCGGCGACATGGCGTTAAAGCGCTTCAACTGCTTCTCGACCCGCTGCTGCATTTCTGGCGACAATTTCTGGAAAGCGGCGGAGTCGTGCAGCCGCTCCTCGCGCTGCTCCGGCGGCATCTGGCGTGCGCGCGCCAGCCCTGCTCCCAGTCCCGCGCCCCGGCCTCGGCGTGCGCCTCGCTGGGCCTGCGCCCCCGGCGCCACCGCCACCAGCAGCGCCAGCGCCAACATCCAGCCGAGATGGAGCCGGAATTTCATTGCTGCGACCGGCTAGGCTCCGCTTTGGCGTTGAGGAAGTCCATATGCTGCAGCAGATCGCCTTCGAGGCTCATCGTCTTCAGATCCTGCACCATCGGCTCCATGTTGGCGACCTGAACCGCCGCAGTGCTGTTGCCAGCGCCCGGTTCGGCTCCAGTGTGGACCAGCCAGACGCCAGTGGCCACCAGCACCAGCGCGCACACTGCCACCGCCGCCCGCTGCCGCAACTGGCGCAGCCGCCGCGCCGTCTGCACCCGGCCATCCAGGCGTTGCTTAAAGCCGGCGCTGGGCTCGGGCTGCGTCTGCCAACGGTCCAACAACTGATCGAGGGCTCGGTTGTCGTGATCCATTTCCGGGTTCATAGTAAATCCTCAAGTTCGTGCCGCAGCGTCTCATTGGCGCGAAACAGCAGAGATTTTATGGCGCTGACCGACATCTTCAGCGCCTCGCTTATCTGGGCATAATCCAATTCCTGGTACCGGTGCAGTACCACCGCCGCTTGCTGGCGCGGCGGCAGCGCCATGATCGCCGCCCGCACCCGCGCCCGCCGCTCGCGCTCCACGCTGGCGGCCACCAGCGCCGCTTCGGCGCTGGGCGCGCCGTCGGGCGGATCGAACCCGGCGCGCTCGCCGTCGTCGGCCTCGAGCGGCTGCATGAACCGGTCGCGGCGATGATCCCGGATGTGGTTCAGCGCCAAGTGCGTGGCGATGCGATACAACCAGGTGTTGAACTGCGCCTTCGGCCGGTATCGGCCCCGGTGCAAGTGCACGCGCAAAAACGTCTCCTGCAGTAGTTCCTCGCTGGCGCTGTAATCATGCACCATGCGATACAAAAACGCCAGCAGCGGGCGCTGAAACCGCCCCACCAGTTGATCAAAACACGCCGCCTCGCCCGCCTGGAAGCGCAGCATCAGCGCCGTTTCCGCATCCTGCAGCGGCAGCGGATGTCCCAGCACGGCAGTGAGTTCGGCGCCCATCGGCAAACGTTCCACCAGCGCCTTCACTCCCTCCCAGCGCGACCGGCGCACACCGCCCGCCGCCGCCTGTTCCGGCGCCTCAGTGGAATCAACCCCGCTGCTGCTGCTGGAGTTGCGCGACATGACGAAATTTACATGGCCTACTGCGGGAAACTGACTTTGGGCGGGGCGGCGCGGTTGGCCGGCGCGGTCTCGAAATAGGCGTTGTTGTAACTCATCCCACCCCAATGGGCCACGACGTTGTTCGGAAACGTCCCGATATATGCATCGTAGGTCTGCAGCGCCAGGTTGTACTGCCGGCGAGCCACGGCGATGCGGTTTTCCGTCCCCGTCAGCTCGTCTTGCAGCGCAAGGAAGTTCTGGTTGCTGCGCAGTTGTGGATAATTTTCCACTATGACCAGCAGCCGGCTGAGCGCGCCATCGAGCTGGTTGTTGGCCGACATGGTCTGCTGCGGGGTGCGGGCGCCGCCGAGAGCGGCGCGCGCGCTGGTCACCTCGCCAATGACGACCTGCTCCTGCTTGGCGAAGCCTTTGACGGTGTTCACCAGGTTGGGGATGAGGTCGGCGCGGCGCTGGATGTTGACATCCACTTCGGCCCAGGTCTGCTTGATGGCTTCGCGCTGGCGGACCATGGTGTTGTAGCGGCCGGTGAAGCTGCTGCCGACACCGAGCACGACCACCACAATGACGATGACGGCGATGAGCCAGGGCTTGACCGCGCCGTGGCGGCCGCTCGGGTTGACCAGGATCGGGGTATTAGTTGACATGATTGGGCTCCATTATTTGGCGCGGGCCCCTGCGCGGCTCTGCCGCCCGTGCCGCTTGGACTACTGTACGTGGACTAAGAGACATGACTGGGTTCCAGGGCCCGCTCCACCGTGGAAAGGGCGGAAAGGTATTCGGCAAACAGAGAGCGGACGCGGCTGCCATCCAGGTGCTGGCCCTGGTGGCGGGCGTCGGCAATGGCCTCGATCGGGCCCTGGTCAAACCTGAAGCGGAGGGCGGCGGCGGCGAGCGTAGCGGCGCCTGAAGCCGGCATCGGGTCGCCCACCGCGACCAGGGCGTGGCGGAGCAGCGTAAGCGCCGTGCTGATGGATTCAGTCAGGGCACGCTCCAGGCCTTTGGCGTCGCGCTGCAGGCTGACGAAGGCGCTGCGCAGACGCAGAATCAGCGCCCGCAGCTCATGCTCAAGCAGCAGGCGGTGCTGCTCGGGGAAGTGGGGCGCGCCGGCGAACAGGTCCGGGCCGTGGAGCAGCCGGTGCGCCAATTGCATGTCGAGGTACTCGAGCGGGAACACGTCGGCCGAGCTGGCCTGCTCGGCCTGAGACAGCATGATGGGAGCCGGGTTGCCCTGCTCGCGCCACCAGCGAATGGCGGCGGCGCCCAGCGCCAGCGTGGCCGCGTCGGCGCGGTCGAATACGGCGAGCAGGTTGATGTCGCTGTGCTTGCCGTGGTGGTTGCCGCGCGCCAGCGAGCCGAACACCGCAAGCGATAGCAGGTGCGTGCCATAAAGGTCGCGCATCCAGGCGGTGATTTTTTCCAGTGCGGCCTCAGTCTCCATTTTCTTCATAGCCTACCAACTTCCTCCGGCGCCGCCGCCGCCAAACCCCCCACCCCCAAACCCCCCGAAGCCGCCCCCGCCACCAAAGCCGCCGCCGCCGAAGCCGCCCCCGCGGTAGCCGCCGCCAAACCCGCCCATGTTCATGAACAGCAACGGCCACAGGCAGCCGCCCATGCCCCGTCCCCGCATCGAAAACGCCCCCACCAGCCAGATGATCCCCACAAAGATCAGCCAGCCCAACTGCCCGGCGCCGGAACCGCCATTGCGCGAGTAGCGTTCGGCGCCGGCGGCGGGCTGCTGCGCCAACTGGGCGGCGGCCGCGGCGCCGGGCATGCGCTCGGCCAGCGTGCTCTCGATGTGGTCGAGCATCTGGTTAAAGACGGCGCCGAAGTCGGCGGCGCGAAGCTGGGGCGTGAGGGCGCGCATCCAGGTTCCAACGTCGGCGTCGGTGATGTAGGGCTCGATGCCGTAGCCGACCTGGGTGAAGTAGTGGTGGTCGCGTACGGCGACGAAGATCAGCAGGCCGGTGTCTTTGTCCTGGCCATTGCTGGCGGTTTTGGCGCCCACGCCCCAGCGTTGGGCCAGTTGATAGGAAAAATCGAAGGCGTCGCTTTGACCCGTGCTGGTGACCGTCACCATCGCCACTTGCACCTTCAGCGCGCGGTTGAGCGCCTCGGCGCGCTGTTCGAGCGCAGCCGCAGTTGAGGCGTCGAGCACGTGGGCAAAGTCGTTGACGAAGCCGTTGGGCTTAAGCTGGCTGGGCGTGGGAACCGACTGCGCACCTGCACATGCCAGCAATAGCGCTGCCGCGACTGTGACTGTCAGCCAGGACTTCAGGCGAATGCCCATTGCAAGCTGGCTAAAATCGCCACTCCTAAGAACACGCATAAAGCCATGCGAATGCCGGGTTCGCGATTGACCTCGGGCACCAGATCGGAGGTCGCAACGTAAAGTGTCACGCCGGCGGCAAGCGGCAGCGCCTGCGGCAAACCCACGGGAAATAGTAGCATGAGCGCCACGCCCAGCACCGAAGCCCCACCAATCACCGCCGTCGAACCAATCGCGGCGCGGTTGCCGCGACCGGCGGCCAACACCACGGAAGCCATGGTGAAGCCCTCCGGAATTTTGTGCAGGAACACCGCGATGAAAATCACCCAACCCAGCCAGGCGTTGACCAGAAAGCCGCTGCCGATCGCCACCCCGTCAAAGAAGGTGTGAATGCCGAGCCCGGCCATCACCGACGTTGGCAGGTGGCCATGGCTGAACTCGCCGTGGTGGGTCTCCTCGCCAAAATGAAAGTGCGGCACGAGCGAGTGCTCCACCAAGTGCACCAGCAGGTAGCCCAGCAGCAACAAGAAGGACGCGCTCCCGGCGTCAAGCCGGTAGCTCTCGGGCAGCATCTCGAGCAGCGTGGTGCCGAGCATGAACCCGGCGCCCAAGGCGACGAAGTAGCGCAAATAGCGCCGCTCCCAGTCCCGGCCGGTCAGCACCAGGCCGCCAAAAACGTTGGCCAGCCCCGCGGCAACCCCCAGCGTCAGCGCCAGCGTGGAGTGGATCGGCATCAGCCACCAGCGTAGCAGCCCGCGCCCACTGCTTTCTACTAGCAACTTTCCGCCGGGCGGGACGCTCTAATTGTGGATCGCTGGAATTTCGAGGACCCCGTCATGAACAAGACCACCGAAAACTTGCTCACTTATGCGCCCCTCGGCGCCGGCTTGGCACTTCTTTTGAGCGACCACAAGCGGCTGGGCGTCGCCGTGATGTCGGTGTCTCCCATTACGGTGGCGACGCAGCATCCACGCGCCACCTGGCGGAGCTTGCGCGCGCTGCCCAAGAGCATGCGCGTCAGCGGCAAGGCGACCGGCAAGGCGTTGCGGCGCGTGAGCAAGAGCGTAGAGCGCAGCGGCCGCGAGGCGGGCAAGGCCATCCGCTGGATGGCGGTCTGAAGGCTGGTTTCGGTAGCCCAGGTATTTTGACCGGCCCTGGTCTGGCCGACTTTGCCTAGCATGCAAACACCTGTGCCCGGTGGTGCCCAGTCCCCTGGCGCCTGCTGCGCGTGCGCTGCCCGTCCCAGAGCCCGCCCGTATACTGAGTCTGTGATTGCTGACATCGAAGGCTGGCGAAAGTGGGAAGCGGCACACAGCGCCGCCGAGCCGGTGGACTACGAGCGCAACCTGCGCTGGTTCGATGCCGCCCTCGCCCACGCCCGCGCGCTCGGCGCCTGGCCGCCCGCCGATCCCCTCGAAGGCTTCGAGGCTAACCTCGCCTACATTCATCGCCTGCACGCCAGCCTGGGCGCTGCGAAGCCATGAACGAGTTGCTGGCTGAACTCGCGCGTTTGCTCGGTCAGCACCGGCTGCCCTACTGCTTCATGCGAACTGGAGTGTGCCCGGCGGAACGTCCGTCGCGCCTGCCCGGCTTGGCGGTGGTATTGCGGAGCACGAGATAGGGCATGAAGTTGGTGCCGGCGGGAAACTGCATGTCGGCGTCCTGGGGGCCGATCATCAGCCCGGTGCTGTCGAAGGTGGTGGGGCCGTTGGGGAGGCTCGGGCGGGGCAAACTGACGGGAAGATGGGCCGGAAGGCGTGCGAGTTGGGCGCTGAAGGCCAGCGCTTCTGGAATCTGAAAGTGCAGCATGTGCGAGTAGCCCTTGTCGGCGTCCTCCATCCCGCCGGTGGGGCTGACAGCGTGCATGGCGCCGGTGTAGGTGATCTCGATCAGGCCGGCGTCGGCGGAGGCCGGCAGCGCCGCCCACAGGGGCGCGAAATCCACCCAGGTCGTGGCGTGGGGCTCGATCATATAGGATCGGCTCACGCTCGCCTGGTTAGCGAGAATCACCCGGCCACAGTAACTACGACCCTATTCGACTCCACGCCGCCCTTGCTGACCCAGACGGTATAGACGCCCGGTATGGTCAGATCGAACAGCCGCGAAAGTACCAGCGTTTCGGTGATGGAACCGCTTGGGCGCACGGTTGGCATAACACCTCCCTCGCCCACGAGGACTGAGTGTTCCCATCTCCTGCCGGACGCGGTCACGGGCGCCCGCTTGCCGCCAGCATTCAGCACGATTATGTCGTCGAGGGGCGGATAGTTGTCCTCGGCATGCTGACCGTCGAAGTCCATGTTGCCAAACGGCTCCCCGGAACCCGAAGTGTTCCTGAATTCAACCCGCGGGCTGATCTCACCCCCGCTCGTGACATGCAACTCGGACGGGCTGAGGGTTAGCGTGAATGACTTTTCCTGCAGTCTAGCAGCCCAAAGGCCAGCACCGACGAGGAAGATCGCCGCTACTGCGACCGGGGCCTTTCCGGTTAAGCTCATCGGGCCGCACCCGACTCGCCCACGCCGGCTTCGGCGGCTGGAAGTGCTGCGGGCGGGGGGCGGAATGAACAATCCAACCAGTGGCTTATCGGATGCGTTAGTGAGAGTCACGATGACACTCACCGCCCGTCCGCTGGCGAAATAATGTTTTGTCGGGGCGAGGCTTGTCTTAATTGTCGAATAAGGAGGCGTAAGCGTATTCTGACTGATCAATACCGTCGGGGTCCCTCTGGCGCTCGCCAAATTGGGCTCGGCGCGTCGAACGTTTCCCGCGCTTACGGCAGCGCTCGACAGGATGTGTTTATGTGTGGCGGCGCCAGCCAGCGCCGCGAGCGCTGCCGCAACGGCCGTCACCGCTATGCAATACCGCCGCAAAGGGTCACTTCGCTCCAACTGAGAGGCAATCTAGCCCTATGGACTCGTGATGTCAAACGGAAAATATCATTTCACTTACCCACCGCCTGCGCTTCCTGCTACTTTCGCCACCCGCAGCAAAGTTTACCAGGCGGCTGGAGGTCTCACCGCACCCAGCCGGCGGTGGCTTCGCGCCGGCCCTCGCCGGCGTGGCGCAACTCGATGCGCAGGTAGGGGCGCGCGAGTTGGGGTTCGATGCGCTCGCCCCACTCGATCGCGACCAGTCTCTGCTCGCCTTCCGCGGGCGGCGCCAGCACGTCCTCCAGGCCGAGCGTAGCCAGTTGCGGCACGGTCTCGATGCGGTAAAGGTCGAGGTGGTAGAGCGTGCGCGGGCCGCGGCGGTACTCGTGAATCAGGGTGTAGGTGGGGCTGGTTACATCCTCGGCCCGCGCCACGCCCCAGCCTTCGGCCACGCCCTTCATCAGCGTGGTCTTGCCCGCCCCCAGCTCGCCCACCAGCACCAGCACGGTGAACGGCGGCAACGTTTGCGCCAGCTCGCGGCCCCAGTCCTGGAGCGCCTCGGCGGTGGGGGCGACAGCCGTCACGGTTGCTGCACGCGCCGCACGGCCTCCGGCAGCGCGGCAATGATGTCACTGGCGATCATCCCCATTTCGCCCTCGCGGCCGGCCGCGATCACGCCGGCGAGGCCGTGGAGGTAGACGGCGCAGGCGACTACCTCGAGGCGCGCGGCCTGCGGATGCTGCGCCAGCAGGCCGGCGATGATGCCGGTGAGCACGTCGCCGGAACCGGCCGTGGCCATGCCCGGTGAGTCCACGGGATTGATGACGAGCGCGCCCGAGGGATCGGCGATCAGGCTGTTATGGCCCTTGAGCACGGCGATGGCGCCGGTTTCGGCGGCGAGGCGCTGGACGAAGTAGGGGCGGCGCGACTGGACGTCGGCAGTGGAGGTATCGAACAGGCGCGCCATTTCTCCTGGATGGGGCGTGAGTACGCCGGAGGCGAGGCGCAGTTCGGCGCGGCGATGGTGGAAGGCGTTGAGGCCGTCGGCATCGAGCACGCACGGGAGCGTCAGGCCGGCAACCAGCGCGCGGACGGTGGTGGCGGTTTCGGGTGCCTGCGACAGGCCCGGCCCCACCGCCACGACCGTCGCCGGCGCTAGCAAGCTGGCGAGGTGGGCGGGATCGAGCCGGCCGAGCGCGCCGCCGGGGGTTTCCGGCAGCGGTTCGGTCATCAGCTCGGGTTGCGCGGCGGCCACGACGGGCAGCACGGAGCGCGGCACGGCGGCGGTGACCAGTCCGGCGCCGGCGCGCAGGGCGGCGGTCGAGGCCAGCACCGCGGCGCCGGATTTCCCCAGCGAGCCGGCGATAACCAGCACGTGGCCGTAGCGCCCCTTGTGCGAATCCACCGGGCGCGGGGCCACGAACGGCGCACAGTCGGCCGCCGCGCTCACCCGCACACCGCCGCCGGCCGCGGCTACCTCCGCCACCAACGCCGGCGGCGAGCCGATCGCGGCAACTTCGAGCGCGCCGGCGCAGGCGGCGTGGCGCGAGAAATACAAGCCGAGCTTGGGCGCGGTGAAGGTGACCGTGGCCGCCGCCCGCAGCACCGCGCCGCCCGCCGCCTCGGCCGGGCCCACGCCATCGGCATTCAACCCGGTGGGCAAATCCACCGCCACCACCGGACCGCGATAGTGCTGATTGATCTCCCCCACAACGGCGCGCAGCCAGCCCTCGAGCGGCCGCACAAGGCCGGTCCCGAGCAGCGCATCCACGATCATCGCGCTTGCCAAAACCGCGCCGCGCTGCTCGCCCCAGGCCTCGGCGGAGGTGACCGTAGTGGGCGCCTCATGCAGCTCCCGCAGCGCGCCCAGCGCCGCCGCCGCCCCGCCGCGCAGCCGCTCCGGCGGCGCCAGCAGCCACGCCCGCGCGGCGAGCCCGCGCTGCCGCAGGCGTCTCGTCAGCACCAG
>JBOGKJ010000315.1:0-13951 GCA_050745565.1 Terriglobales bacterium | reverse complement strand
GCAGGGAACTGGCAACGGGCAACGGGCAACTGCTATCCTGTACCCTGCCATGTACGAGGATTTCACGGTCCAGGACCCGCTCACGCACGAGTCGTTTCATTGCGAATACCGCTCCCTGGTGGTCGGCATCGCCACCCGGCATTCCGACACCGTGGACATCGAGTTCGAGGTGAACGGCAACCGGATCTGGCTGGGACTCCCGCACCCCGCTTGGGTGGAGTTCAAGCGCCTCACGGGCGTCGCACTGAGCGACCGCATGGCGGTGGATCTCGCCGGCCTTTATCTCAAACGCGCCATCGAAAACGGCCTCGGCGCCGACCGCAATCACTGGAACGACATCACCGTCGCCGACGTGATGGAACTTGCCGCCAGCCTGGGCTGGGTGCCGAAATCCGCCGTGGCCGCCTCGGCCTGACACGGTGGCGACGCGCCCCATCCGGAAAGTGCTGATCGCCAACCGGGGCGAGATTGCCGTCCGCATCATCCGCGGCTGCCGCGACCTGGGCCTGGAGACCGTGGCGGTCTACTCCGACGTGGATCGCGCCGCGCTCCACGTGCAACTCGCCGACGAAGCCCTGCACCTCGGCGCCGCGCCCGCCGCGGACAGCTACCTGAACATCGCCAAGGTGATCGCCGCCGCACGCCGCACTGGCGCCGACGCCATCCACCCCGGCTACGGCTTCCTGGCGGAGAACGCCGCCTTTGCCGCCGCCTGCAGCGAGGCGGGACTCATCTTCATCGGGCCGTCGCCGGAGAGCATGGAAGCGCTGGGGAGCAAGACCGCCGCCCGCCGGCTGGCGAAGGAACACCACATTCCCATCCTCGAAGGCACCGTGGATGCGGTGCGCTCGCCGCAGGAGGCGCAGCAGGTGGCCGCCAAGATCGGCTTTCCCGTCATGCTGAAGGCCGCCGCCGGCGGCGGGGGCAAGGGCATGCGCCTGGTGCACTCCGCCGCCGAGCTGCCGGCCGCGCTGGAGCTGGCCGCGGCTGAAGCCGGCAGCGCGTTTGGCGACACCGCCGTGTTCCTCGAGCGCGCCGTGCTCCAGCCCCGCCACATCGAAATCCAGGTCTTCGGCGACCAGCAGGGAACGGTCATCGCACTGGGCGAGCGCGAGTGCAGCGTCCAGCGCCGCCATCAGAAAATCATCGAGGAGAGCCCGGCGCCGCGCCTCAGCGACAAAACCCGCGCCGCCATGGGCGAGGCCGCCTGCACGGCCGCCCGCGCCGCGCATTACTACAACGCCGGCACGGTCGAGTTCCTGGTGGATGCCGAGGAACGCTTCTACTTCCTCGAGGTCAACACCCGCCTGCAGGTCGAGCATCCTGTTACCGAGCTGGTTACGGGCCTCGATCTGGTTGAGCTGCAATTACACATTGCCCAGGGACTGCCGCTGCCGTTCACCCAGGAGCAAGTCACCCGCCGCGGCCACGCCATCGAGTGCCGCGTGTACGCCGAGGACCCGGAGCAAAACTTCATGCCCTCGCCCGGCACGCTTACCTGCCTGCGTCCGCCCTCGGGCCCGGGTGTGCGCGAGGACTCGGGTGTATATGAAGGCTGGACGGTTCCGCTGGACTATGACCCGCTGCTGTCGAAGCTGATTGTCTGGGGCGAGGACCGCGCCCAGGCGGTGGCCCGCATGCGCCGCGCCCTGCGCGAGTATGAACTCGGCGGCATCCGCCACAACCTCAGCTTCTTCCGCCGCGTCTTTGACGACCCGGAATTCCTCGCCGGGCGCACCGACACTGGCTACGTTGCCCGGCTGCTCGCCCAGTCCGTGCCCGCCGATCCTGCCGCCGAGGCATGGGAAGCTGCCGCAGCCCATGCCGCCGCCCTGGCCGCCGCGCATGCGACGGCCGCTCCCGCTGCCGCCCCCGCCGCGGACGCCCTCACCGCCTGGCAGCGCGCCGCCCGCCTCGGAGCCCGCCATTGAAATACCAGGTTCAGATCGGCGACCGCAGTTTGGAGGTTGAAGCCAACGGGTCAGCCGAGGCGGCTTCCGCCGGCCCGCAACGCCTTTCTATCATCCGCGCCGGGCGCAGCTACACCTTCTCCTGGCGGTCGGCCGGCAGCGGCGTCGTGTGGCTGGCCGGCGGCGGACGCGAGTTCACCGCTGAGGTTCGCGATCCCCGCCGCTTGCTCGCCCAGCGCCGCGTCGAGCAATCCGGCCGCGCCCGCGTGACGGCGCCCATGGCTGGCAAGGTGGTGCGCCTGGTCGCGGCCCCGGGCGATGCGGTCGAGGCCGGCCAGCCGCTGCTCGTGCTCGAGGCCATGAAGATGCAGAACGAAGTCCGCAGCCCCAAAACCGGCACGCTGATCAGCATCGCCGTCGCCGCCGGCGACACGGTCGCAACCGGCCAACCGCTCGCCGACGTCGAGTAGCCGGTTTTCACTAGCCACGAACCACTGACCACTAACCACTGGCTGTCAGCGTCGCTCAGCGACAATGATGACCTGCCGGTCGCGCGCCAGCTGGACGAGACGGGCGACAAAGGCGCGGGCGGCGGAGGCCGGCCGCGGGCGAGCGAGAAAAATCTGAGTGACGCCGCGCTGGCGGGCAAACTCCACCAGCATTTCGGCCGGGGCATCACCCTGCAGGCGATGGGTTTCGATGCGCAAGTTGCGGGCAAACTCCAGGTGGCGTTCGGCGGCGGCCGCGAGGGGCCGGCCGGCGGGATGGACGCAGACGGCGTAGCAGTCGGCGCCGAGGTAATTGGCGACGCGCCAGCCGCGGCGCAGAATCATGACCGCCGAGGGGTCGGCAGTGACATGCACCAGGATGCGCTCGGGGGCGCGCGCCGGCGCGGGCGGCGAGGCCGCCTGGCGCGCCTCGATCTCGTGCGCGGAGTGGCGCAGCGCCAGCTCGCGCAGCGCCACAAGCGTGGGCTCGCGGAAGAAGTTGGCCATGGCGGCCTGGGCCTTGCCGGGCTCGTAGATGGCCCCGCGCTGCAGCCGGTTGAGCAGCGCGCGGGTGGAGAGGTCCACCATGACGAGCTCGGCGGCCTGGCGCACCACCCAATCGGGCACGGTTTCGCGCACTCGCACCCCGCTGATCTGGAATACCTGGTCGTTGAGGCTCTCGAGATGCTGCACGTTGAGCGTCGTGAAGACGTCAATGCCGGCCGCCAGCAGCAATTGCACGTCCTCCCAGCGCTTGGCGTGCGGCGAGCCGGGGACGTTGGTGTGGGCGAACTCGTCCACCAGACAAATGTCCGGGCGGCGGCGCACGATCGCGTCCACATCCATCTCCTCGAACGCGTGCCCGCGGTATTCGACTTGGCGGCGTGGCATGGTCTCCAGCGTCTGCGCCAGCGCGATGGTGTCGCGCCGGGCGTGGGGTTCGAAGTAGCCGATCACCACGTCGCGGCGCGCACGCGCTTCGCGCTCGCCCTCGAGCAGCATGCGGTAGGTTTTGCCCACGCCGGCGGCGTAGCCCAGAAAGATCGTGAGCCGGCCGGAGCTAACGTTCGCCATGCTGGCCTCCGGCGATCGGGATAGGGAAAATGCGCAAGTCGGCGCCTTCGGCCTCCTGGATAAGCCGGTCGAGCGGCGTGCGCCGCCAGCGCAGTCGCTGCCACCAGCGCGGCGGGCGGCGGGGGTGGCCGAGGAAGATCTGCGTCACGCCGCGCTCGCGCGCCAGGCGCAGGATGCCCTCGACGAAGTCGCTCGATTCGGCGCGCAAAATCTGGGCGCCCGCGGCCGCCGCCGCCTCCAGGTTGCGCGCCAGCGCTGGAGTCGCCGCCGCGCCCGGGCGGCTGACATGCACCGCGAGCAGCTCGCCGTGGAAGCGCTCGGCGTTGCGGCGGCCGCTGGCGATCAGCACGGCGGCGGGGGCGTCGGTGAGGCAGAGCAGGATGCGCTCCTGCGCTCCCCAGGCGGGTTCAATGCCGTGGCGCAGCAGGTAGCGCTCGAGCTGCTGATCCACGACGTCGGCGGCCAACAGCAGCGCCAGCTCGCGCAGGGCGGTGAGTTGGCGCGCGTTGTGGCCACCGGCCATTTCCGGCGGCGCGTCCACCACCTCGATTTCGTCGGCGGTATGGATGAAGCTCTCGGGCACGGACGGGCCGCTGCGCGCGCTCCCCAGGATGGCAGCTACCGCTTCGCGCCGTTCCGCGATGAACTGCAGGTTGAGACTGGCGGCCACTGACACGCCGCAGTCGAGCAGGTACTCGGCCTCCTGCCAGCGCTCGGCGAACTCCGAGCCCGGGGCGTTGCTGTAAGCCAGGCCGTCAATCAGGCAGATGTCGGGGCGGCGGCGCAGGATGGCCTCGACATCCATCTGCATGACGCCGGCGCGCGTCGTCATGGGCACGACTTCAAGTTGCGCCAGGACCGCGTCCACATCCGGCGTCCGCACTCCCTGGATGGCGCCGACCACCACGTCCTGACCGCGCAGGGCGCGGCGCCGGCCCTCGTCCAGCATGCGATAGCTCTTGCCCACGCGCGAGGAGTAGCCCAGGAAGACTTTGAGCCGCCCGCGGCTTTCGGCCCGCTCTTCCTCCTCCGCCTTGCGAAGCAATTCTTCCGGGGTGGGTCGGGCGGGAGATACGCGGGAGCCCATGGTGGCGACGGCGGAACGCGGTGCTATCGGCGCCTGCACAGTATAGCGCCGGCCCAGCCGCGAGCGGCCGGCGGGGTTGGCCTAGAATGGGGAGTCATGCTGCGGCGTACGATGCGGACGCTGGCCGCGCTCGTGGGGCTGGCGCTGGTGACCTGGCTGGGACGCGGCGTCCCGACCGTCAATGCCGCCACCATGGGTTTCGTGTACCTGCTGCTCGTGCTGGGCGCCGCCACGCTGTGGGGGTTCGTGGAAGCGATGGTGATCTCCATCGCAGCCACGATGACGCTCAATTTTTTCTTCTTTCCGCCCATGGGGCGCCTGACGATTGCCGACCCCCAGAATTGGGTGGCGTTGTTCAGTTTTCTGGCCACCGCCCTGGTGGCCAGCCGCCTCTCGAGCGTCGCCCGGCGGCGCGCGCTCGAAGCCCTCGCCCGCCAGCAAGACATGGAACGGCTCTACGGCTTCAGCCGGTCGCTGCTGCTGATCGAGCCCAATGAGCCCTTTCCCCGCCAACTGACCCGCAAGCTGGCTGCGGCCTTCGAGCTCGATGGCGTGATATTGTACGACCGCGGCAGCGGCGAATTTCACCGCGCCGGCGCGGTGGAGCTGGAGGGCTGGGAGAAACGCCTGGTGCAGGTGGCGGAGCGCGCAACCACGCTGGAGGATGGCGCGACCGTGGGCGTCCCGATCCGGCTCGGCGCCGGCCCCGTGGCTGCGCTAGCGCTGCGCCCCGCCGCCATGCCCGAGCCGCTGCGCCAGGGCATCGCCAACCTGGTGGCCATCGCCCTCGAGCACGCCCGTGCCCAGGAACTGGTGGCGCAGATTGAAGCCGCGCAGCGCAGCGAGAAGTTGCGCACCGCGCTGCTCGACGCCCTGGAGCACGAATTCAAGACGCCGCTGACGTCGGTGCTGGCCGCAACCAGCGCACTGTTGGCGGAACCCGAGCCCGCGCCCGAGAGCCGGGCCGAGCTCCTGCAGGTCGCCGACGAGGAGGCCCGCCGCCTGCGCCAACTTATGGACGACGCACTGGAGGCGGCGCGCCTCGACCCCAGCCGGCTCCAGCCCGAAGCCGAACCGCTGTTACTGGGCGACCTGGTTCGCGGCGCCCTGATGTCGCTCGGGTCCGGCGGCCGCGACCGCCCCGTGGACATTCGCGATCCCGGGCGGGCGGCGGCCCTGGGCGACCGGCGGCTGCTGCGGCTGGCGCTTAAGCAGCTCCTGGATAACGCCCTCAAGTACTCGCCTCCGGGCGCGCCCATCGAGGTGGACATCGCCGCCGGCGCGGCCCAGATCGCGGTCGCGGTCACCGACCACGGCGCCGGCATTCCGGTCGAGGAACAGTCGCGAATCTTCGAGCGCCTTTATCGCAGCCCCAGGCTTGAGCGCCGCATCCCCGGCTCCGGCCTGGGGCTGGGCATTGCGCTCAGCATCGCCCGGGCCCACGGCGGTGACCTCACCGTGCGCAGCCGGCCGGGCGAAACCACCTTCCAACTCGTCCTGCCCGCGCAACTGCAGGCGGCGGTATGAGCGCCGGGCGCGTGCTTGTCGTGGACGACGAGCCGCAGATCCGCCGCGTGATGCGCACCACCCTGACCGCCGCGGGCTACGAGGTGCTCGATGCCCGCAGCGGCGAGGAGGCGCTCGAGCGGGTGCGCGAATTCCGCCCCGACCTGGTCCTGCTCGACATCAACATGCCGGGCATGGGCGGCCTCGCCGCCTGCCGCGCGCTGCGCGCCGACACGCAGGCCGCCATCATCGTGCTGACCGTGCGCGATGCCGAGGCCGACACGGTCGAAGCGCTCGATGCCGGCGCCGACGATTTCATCCAGAAGCCTTACAGCACCCCGGAGCTGCTGGCGCGAATGCGCGCCGCCCTTCGGCGCCTGCCTTCACCCCCCGCCTCCGGCTGTCTGCGTCTCGCCGACCTGCGCATGGATTTCACCGCGCGCTCGGTCCAGCGCGGCGCCGCGCCCGCCCGCCATCTCACGCCCAAGGAGCTCGACCTGCTGCGCTATTTCACCCAGCACGCCAACCAGGCGCTGTCGCACCGCGAGCTGCTGCAGGCAGTCTGGGGTCCGGACTACGGCGACCAGGTGGATTATCTGCGCGCCTACATCAAGACCTTGCGCCGCAAGGTCGAGCCCAATCCCGAGCAGCCGACGATCATCACCACCGAACCCTGGATCGGCTATCGCTTCAACGGCACTCCGGTGGCGGTTGGCGATTAGCCATTAGCGATTGGCAATTAGCGATGAGCGCACGCGCGGCCTCTGTCGCGGGCCGGCGGTCTGGGCGCGCCCTGCGCGGGAGCCCCCGCCAATCAATCGTTCATAAAATCTTCATGCCTTTTCGATGACTTCTTCAGGCCGCCGCCCCTAGGCTGAAATTGGCATGCAGTGGCGGCTCCAGAACGATCGCTCTCCTGTCGTGGCGATGCCCAGCCTGGCGGCCGCCGAAGCGGCTGGGCCGCAGCTCCGTATTGACGTAGTTTTTACCGCCTTGGGTCCAACGGAACGCGCCTTGCGCTGCGCTTTTCGTTTGGCGCGCGGCCTCGATGCCGAAATTGTACTGACCATGGTCCTGGGCATGCCGGTGATGCTGCCGTTCGAGAATGTCCTGGAACAGTGTGCGGCGCGCGAGGCATGGTGCCAGGAGTTGATGGGGCGCTCGTTGTATGCGGTAACTCAGCAGGCGGGCGGGCGAAGGATTGAGCTGCCACTGGTTTCGCCGTCGCGGGCGCGCGTCCACCTTTGTCTCTGCCGCGAGCCCGAGGCGGCGCTGAGCGCCGCGTTGCGCCCCGGCTCGCTGGTATTGATTGGGGAATGCGGGGGCTGGCGCTCGCTGTACGGTCGCCGGCTCGCGGCACGGCTGCGCCGCCGCGGTCACCACGTGCTGCTGGTGAGGGAGGAACTTAAGCGGGTCGCGCAGGCCGCGCCCGTTCGTTGATGCCGCCATGCTGGACTTGTTCTATCTCGTCGTCGCTGGCTTCGTGCTCCGGCTCTTCTGGGCTTTTGCCGGCATGTGCGACAAATTGTGACCCGTATGCATGCCGTTTACCTCACTACCGGGCTGGTTTCCGTGGGCGTCTTTGCCTATCTCGTCTACGCGCTCCTGAAGCCGGAGAAATTCTGAGGCACTGCCCATGACCTCCCACGGCGTCCTGCAGATCGCCCTCTATTGCGCGCTATTGCTCGCGTTGACCAAGCCGCTGGGCTTGTACATGGCGCGGGTATATGAAGGCCGGCGCACGTTCCTGCATCCGCTGCTGCGTCCGCTTGAGCGGTTCTGCTACCGCTTGGGCGGGGTCGAGGAAGGCGCCGAACAGAGCTGGCTGGCGTACACCGCGGCGCTGCTGGCATTCAGCCTGGCCGGCTTCTTGCTCGCCTACGGGCTCGAGCGCCTGCAAGGCTGGCTGCCACTGAATCCGCAGGGATTTGGCGCGCGGCAGGCGACGCCTGATCTCGCCTTCAACACTGCGATCAGTTTCGTGACCAATACCAACTGGCAGTCCTATGGCGGCGAAACCACGTTCAGCTACGCCGTCCAGATGGCGGCGCTGACGGTGCAGAACTTCGTTTCCGCGGCGGCCGGCATGGCCGTGGCGATCGCGCTGATCCGGGGCTTTGTGCGGCGCCAATCGGCCACCATCGGCAACTTTTGGACCGATACCGTGCGCGGCACGGTCTACATCCTGCTGCCACTCTCGCTCGTGGGCGCGCTGGTGTTGTGCTCGCAGGGCGTCATCCAGAATTTTCATCACGCCGCCACGGTCGCCACCCTTGAAGGCGCGCCGCAGACGCTGGCCCAAGGCCCGGTCGCATCGCAGGAGGCCATCAAGCAATTGGGCACCAACGGCGGCGGCTTCTTCAACGCCAACTCCGCCCATCCCTACGAAAATCCCACGCCGCTGTCCAATCTTATCGAGTGTCTGTTCATCCTCCTGATCCCCGCCGCCTTGGTCTACACCTTCGGATCCATGGTCGGCGACACCCGCCAGGGCTGGGCGCTGTATGCCACCATGTTCCTGCTTTTCCTGGCGGGCATGGCGATCTGTTATCCGGCCGAGCAGGCCGGCAATCCCAACCTCACGCGCCTGGGCGTCGAAAGCCACGCCACTGCGTCGCAGCCCGGCGGCAACATGGAAGGCAAGGAGGTCCGCTTTGGCATCGCCGACTCGGCGCTGTGGGCGGTTGCCACGACCGACGCCAGCAATGGCAGTGTCAACAGCATGCATGACAGCTTCACTCCTTTGGGAGGGCTGGTGCCGCTGTTCAACATCGAGAGTGCCGAGGTGATCTTCGGTGGCGCCGGGTCGGGGCTCTACGGCATGCTGCTGTTCGCCATCGTGGCCGTCTTCGTCGCCGGCCTGATGGTGGGGCGCACGCCGGAGTACCTGGGCAAAAAAATCGAAAGCAAGGAAGTCAAAATGGCCATGCTGGCGCTGATCGCCTGCGCCTTCTCCATCCTGGTATTCGCCGCCGCCGCCACGCAGATTCACTCGAGCCCGCACAGCTACTGGAATCCCGGCCCTGCGGCAGCCAATCTGGGCAATGCCGGCCCGCATGGGCTCACCGAGATTCTCTATGCCTATTCCAGCGCCACCGGCAACAACGGCAGCGCCTTTGCCGGCCTCAACGCCAATACTCCCTGGTACAACCTCACGCTCGGCCTGGCCATGCTGATCGGGCGCTTTCTGATCATCATTCCCATGCTGGCGGTGGCGGGGAGCCTGGCCGCCAAGAAGGCGATCCCCACGAGCTCGGGAACCCTGCCGACGCACGGGCCGCTGTTTGTTGGTTTGCTGGCGGGCACGGTGATCATGGTGGGCGCGCTGACGTTTTTCCCCGCGCTCGCTCTAGGCCCGATCGTCGAGCATTTTCTCATGCACGCCGGGCGGCTTTACTGAAACGGCCGGAACTCTCACCATGATTCCCGAACTCATCGCCGCCTCGAGTTCCAGGCCGGCGCCCGGCGGCGGCGCCAGTCTGCCGCCGCCGCGGCAGTTGCGGGCGCGGCCGTTATTTGAGCGCGGCATCGTGGTGCGGGCGCTGCGCGCCGCCTTTGGCAAGCTCAATCCTCTAACGTTGGTGCGGAACCCGGTCATGTTCGTGGTGGAGGTGGGCGCCGGTCTCACCACCGGATTTCTGATACGGGCGGCACTGGCGGGGCAGGCCGGCGTGAAATTCGACTTCCAGATCGCCCTCTGGCTGTGGTTCACGGTGCTGTTCGCCAACTTCGCGGAGGCCATGGCCGAGGCCCGCGGCAAAGCCCAGGCCGACAGCCTGCGGCGCACGCGCAGCGATGCCCCTGCGCGGCGCATTTCCAGCCGCGGCAAGACCGAGCCGGTGGCGAGCTCCGAGCTGCGCGCGGGCGATGTGGTCATCGTCGAGACCGGCGAACTCATTCCCGGCGATGGCGAGGTGATCGAAGGCATCGCCACCGTGGACGAATCGGTGATCACCGGTGAGAGCGCTCCGGTGATCCGGGAATCGGGCGGGGACCGCAGCGCGGTCACCGGCGGCACGCGCGTGCTCAGCGATTCGCTGACCATCCGCATCACCTCCAATCCGGGGGAAACGTTTCTCGACCGCATGATCGCGCTGGTCGAAGGGGCGCAGCGGCAGAAGGCGCCCAATGAAATCGCGCTCAACATTCTCATCGCCGGCCTGACTTTGATCTTCCTGCTGGCCGTGGTCACGCTGCAGCCGCTGGCGCTGTTCAGCGTGGCGCAGGCCGGCGCGGGCGCCGCCCCCAGCATGGCGGTCCTGATCTCGCTGCTGGTCTGCCTCATCCCCACCACCATCGGCGGGCTGCTCTCAGCCATCGGCATCGCCGGCATGGACCGCGTGATGCAGCACAACGTGCTGGCGTTCAGCGGCAAGGCGGTCGAGGCGGCGGGCGACATTGACACGCTGCTGATGGACAAGACCGGAACCATCACCATCGGCAACCGCGAGGCGGTGGAGTTTTTGCCGGTCCCCGGCGTCTCGGAACGCGATTTGGCCGATGCGGCACAGCTTTCGAGCCTCGCCGATGAGACGCCCGAGGGTCGCTCCGTGGTGGTGCTCGCCAAGGAGAAGTACGGCATGCGGGGCCGCCACATTCCCGAGGATCAGGCTGCGTTCATCGCATTTTCCGCCTACACCCGCATGAGCGGGGTGGACTTCGAGGGGCGCCGGCTGCGCAAGGGCGCAACCGAGGCCGTGGCCGCTTTCGTCGCCGCGAACGGCGGCGACGTGGGTAGCGAGCTGCGGGCGATCAGCGACCGCGTGGCCCGTGGCGGCGGCACGCCGCTGGCGGTGGCGGATGGAAGCCGGATGCTCGGCGTGATCCATCTCAAGGACATCGTGAAGGGCGGCATGCGGGAGCGCATTCTGCAGTTGGGGCGGATGGGCATTCGCACGGTGATGATCACGGGCGACAACCCGCTCACCGCCGCGGCCATCGCCAGCGAGGCCGGCGTGGATGACTTCCTGGCGCAGGCTACGCCCAAGGACAAGCTCGAGTTCATCCGCACCGAGCAGGCGGCCGGGCGTCTGGTGGCCATGACCGGCGACGGCACCAACGACGCCCCCGCTCTGGCCCAGGCCGATGTCGGCCTGGCCATGAACTCCGGCACCACCGCCGCCAAGGAAGCCGGCAACATGGTGGACCTCGACAGCAACCCCACGAAGCTGATCGAAGTGGTGGCGATCGGCAAGCAACTGCTGATCACCCGCGGCGCCCTCACCACGTTCTCCATCGCCAACGACTTGGCCAAGTACTTCGCGATCATTCCGGCCATGTTCATGACCACTTATCCCGCGCTCCGGTCGCTCAACGTCATGCATTTGCGCACGCCGCAGAGCGCCGTGCTCGCGGCGGTGATCTTCAATGCCCTCATCATCATCGCCCTGGTGCCGCTGGCGTTGCGCGGGGTCAAATACCGGCCCATGGCCGCCGCCAATCTCCTGCGTCGCAATCTGTTGCTCTATGGCCTGGGCGGCATCCTCGTCCCCTTCCCCGGGATTTGGCTGATCGACCACATTGTCCACGCCCTGCGGCTCGCCTGAGCGCTCACAGTCATGACACGATATCTGAGTCCCGCGTTCCGCTTGATGCTGCTCTTCACGGTGCTGCTGGGCATCGTCTACCCCCTCGTCGTAACCGGTCTGTGCCAGTGGTGGTTTCCGCGCCAGGCCAACGGCAGCCTTATCGTGCGGGACGGCCGCGCCATTGGCTCCAGCCTGATCGGCCAGGCTTTCGCCCGTCCGGACTACTTCCACGGCCGCCCATCCTCGGCTGGCGCCGGCTACGACGCCGCCGCTTCGGGCGCTTCCAACCTCGGCCCCACCAGCGCCAAGCTCATCCTGGGCGCGGTCAGACAGGGAAGCGGGCATCGCGACGAAGTGGACTTCGACGGCGTCAGCCTTCGGGTGCTCCGCTACTGCCTGAGCAACGGCATACCGTTCACGGCGTCCGAGCCCCTGGAGCGGTTTCGCACGGCCACGGGCGCGCTCGACGCGGTCAAGCTGATCGAGGTCTTCAACGATCCCTACAAGCCGCTATTGATCACGCCGTCCGTTCCAATTCCGGCCGACGCGGTCACGGGCTCGGCCTCGGGCCTCGATCCGGACATCAGCCCCGCCAACGCCCTCGAGCAGGCGCCGCGCGTCGCCCGCGCCCGCGGCGTGACGGCCGCGCAAGTCGAGCGGCTGATCGCGACCCATATTCAGCCGCCGGCGTTCGGCCTGCTCGGCGACGCTCGCGTCAACGTGCTGGCATTGAATCTCGCCCTCGATCGTCGCTTCCCGGAGCGGCCTGCCGCCGGGCTGCAATGACGTGGCGCGCGGTTGCGCTGCTCTTGGGGCTGGCGGCGCTGGCCAGCGCTCAGGTTCCGCCGCCCGCCTCCGCAGCGATCGCCGCCGGGCCGCTGGGCAGCGTGCAGGCAGGCGGCGTCATCAGCGCCTTGGGCGTGTGGCAAGACCGACCCGCGCCCGGCGAAGCCGGAACCCTGGCCGATTGGTCCAATGCCATGGTGATCCTGCAAAAGGCGTCCGGTCCGGTCCAATTTTACCTGCAGGCCGGCGCCTACAACATCCCCGTCGTGGGCCAGTCGTTGCAGTCCACGGGCGATACCACGCGCGGACTGTTTGGGCTTCTGCCCGTGGTCTATGCCACCTTCCCGTTGGGCGCGCATTGCAGCCTCGATGCCGGCGTGCTTCCGACGCTTATCGGCGCCGAGAACACGTTCACGTTTCAGAACGTCAATGTGCTTCGCGGCCTGCTGTGGAATCAGGAGAATGATGTCAACCGCGGCATCCAGGTCAACGCCGCGCGCGGTCGCTGGAAAGGCGCGGTGAGCTGGAATGACGGCTACTACTCCGATCGCTTTACATGGATTTCAGCCGACGTAGCCTACACGCTATCCGCAACGCAGTCGCTCCTGCTCACCGGCGGCGGCAACTGGTCGCGCACCGCATATCGGACAGCGGCCACGCCAGTACAGAACAACAGCCGCATCCTGGACTTGATCTATAGCTACAGCCACGGCCCCTGGATGGTCGAGCCCTATTTCCAGTTTTCGGACGTGCCCGCTGCCGAGGTCGCTGCCATCGCCCATGGTGCTCAGACTTGGGGTGGGGCGCTGTTGGCCAGCCGCAAGCTGCCCGGGCATTTTTCTTTGGCGGTGCGCGCTGAATTCATTCGAGCTACGGGAAGCCCGCCAAAGGAGTCCGTAAATCTTCTGTATGGCCCGGGGAGCGGCGCCTGGTCGTGGACGGTTACTCCCGGTTGGCAACCTCAGCACTTTTTCGTGCGCGGCGACCTCAGTCTGGTGAACGCCATCCGTCCGGCTGCCGGCGACGCCTTTGGTCGCGCGGGTAACGATAGGAATCAATTCCGCGCCGCCCTCGAGACCGGCTTCGCCTTCTAATGCTTTGCTGACACGAGGGGCTGGAGCGATTTCCGCACGGAGGGCCACCTTGCTGGCACGGCCGCGTCAACCAAGAGGCAATTGGCTGAAGTTGCGGGGGGGCCGTAGCGCAATGGCAGAGCGGTAACCTAATTAATACATCATGAGTTGATATGCATGGCCCCGCACTTGTGCGCATATTGCCCCATGCCGCCAGATTGTCGCCGCGGCGCCGATTTCGGAGTTCGCAATGCCGGCCTTGCCCGCTTTGCCCGACCGGTATAGTATTCCCCTCAGAACTGAAGGTTGCCCGGGCAGGAACGCTGATGGCGCGAAAAAGCAGAACCAGATGAGGACGGCCAGCCACCGCGCTTACGGCTGGGCCAGCAAGGTACGCCAACAGCAACGGCGAACGGGGCGCATCGGGCGCGTGCCGCAAACCCGGAGGGGCTTTCCGAGCCGCGTGAGCGAGCTGGCACGGGGGCAGCTGCGGGCCTGG
>JBOGKJ010000314.1:0-21310 GCA_050745565.1 Terriglobales bacterium | reverse complement strand
GTCTACACCGACACCTGGGCGAGCATGGGCCAGGAGGCCGAGCAGACGCAGCGCGCACGCGACTTTGCCGCCTAGCAGGTCACCGAGGCGTTGATGGCCCGGGCCCGCCCCGGCGCCCGCTTTTTGCACTGCCTCCCCGCGCACCGCGGGCAGGAAGTCACCACGGGCGTGATTGATTCCAACTATTCGCTGGTTTACGAGCAGGCGGCCAACCGCCTCCACGCCCAAAAGGCCATTCTGGCCGCGCTCATTCTGGGCAACACCAAGTCCCGCCATCCGCACCGGCACTGATCATGACCCCCAAACCCCAGACCCGCTACCGCAAAATTGCCCTCGCCTACTCCGGCGGCCTCGACACCTCGATCATCATCCCCTGGCTGAAGGAGCACTACCCCGGCGCCGCCGTGGTCGCCGTCATCGCCGACGTGGGCCAGGGCGATGACTACGTCAAACTGCGCCAGAAGGCCCGCGCCACCGGCGCCGACGAGGTGGTGCTGGCGGAGGTAGCCGAGGAGTTTCTCACCGGCTACGTCTGGCCGACGCTCAAGGCCGGCTGCACCTACGACTACAAGTACCTGCTCGGCACCGCCATGGCGCGCCCCCTGATCGCCAAAAAGCAGGTCGAGGCCGCCCTCGCCACCGGCTGCGACGCACTCGCACACGGCTGCACCGGCAAGGGCAACGACCAGGTCCGTTTCGAGCTTGCCTACCAGGCGCTGGCGCCGCAGTTGGGCGTAATCGCCCCCTGGCGCGAGTGGGAAATCGTCTCCCGCGAAGACGCCATCGCCTACGCCGGCCGCCACCAGGTGCCGATCGAGCAGACCACCGAAAAAATCTACAGCCGCGACCAGAACCTCTGGCATATCAGCCACGAGGGCGGCGCGCTCGAGGATCCGGCGGCTGAGCCGCCCGAGGATATGTGGCTGCTGACGCGCGCGCTCGCCGACACGCCGCGCGAGCCCGAGTACCTGACCATCGGCTTCGAGGCCGGCGCGCCGGTGTCGGTCAATGGCAAGTCGCTCGCGCCGGTCGCGTTGTTGACGCTGCTCAATGAGACGGCCGGCCGGCACGGCATCGGCCGTATTGACCTGGTCGAGAACCGCTTCGTGGGCATGAAGTCGCGCGGCGCCTATGAGACGCCTGGCGGCTTCCTGCTGGTGACCGCGCTGCGCGAGCTGGAGGCGCTGACCGTGGACCGCGCCACCGCCGAGACCAAGCAGAGGCTGGGACTCGACTATGCGCGGCTGGTCTACAACGGGCTGTGGTTCACGCCGCTGCGCGCGGCGCTCGACGCCTTCATGAACCAGGCGCTGGCACCGGCCACCGGCGAAGTCCGGCTGAAGCTGCAGCAGGGACACGCGCTGGTGGTCGGGCGGACATCGCCGAACTCGCTCTACTCGGGCGCGCTGGCGTCGTTCACCATGGGTGAACTCTACGACCAGAAAGACGCCGCCGGCTTCATCAAGCTGGTGGGGCTGCCCACCAAGGCCGCGGCGCTGCGCGAGCGCGCCGGCGGACGCTGACATGAAGCTCTGGGGCGGGCGTTTCCGCGAGCCGACGGCGGCCGCCATGGAGCGGTTCAGCCAGTCGCTCACTTTTGACTGGCGCCTGGCGGCGGCCGAGATTGCCGGCACGCGCGCCCACGTGCACGCGCTTGAGCAGGCCCAGGTGCTGAGCGCGGCCGAGGCCGCCGCGCTGACCGCCGCGCTCGGCCAACTCGAGCGCGAGTTGCCCGCGCCTGCCGACGTTACGCTCGCGCCGGGGCCCGTGCCAAACGAGGCGACTGGGACGGGTGAAGGCGCCGGTGGCGCGTTCACCGAGCCGAGCGGGCGCGCGTTGCCGCCAAGCGCATTTCGGCCGCAGCCCGACCCCCGTGGTCCCCAAGGCGCTCGCGCCTTGGGGTGGGAGCAACGGGAGGGCGTCCAGAAAAGGGCGGCCGCGCCGCCTAATTTCTGTGAGGACGTCCACAGTTGGGTGGCCGAGCGTCTGGCGGAGCTTGCCGGCGAGGCCGCCGCCAAACTGCAAACCGGCCGCAGCCGCAACGAGCAGGTGGCGCTCGATTTGCGGCTCTACCTGCGCGGCGAGCGCCCCGCGCTCGAGCGCCGCCTGGGCCGCCTGCTGGCGGCGCTGGCCGCGTTCGCACAACAGCATGCCGACGCGCTCATTCCCGGCTACACCCACCTGCAGCGCGCACAGCCGATTTCGCTCGGCCACCATGCGCTGGCCTATGCCGAAATGCTGCTGCGCGATCTGGGCCGGCTCGCCGACGCCTACGCCCGTATGGACGAGTCGCCGCTCGGCAGCGGCGCGCTCGCCGGCAACGGTTGGGGCCTGAACCGCGCCGCCGCCGCCGGCGAGCTGGGCTTCAGCCGCATCACCCAGAACAGCCTGGATGCGGTCAGCGACCGCGACTTCGCCTGCGAGCTGGTGTTTGCGCTCAGCCTGCTGGGGGTGCATCTGTCCCGCTTCGCCGAGGACTGGATCCTGTACAGCAGCGCCGAGTTCGGCTACCTCGAGTTGGGCGACGCCTACGCCACCGGCAGCAGCCTGATGCCGCAAAAGAAAAACCCGGACGCGCTCGAGCTCATCCGCGGCAAGTCGGCGCGCCAGCTCGGCCATCTCCAGCAGTTGCTGACGCTGCTCAAGGGCTTGCCGCTCGCCTACAACCGCGACCTGCAGGAAGACAAGGAGCCGGTGTTCGATGCTGTGGACACGGCCTTGGGCTGCCTCGAGATCGCCGCCGGCGTGGTCGAGACGACTGGCGTGCGCCGCGACGCCTGCGATCGCGCCGTGAACGACCCCGCGCTGCTCGCCACCGACCGCGCCGATCGCCTGGTCGCCGAAGGTGTGTCCTTCCATGAGGCTCACCGCCGCGTGGGCGGGATGTTCCGCTCCGGCGTCAGCCCGGACCTCGGCGGCCTGACCGCCGCCGCCGTCGTCGCCCGCCGCAGCGGCACCGGCGGCACCGCTCCGGAGCAAGTGCGCGCCCAGGCCGCCCGCATCGCCGCCGCCGCCGCGAAGCTTGGGGAAGCGACGCGGCCGCGTATGGGGCCGGACGCCTGACCGGCGCGCGGGCCGCCGGCCCGCGCCCTGCCGCTCCTGCCATCGGCTGCGGCCTCACCCGGTGCCCGGTGTGAGAAATGCTGCCTAGAACGTCTTCAGGAATTCAATCAGGGCGCGTTTGTCGGCATCGCTGAGCGCCGTGCCAAAATAGTGTCCGCGATCCAGAACAAAGTCGGGTCCATTGCTGATTTTCAGCAGATCGGGAACGAGCTTCGCGAATTCGCGCGTGAGCGCGGCGGTATCGGCCGTATGCAATCGAGCCTGGAGGAGGTAACGCTGCAGTTCGCCGGCCAGGCGGATGCGATCCATGGTGGTGCCGCGGCCGGATGTGCCAAGGTCGGCGCTGGCGATCAGATCGATGGGGGCTCCGGCGGGAATCGGCCCCAGACGAAAGCGTCCGGCGCGAGCCAGCGGCTGAAATTCGCGCGGCAGGAATGACGCTGGGACGTCAAGATAGCTGTCCACGGACATACGTGCGATGGATGCGAAGCCGCGGCGCTTTTGCGGCCAGAGCAGCCGGGTGATCGCGTCGGAAAACGCGGCCATCCGCCCGGCTACCGACGGGTCGCCGGTGTAGCTGCCCACGGCATTGTTGTGCAGCAGTGGCGCGGTGGCCCAGATGCCGATCAGGGAGGGAACCCGATAGTAGCCCGGGCCGCCGGGAGGCGGTGAAAACTTGGTGGTCGAGCCCGAGAACGGATCCTGGACCTGTATGGCACCCACTGCTGGTAACTGCTTGTAGGTCTCCGACGAAAAGTTGTCCCAGATGTGACCGCGCATGGCATTGGTGGCGAGGGCCCGCGCGGCGTTGGTTTGAACAACCGTCACGGGAATACGCGCGTCGGTGGAGAGGAAGTTGCCTTGCAGGAAATCCGGCTTCTGAACCTCGCGGCGCATCCACTGCCGATCCTGCTCCGGCGTGGCCGCCGCCGCCGCCGGGGGTTGCTTGCTGGAGTGACACCGGGCGCAATTGTCGGCGAAAACGATTTTCCCCCGCCGCCGTTGCCGCGAGTCCTGGGTCAGGTAGGCGCGCCCGCCCGGCGCGTCCTGTAAGCGGGGTCCCTGCATGCGAGCCAGAAAGCTGGCGAGATCGGGGATGCGATCCGCCGTGGCGCGCCAGTACACAGAATTGTGCCGGGCCTCGGCGACACTGAAGGGGATTTGGGGTTTGCCGCCGACGAGCGCGTTGTGGTCGCGCAACCATAGCTGGCTGAATAGACCGATGCTGACGTACACGCGGCTCAGTGCCCCCACCAGGCCGACCGAATCCGCCCCGTCCTTCAGCACGTGCGGCACCGGCATGGCGGCCTTTTCGCCGGGAAAATTGAGCCCGCCGCCAGCGATGGTTTCGACTTGCGCCGCGGCCATGCGCGCCGGGAGGTCGAAAATGGAATTGATATTGCTGGGGTCGTTCAGGTTGTCGGTGGTGAGGAAGGAAGTATCCACGGTTCCGCGCGGCCAGGAGCGCAGCAGTTGCTCGATATAGCTGTCCTCGTGCGCCGGGTTGGCGAAGACCCGGGCAGAATCAAAGTACTGGTTGCCGATGGTGGAAGCCAGGTTCTCCCAGCCGGGATGCTCAGGATCTTTGGGGGGCCGCTGCGGGTTGAATGACACGTGACAGAGCCCGCAGGCCATGCCCACGGTGTAGGGACGCACCAGGCGGGGGTCGTTGTAGTACGCCAGATCGGTGTAGAACCGGGCCGGATCCCAGCGTGCCCGAGCCCGGGCGTCGAAGTCCGGATTGGGATAGATGCGGAGTCCCACGATGCCGGACGGCCGCCCGTAAACGCGGGGGTCCACGCCGGGCTCTTGCGGGCCCACATCGAGCCAAATTCCCAGCGCGTCCGGCGCTCGGGCTGTGGCAAATCCGGGCTGGTTCACCAGTCCCATCGTGCGAAACCGGGTGGGACGCTGGCGGGAGTCCACCGTCTTCAGCAGATCGCCGGCGCCCAAGCCGCGCCGTGCCATGCCGTCCCAAAACACCTGGTCCCCGGCTGTCCACAACAGCCAGGTGTTGCGCCCCTGGCGTTCGGCGGCGCTCAACACCACAGCGCCATCCATGGCATCAAAGACCGGCGACGCTGTTTGCGGAAAGTCAGCCGTGGTCTTGCCGGCGGCTTGGGCGTCATCCACCACCGCGGCCGGCTGCGGCGGGCGCCGTCCACAGGCGCCCGCCGCGGCGATCAGCATCAGCAGGGCTGCGCCCGCCACCCGCAGGTGCCACCCTCCGGTGACATCCGGACGGTGCGGGCGGGCAACGGTAACACGGTGGCTCAGCTTCGGCATCAACTCCTCGTCCTAGAAGGTCTTCAAATACTCAATCAAGGCGCGCTTTTGGCTGTCGCTGAGTGCCGGCTCGCCACTGAAACGGGACGTGCCGAAGTAATGGCCCCGATTGACCACAAAATCCGGGCATTTACTCAGCGCCATCATTCCAGGGACCAGGTTGGCAAAGACTTGCCGCGCCTGCTGGTCGGTTGCGTGCGGCGGCAGCGCGGCGAGATCATGCTGCAGCTTCAGCAACAGGCTGAGGACCTGTCTCTGGTGCTTCAGTTTGTCGGCGGGATTGGAGGCTTCGCCCAGAATGTCGAGATTAGCCAGCAGATCCACCGGCGTGCCCTTGGGGATGGGACCGAGGACGAGCTCTTGATTCGAAAAGTACGTGGGAAAGACGCGCTGTGCCAAGCCCAGCATGGGCTTCAAAGATGCCGGCAGATAACCAATGGGTATCCGAAGATAGCTGGTCTCGGTGGTGCGATCAATGGTGCCCGGCAACTTGTCCGGCAGCAGCGTATCCTTTTCGCGCTTCGCCGGCCAGAGAAGCTGCTCGATGGAATTCTGAAACGACGCCATGCGAGCCGTGACCGACGGGCTGGGGTTGAATTGGCCCAGGCTGTTGTTCAGCAAAAACGGGGCCGTGGACCACAGGCTGATCAGCGAGGGCGGCCGCGTGTATCCGCGTCCGCCGGCGGGCATGGTGTACGAGCTGGGCGCTCCGGTCAAGGGGTTATAAACGGTAATGCTGCCGACGGACGGAAGATCCTTGTAAGTCTCGGACGAGAAATTGTCCCAGATATTGCCGCGGATGGCGTTTGTGGCCAGCGCACTGCAAGCGTTGGTTTGCAGCAGGGTGATGGGGACACGGAAGTCGGTGGAGAGATAGTTGTTGTCCAGGAAATCCGGGCGCAGGACCATCGCCCGCATCCGGGTCTTGAAGTCGTTGGTCCCGGTCCAGGTCCAGTACTGGCTCCAGCAGCGCAGATAATCTTTCCCCGAGCACCCGGCAGGATCGAGGCCCGGCGCGGGGGTCGGGATCTTGCTGGAGTGGCAGCGCGCGCAGGTATCGGCAAACACGATCTTGCCTTGCCCCAGCACGGCCGCATCGTGGGTGAGGTACGCGGCGCCGCCGGGCGCATCGCGCAGACGGTGTCCCGCGCCCGCCTTAAGCAGGAATTCCGCCATGTACGGCGTCTGGTTCTGGGTCGCATCCCAGTAGGCGGAATTCTTGTTGGCGACGGTGATCTGGATCGGCGTGATGGGCGCGCCGCCGATCATCGGCCGAAAATGCAGCATCCACTCCTCGCTGAACAGCCCAATGTTCAGGTAGACGCGGTTCAACGCTCCCAGAACGCCGACCGAATCGGAAGCGTCCTTGAGCACATGGGGGGACCACACCGTGTCCGGTGACTGGAAAAACGCGGTGAGGGGCCCGGAATGGAAATAGTCGTTCAATTGCTGATTGTTTCGCGCGCCCCCCTGAAGCGACTCCTGCCCCCAACGCCGCGCGAGCGTCATGCGCGCCGGCAGGCCGTAGAAGGCGTTCATGGTGCGCGGATTGTTGATGTTGTCGGAAGAGATGAGCGAGGTATCGAGCGTGCCTGGGCGCGAGGTGTGGAGCAATTGCACGATGAAGTTGGACGGGTCCGCCTGCCACGACAGCACTCGGTCCACCCAGAAATACTGGGCGCCCACAATCGAATTCAAATCCGCCCAGCGGGGATTTTCCGGATCCGCCGGCGGATGCGTCGGGCTGGGGCCCACGTGACAAAAGCCGCACGACATGCCAACCCGGTACGGGCGAACGAGCTTCTTGCTGTTGTAATAACTGGGATCGGTGTAATAGCGTTTTGAGTCCCAGGCTTTGGCCGCGGCGGCATCGAAGGCCGGATTGGGGAACAAGCGCAGCCCCACCACCCCGCTGGCATAGCCATAGTAGGAACCGGCCGGAATCGTCTTTCCGCGTGCGCCAAGCTTGACGCCGGGATACTGGGCTGCGTTTTCAAACGGATCGGGCGGGCAGGTGGAGTCGCGGCTGTCGAGCCACAGGCCGTAGCGGTTCGGATCGGGTCCGGTCGCCTGGCGAAAGCATGGCTCATTTACCAAGCCGAGGTACTGCCAGCGGTTGCCGCGGCGGGCTTTTAAGCCCGGATAGGAAGACAGCGTCTTGAGCAGATCCACCGCGCCAAAGGTCGTGTCCGTGAGCGAATCCCAGAGGCGATCATCGCCGCCGCTCCACACCAGCCACACGTCGCGGCCCTTAATCTCGTCGGGGGTGAGCGGGATGCCGCCATCCATCGCATGAAAATAATCTTCTGTGGCCGGAGGGAACGACGCCGGGCTACGGCCGGCGAGTTGGGCTTCATCCTGCACATGCCCGGGCTGGGGGCCGGCGTGGCAGGCTCCCAGCCCCAACAGGCACAGCAGCGTGCCGCACAACCACGGCGCCATCGGCACCGCCGCCCTTTTCGGGCGACCGCCGGAACGGCGCGCGGCTCCGGCCGCTACCTGCCGGGGGTGCGTGGGTCCTGCCACTAGTCCTGTAGTGCATCGCATAACGGTTCCCTCCTTACGGAGCAACGTGGCGGCGCCTGGAGCGACGGTGCCCGTCGCCACCGAGCGAAGCTGGGCTGCAGCGCGCCCAGCCGGGCTCCAGCGCGCAAGCGCCCTGGGGCGGGACCGGCGGATCAGGGTGCAGAATCCGGCGGCCGTGCTGCGTGACGATCCAGTCAGAACCCCGGCGGATATGGGGATCTGCGATCTTGGCTCCGAATTATATCCCAAAGCCCGGCTCGGAAAACGCGCGCGCGCTCATGGGCCGGGGTATACTTTCGCCACCCTGCAGGCGTGGTTGAGACAATGACCGCCAATACAGCTACGCACCCCGAGTGCGACTACATCGTGATTGGCTCGGGCGCCGGCGGCGGAACGGTGGCGGCGCGGCTGGCTGAGGCCGGGCATCGCGTGATCCTGCTCGAGGCCGGCGGCGACCCCCGGGAGCCGGACGCCGCCACCGGCCCCGATGACGGCGTCAGCCGCTTGCCGTTTGATTACGACGTGCCTTGCTTTCACCCGTTTGCGTCGGAAAACGCGGCGCTCAAGTGGGACTATTTCGTTCGCCATTATACGGATGAGGCCGTCCAGCGCCAGGATCCCAAATATCGGGAGACCTGGAACGGTGAGCGGGTGGCAGGCGTGTTGTATCCCCGCGCTGGAACGCTCGGCGGATGTACGGCCCACAATGCCATGATCCTGATGTATCCGCACGAGGCGGACTGGGACAACATTGCGGCGTTGACCGCGGATCCGTCCTGGAGCGCCACCCGGATGCGCCGGTATTTCCAGCGTCTCGAGGACTGCCGCCATCGCTTCTGGCTTCGCTGCCTGGCCAAACTTGGCTTCAACCCCAGCCGGCACGGATTTCGGGGATGGTTGCCGACCGAGACCGGCATTCCGATGGTCCCGCTGGACGATTGGAATCTGCTGCGGACGCTGATCGACTCTGCCCTGGCGGGGGCGGAAAGCATGCCGGACGCCGCGGATCAGATGCGTTGGCTGGCGACCTGCCAGTTTGATCCCAATGACTGGCGCACGGAGCGCAAGAATGACTTCGGCTGGCGCTACATGCCGCTGACCACGCGCCGGCATGCGCGCACCGGAGCGCGCGAACGCGTACTGTCGGTGGCCCGCCGCTACCCCGCACGGTTGCGGATTGAGCTGCATGCGTTGGCCACGCGCATCCTTCTCGACGACGACCAGCGCGCCATCGGGGTGGAATACCTGAAAGGCCAGCGCCTGTATCGGGCTTCGGCGCGCGCCAGCGCCGAGCCGGGGGAACTCCACCGTCTGTATGCCGCGCGCGAAGTCATTGTGGCGGGAGGCGCCTTCAATTCGCCCCAACTGTTGATGCTATCCGGGATCGGACCGGCGGACGAGCTCGCGCGCCAGGGGATTGCGCCCCGGGTGGACCTGCCTGGCGTGGGCCGGAATCTTCAAGACCGCTACGAAGTGGGCGTGGTCAACCGCATGAATTTTGATCAATGGCGCATCTTCCAGGGCGCACGATTTGACGCGGGCGACCCCCAGTTCCGGCAATGGCAGCGGCACCGACGCGGCCCTTATATCAGCAATGGCGGGGTGCTGTCGTTTTACCAGCGGTCGGCGCCGGATCGGCCGCTGCCGGACGTATTCTGCACCGCGTTTCTGGGCCGCTTTCAGGGGTACTTCCCGCATTACTCCGATCTGTTCGCCCAGGACCTCAACTATTTGACCTGGTCGGTCCTGAAGGCGCACACCAACAATCGCGCCGGGGAAGTGACGCTGCGTTCCCGCGATCCGCGCGATCCTCCGCAGGTGAATTTCCATTATTTCGGGGAGGGGACCGGGGACGGGGGCCAGGACCTGGATTCGGTGGTCGCCGCCGTTCGGCTGGTCCGCCGGTTGACGTCGAAGCTGAAGGAGCAGAACCTGGTGGCGGCCGAGGAGCTGCCGGGCGAAAAGGTGCAGTCCGACGCCGAACTGCGCGAGTTTGTGCGCACGCATGCGTGGGGCCATCATGCCTCCTGCAGTTGCGCGATGGGGCCGGTGGAAAAGCAGGGGGTATTGGACAGCGCATTCCGCGTGCATGGAACCCGGAATTTGCGCGTGGTGGATGCGTCGGTGTTTCCCCGCATTCCCGGCTTTTTCATCAGCTGCGCCATCTACATGATTGGCGAAAAGGCCGCGGACGCGATCCTGGCGGACGCGGCGCAGCGAGGCTGAAGCCACGCCCGCCCGCATGCGGCCGGGCAGATCCCCGCGCCGCGCCTGCGGATCGGCAGCCTGGACGAGGCAACTTGGAGGCGGCTTGAGCAGAGCGGGCACGCGTTGGCGCCCAGCGGATTTCGGCCGCGGCCCGACCAACCGGAGGGCGTCCAGAAAAGGGCGGCCGCGCCGCAGAGCGAGGGCCGTGCCGGTTGGGATTGACAAACCCCGCAGCCAAGGCCATAGTGCTCGATACCACCGGGTATATGTTGTGCGGACGCGGCCGCCCCTTCCCGGCGGCACGGAATCTTTGAAAGCGGAGGAGTCATGCCCATCACGGTGGCGGAACTGCTCACCACGCCCGGCGAACGACTGGACCAATTGTTTTCCGGCAGCCCCGCGGGCGCCATCCCGAACGGCGAAGCCCAGGGCACCGCCATCATCGCGCCCGGCACCGTATTCAGCCGCGAGATCGCGTCGCTGGTGAACATCTTTGGCTGGCAGGGAAAGACCTTCGATGCCGCGCACGGCACCCTGACCAATCGCATTCTGGCCTTCGGACTGAACGCCATCGTCGCGCAAGTCTACGTGGGGGCGAGCTGGCTCGACAACCATCCGTGTGTCGTGCTGGATTATTCCAAGACGTCGCTGCTGGCCAGTCATATCCGCGATGAAATCCGTCTGGTCGCGCCCGGGCTCTATCTGGGGCTCGTCTACTGGAACAAGTCCCGGACGATCCATTTTGCGCTTGAGTTCTCGCAGCCATGAACGCGCCGGCGCTGAACCCCGACCGGCCCATGCCCCCGGCCCGAACGCGCTCGGCGCTGCTCAACCGGGTCAGCCAGGTGGCGATGGCGGCGCTGCGCCTGGAGCGCCGTTTCGATCCCTTTTTTCGCCCGCTGTTTGAGGCCACCTTGCGCGATCCCGCCGCGCGGCTGGCGACCGCGCTGATCAACCGGAGGCGGGGGGACGAAGGTTTGCAAATTGCCGCGGAAAAACTGCTGCCGGGCGAGGAGGCCTGGCTGGAGTCCATCACGGCGAGTTTTGAAGAGCAGATGCGGCTGCTGTGGAAACCGGGGCGGTTCGAACGCGGCGGCAACACCAAAACGCACGGCATGGTGCGGGGCGAGTTCGTTGTCCACGCGGGCCTGCCCCCGCAGCTGCGGCACGGTATCTACGCCCACCCGGGCTGCTACCGCGCCTGGGTTCGCTTTTCCGGCCCCGGCCCCTACATCACGCCGGATATTGATGATGTGGGCTTCATGAGCATCAGCATCAAGCTGATGGGGGTGCCGGGGCCCAAGCTGATGCAGGAGGAGAAGTTCACGCAGGACCTGTTCGCGATTTCGACGCCCACCTTTGTAACTCCGGACACGCGGGCCAATGCGCAGTTGCAGACCGAGAGCCTAAGGAACACGCCGATTTACTACTTTCTCAATCTTCGCGCGCCCCACGTGCTGGACCTGATCATGCAGTCGCTGTGGATCAAGACCCAGTCCAGCCCGCTCGAGGCGCCGTATTTCAGTTGCGTCCCCTATCTGCTAGGCGAAGGGCAGGCGATGCAGTATTCGGTGTGGCCCAAGACCGCGCACCGCACGCCCGTGCCTCGCCTGCCGCTCCGTCCTCCCGACGATTACCTGCGGCAGGCGATGGCGGCGCGCCTGGCGCGCGAGGATGCCGCATTTGATGTGCGCCTGCAACTGCAAACCGATCCGCATCGGATGCCGATCGAGAATGCGGCCGTGCTCTGGCCGGAGCAGAAATCGCCGCGCGTGTCCGTGGCCACGCTGCGCTTGCCCCGGCAGCTATTCGACAGCACGGCGCAACGGGCGTTCGCGCGGCAACTCAGCTACAATCCCTGGCACTGCCTGGCCGAGCACCGTCCGCTGGGCAATCAAAACCGGGCCCGGCGCCGGCTATATCAGACCCTGGCGGCGCTGCGCCAGCGCATGAATGACGTGCCCCACTACGAGCCCACCGGCGATGAGGCGTTCGAGCCGGACGCATGACTCCGCAATCGTGCTCGATGATTGCCGCGCCGGTGGCCGCCGGGCACGAAGCCGAGCTGCGGCGTCTGCTCGAGTCCATGAACCACGCCCCGGGCATGTGCAACCCGCGGAACGAACTGATTCCGTTCGGCCAGTTGCCCGCTCTGCACTTCGCGCGCCTGGTGCTGCTGGAGGATGCGACCCTGGGCGACATTCGCGCCTATCAGATGCCGGAGGTGAACTACCCCACCTATCTCTGCCTGCTGGCGGATTTCGACGGCGCCGAGGCGCCGTTCCTGGCGCAACTGGCGCGGGTGGCCGGCCCCGGGCTGCGCCGCTTGTTCTTGTGCTGCTCCCCCGCTTGCCCGCCCGATGGCGACCTGCTGGCCTGGCTGTGGCCGCGGCGGATCCCCGCCGCTGCCAACTACATCAACTGGATCGGCCGCACCGTGCGGCAGGTCGGGGAAGAACAGGTCCTGCACGACGAACTCGCCCGTTTCCTGCGGGAACATGGCTCCCGGCTCGCGGCCCTGCCTCCGGCCCGCCAGCATGAGGCCCTGCGGCAGTTCGTGATGGAGGAGCGGCGGCAGAGGCGCCTGACGCTGACGCCCCCGCAGCCCACGCCGCTGGGGTGGCGCGTGCGCAATGCGCTGCATCTGGTGGCGATGCCGTTGCTGGCGCTGCTGCTCCTTCCCGTCCTGGTGGTGGTGCTGCCGTTCCTGCTGTATGCGCTCCGGCAGCGGGAACAGTCCGACCCGGTGATTGCGCCGCGGGTGGCGCCAGTCCACGCCGACCAGCTCGCTTCCCTGGAAGATTCCGATGTGACCAACGCCTTTACCGCCATGGGGAGCCTCAAGCCCGGCTGGTTCCGGCGCATGCTGATCTCCGCCGCGCTGCTGGGGGTGGATTACTCTGCCCGCCACATCTTTTACCGCGGCCGCCTGGGGCGAGTGACCACCATCCATTTCGCGCGCTGGGTCTATCTCGACCGTCGGCGCCGCGTGCTGTTCGCCAGCAACTACGATGGCAGTCTGGAGAGCTACATGGATGATTTCATCAACAAGGTCGGCTTCGGGCTCAACCTGGTCTTCAGCAATGGCCTCGGCTATCCCAGAACCAACTGGCTGATTCTCGATGGCGCCAACGATGAGCAGAAATTCAAGGCTTATTTGCGGCGCCATCAATTGCCAACGCAAGTCTGGTACCGCGCTCATCCCGGTCTCACGGCGCGGGACCAGCGGCGCAACGCCCTGATCCGGGAGGGCCTGGAGCAGCGCTCGCTCAGCGGAAGGAAACTACGGGCATGGCTGCAATTGCTGTAGAGGGCGCGGCCGCCGCCCGATGGAGGCGGTGGGCGTGAACCTATCCCCAAATCCCGGGCCGGTTGCCTTCAGCGACGTTCAGGGGATCGTCCGCTTTGGGTATGCCGCCCTTACCGACGCCTGCTTTTTCCTGCTGAAGATCCGCGATCGCGCGGCGGCGCGATCCTGGATGGCCGCCGCGCCCCTGACCTCGGCCGAAAAACAGCCGCACGCGCCGGACACGGCGTTGCAACTGGCGCTGACGTGCGAGGGGCTGCAGGCCCTGGGCCTCGCCCAGGAAATCGTCGCGCAGTTCTCAGCCGAATTTCTGTCGGGTATGGCGGGCCAGTCCAGCCGGTCGCGGCGGCTCGGCGATGTTGGCGCCAGTGCGCCCGCCAACTGGGGATGGGGTGGACCGGGAAAGATGCCGCACCTACTGCTGATGGTTTATGCGCGCCCAGGCGCGCTCGCCGCGTGGTGCGGACAGATCCAGGGGCCGCTTTGGCAGGCTGCCTTCGAGGTGATGGAATGCCTGCCGACCTCGGACCTGACCGGGGTCGAGCCCTTTGGGTTTCAGGACGGCGTTAGCCAACCAGCGCTGGATTGGGAATGCGTGCGCGAGCCCGAAGGGCAGCAGCAGGCCTACAGCAATCTGGTTGCGCTGGGGGAATTCCTGCTCGGCTATCCGAACGAGTATGGCCAGTACACCGATCGGCCGTTGCTGGCGCCGGCGCCCGCCAATGCCGGGCTGCCGTGGTCGGCGGAGGTGCCCGGCCAGCGCGATTTGGGGAAAAACGGCACCTATGTAATCTTCCGGCAATTGCAGCAGGACGTGCGGGGGTTTTGGCGGTATTTGGATGGGCAGGCGAACGGCGATCCGGCACTGCGTCAGCAACTTGCCGAAGCCACGGTGGGCCGCAGAATGAACGGGGACCCCATGCTGCCGCTGCGCGCGCAGCCCATCGCCGGTCTGGATGCGCGGCAGGTGGCTCGGAATCAGTTCACCTACGACGCTGATCCTGATGGAGCGCGGTGTCCTTTCGGCGCCCACGTGCGGCGCGCCAATCCGCGCAACGCCGACCTGCCGGCCGGAACCTCAGGCTGGCTGGATCGCCTGTGGCGAACGCTCGGGTTTGGCACGCGCGGGTACCGCGATGATCTGCTGGCGTCGGCCCGCTTTCATCGCCTGTTGCGCCGCGGGCGGGAATACGGACCGGGCTTGAGTGCCGCGCAGGCGGTGGATGAGCTTCCGGATACTGGCGAACACGGCGTGCAGTTTCTCTGCATTGGCGCCAGCATTCTGCGGCAGTTCGAATTCATTCAGAACGCCTGGATGACGAACACGAAGTTCAACGGCTTGAGCGGGGAAAGCGACCCGGTGCTCGGCAACCGCGCGCCGGTAGCCGGGTGCCCCGCCTCCGGAAACTTTTCCATCCCGCGGGCCCAGCAGGCGCCCGCGCGCCTGGCCGAGGTGCCGCAATTCATCACGGTGCGGGGCGGCGCCTATTTTTTTCTGCCCGGCCTGGGAGCGCTGCGCTACCTGATCCGATCCGAGTAGCCCGGCCGCGTGTGCGTTTCGCCAGTACGGGACCGTGGTTTACGAGGTAAACACCGTGACCGCCCACGGTCAGGAACATGAGAGCGCGGCCGACCGATCATGCGCCAGCTGGCGCCAGTTACCGTGCTGAATGGCGCCACCTATCGCCAGGGAATGTAGGCGTCATCTCTGGCAGGGAAGAGCGATAACCGGCCACCGGCCAGCGGGCCGTTGCAGGGGGCGGGTTGAAGACACGCTGGGCGCGAGACGAGCGGCTGGCATACTGGAGGGTGAGCACGCTCGCCCCGTTTGCGCCGCCCTGGTGGCTGCGCAATGGACACGCCAACACCGTCTATTCGTTTCTGCGTCCGCGCGGTGTCCGGCTGCCGGCGGCGCAGGCGGACTGGCTGCCGGCCGACGACGGCGTCGAGCTGTTGCTGATGAGTCACTGGCAGCCGCGGCCGGCGCCGGCGCTGCTGGTGGTGCACGGGCTCGAGGGGTCGAGTGAAGCCGGCTACATGCTCACCACCGCCGCCCTGGCGCTTGCCCAGGGCTGGCATGTGATCCGCATCAACGTGCGCGGCTGCGGCGAGAGCGAGTCGCACTGCACCACGCTGTACAACTCGGGGCTCTCAGGCGACGTGGCGCGGGCGCTCGACTGGCTGCTTTCGCGCCCCATGGTCACGGCCGCCGCGCTCATCGGTTACTCCATGGGTGGCAACCTGGTGTTGAAGTATGCCGGCGAAGCCGGGGCGTCGGCGCCAAAGGGGCTGGCGGCGGTGGCGGCGGTATCGCCCTGCCTCGATCTCGATGCCTGCGCCACGGCGCTGCACCGGAAAATCAACTATTTCTACGAGCGCCGCTTTCTGGCGAGCCTCTCAGCCCGGCTGCGCCGCCACGCCGCGCGCACGCCGGGCCGATACCCGGTGGAGCGGTTGCGCGGGCTGACCTCCGTCCGGGCCTTCGACGACGCCTTTACCGCCCCCTTCACCGGCTACCGCGATGCGGCCGACTACTACGAGCGCGCCTCGGCCAGCCGCGTGCTCGGTGCAATTCGCGTACCCACGCTGGTGCTGTACGCTGAAGATGACCCCTTCATCGTTATCACGCCGGAATCGCGGCGGCGGATGGCGGCCAACCCGGCGATCACGTTCGCCCCCACCACCCACGGCGGCCACTGCGCATTCATCAACTCCCGCCGCGGCGCCCGCGGCGGCTCGATCTACTGGGCCGAATCTAGCTCGCTGGCCTGGTGCACCGACCAGTCCGCCAATGCGGTGGCGGCGAAACCGGCTGGAATTCGCGGCTTGTGAGACGGGAAACGTACGTTACGGCGAACCGGCTCCTCATTTCGGGGGGAGGCGCTACGTATGGTTTCGAAGTAATCTGGGCACATGGAGCAAGCGTTCTCCGCGGCTGAGACGGCACTGCTCCTGGCGTGGCACATTGCCGATGGCAACTGGGAACTTCTCAGGATCGAGCCGGCTGACGCGCAAAAACTTTTTGCCGACTTCATGCGAGTTCTGCACGAGCCGCGACTGGAGAATATATTGGCGGTACGGACCTCACTCCAGCAGGAGCTGATGGCCCGCAAACGCGGCACCTTCGAAGCGATTCAGCGGGAAGCACCTTTCCGTGCCTTGGCGCTGGAGCGGATGGTCGCTCTGATCCAAGCCTGGGAGGCCGATGGCGAGCGCGCGCTCGACTTGGTTTGGCGCCAGGTTTTTGATTCGAGCTGGCATGCGGATCTGCGCGGCAGGCATCCGGTTCGCATTCTGCGGGGGGCCGGGCGCGCTGAAGATGATGCGGTTGAGTTCTTCGGGCCAGACGGGATTGAGTATCAGGTGGCGGCGGAGTGGTGGTACTTGCGATACGAGCTTCCGCTTGCCTGGAAGCACCGCATGCACCTGAGCATGCAGCCTCGCCAGGACGGAACGCACCTGAGTGTCCACGCAATTGAAATGGCCGATGGCTCCAAGGTGAGGCGGTGGTTCCTGGTGCCCCCATTCGCAGATGGCAGCGACAGCAGCTCGAGCCGGACATAAACTCTACACGGGCCTGCGGGCAAGGGGTCTCGCGCTAGCCCAGCAGGAAGCGTTCGATGGTGCGCCAGCGGCGGCGGACGATCCGGTCGGTGCTGAGGTGTCCGCCGCGTTCCAGCAGATGCAGCCGCGCCCCGGTCGTGTGGGCAAAGTGCGCAACTTGGCGCCAGGGAAGGTAAGGGTCGTCCTTGGCGTGGTACAGCAGGAACTTCGAGCCGTCGAGCTCGGCGGCGCGCGCGGCGGGGTTGAAGAAGCGGCCGGTGCGCAGCTTGTTCCAGTTACGCTCGCTCAGGCGGTAGCCGGAGCCGAAGGCTTCACGGATATAGGCGACGTAGCTCGGATTCGACGTCTCCTTGCCCAGCTCGCGGCCGAGAATACTCCAGTCCACCACGGGGCAGTTGGCCACCGCGCGGCGCACCCGCGCATCGAGCGTCGAGAGAATCGCGGCCGCGCCGCCGAAGCTGCCGCCAATCACGTAGATTTCGCGCACAGTCACGCGGAAGCGGCGCCCGAACGCCGCCTCGCGCACACCCTTCGGCAGGGCGTCGAGCAGGTCGGCGAGGTCGCGCTCGGGTGAGTGGCGCAGAAACTCGCCGCCGCTTTCCCACGAGCCACGCCAGCGCGGGTAAAACACCCAGTAGCCGCGGGCGGCGAGAAACTCCATCAGCGGCTGCTTGCGCGGCAGCGCCGGCATGCCGTCGAGTAGCACGATCAGCCGGTGGCGCGGGGTGCCGGCGCCGGGCGGCAGGAATTCGGCCACGATGTCGCCGGCCAGGCGCGTGCGGTAGGCCCACATCGCTCCAGCCTAGCAGGCCGCGGCCCGGCGCTTCACATCAGCGCCGCGGGCCTGCGGGCAATCGCGGGGAACTTGCGCAGCAGCTCGCCATCGAAGGTGGCCAACGGGCATCCCCGCTGCGACGCCAGCTCGACGAACAGCGTGTCGTACACCGCCACGCCGGTCTCGATTGAGCGGCGCATCGCCCCCCGCCAGAGCGGGACAAGGGGCTCAGATGCCACCGGCAGTTGCGCGGCCAGCTCCAGGCGGGCAGCGGCTTCCTCCCCCCTCAGAATGCCGGCCCGCGCGGCCATCCAGACAACTTGAGCGAACTCGGCTTGCCAATGGGCTGGCGCGGCGGCCGTGCGCAAGCTGGCCCAAAACTGGCTCACCTCCTCATGAAAAGGCTGTGTATGCAGGATCAGGTAAACGGCGACGTTCGTATCAACGACCACCTGCGTCAGCATCTCAGGGCCGGCCTTGGCGCTTCCAGGCGTCAATCTCGGCCGCCGTGGTCGGGCGCCGCTGCCGGCTCCAGGAGGCCCGGACAGCCTCGATGAGCTCATCCCGGCTCTGGGCATTGCGCGCCAGCAACTCGCGCGCCTCCTGCTCCATCGAATGCCGGTTGCGTCGCGCCGCCGCTTTGAGCGCGGCCACCACCTTCACGGGGACATTGCGAATGGTGAGCGTGGGCATGCGGATCGCCTGCTAGCACCATGCTAGCACGGGCCCGCGCGGCCTTCCGCCCGCGCCCTGGACGAGGCAACATGGACGGGGCGAAGGCGCCGGGGGCGCGTCCACCGACCAGAGCGGGCGCACGTTGCCGCCAAGCGAATTTCGGCCGCAGCCCGACCCCCGGGGTGGGAGCAACGGGAGGGCGTCCAGAAAAGGGGCGGCCGCGCCGCCGCTACGACAACTGCTCGCCGAGTTTGGCGAGCGTGCGCTCGAGCGCGGCGTTGGTCTGGCGTTCCAACTCGATTTTGCGGATGGAGTGGATGACGGTGGAGTGGTGTTTGCCGCCGTAGAAGCGGGCAATTTCGGGCAGCGAGACGCCAATCAGTTGGCGGGTCAGGAACATCGCGATCTGGCGCGGGAAGACGATGTGCTGGCTGTTGTTGCGGGCCTTGAGGTCGGCCACGCGCAGGTTGAACGATTCGGCGACGGCCTTGGCGATGATCTCGATGTCGAGCTTGCGCTGCTGCTGGTCGAGCAGGCTCTTGAGCGCCTCCTGGGCGGTGGTGATGGTCACCGGCAGGTCCTTGAGGGCGCAATAGGCGAGCAGGCGGACCATGGCGCCTTCGAGCTCGCGGACGTTGCTTTTGATCTTGGAGGCGACAAAGGCGGCGACCTCCTGGCTGAGCTCGAGGGTGTTGGGATGCTTCTGGCGTTCGAGCACGGCCTTTTCCATCAGGATGGCGATGCGGGTCTCGAGGTCGGGGGGCTGGAGGTCGGCGGCGAGGCCCCACTCGAAGCGCGAGCGCATGCGCTCTTCCATCTGCGAGAGCTCGCGCGGGGCGCGGTCGCTCGACACCACCACCTGTTTGCCGGCGCCGTGGAGGGCGTTGAAGGTGTGGAAGAACTCCTCCTGCACGCGCTCCTTGTTGGCGATGAACTGGATGTCGTCGATCAGCAGCACGTCCACCGAGCGGTAACGGTCGCGGAAGCTGGGCATGCCCTCATGGCGGAGGGCGTTGATCATCTCGTTGGTGAAGCGCTCGGCGGTGACGTAGTCCACGCGCAGGTGCGGGCCCAGGGTCTTGGCCTTGTGCCCGATGGCGTGCATGAGGTGGGTTTTGCCCAGGCCGACCCCGCCATAAAGGAACAGCGGGTTGTAGGCGGCGCCGGGGCGCTCGGCGACGGCCGCGGCGGCGGCGTGGGCGAACTGGTTCGAGCCGCCGACGACGAAGTTGGCAAAAGTGTACTCGGGCTTCAGCGAGCCGGCGTCGAACTCGAGTTTTTCCTGGATGGCGGGGCGGGCGGCGGCGGCCGCGGGCCGCTCCCAGCCCGGCGCGGGCTGCACCACGACGACCTCGATGCGGCTGACTTCGCCATCGAGATGGAGGCGGCGGATGGCGTCGTCAATTTGCGGCTTGAATTTCTCCCCCACCTGCTGCAGCTCGGCGCTGGGCACGGCCACCACCAGCGTGCCCTGCTCCAGCTTTTCCTGGCGCGTGGGGCGTAGCCATGTATTGAAGCGGTAGGGGTTGACGCTCTTGCGAATCTCGCTCAGGATCGCTTCCCACGCCGTCTGCATTTTGACTGTGTTCACGGGCATTGCATGACCGGACTGCCGCCGCGACCTGTGGAGAGGTCAGCGGCAGATAGCATCTCATGAACTTACCCGTGGTGGGCGGCGGCGGCCAAAAAAATTTGCGCCCCGGCGCGGGCGCTTGTCGAGCGCCGCCGTCGCCGCTATAATGGGTGAGTCCTGTGCTTGCGGTAAAAGCTTCGAGGCGGGCCGGCGGAGCCGGCTGCCTTGCCGTTGAACGAGGCCAGGCAGCAGCCCCGACGTATGCCCAAGAGAACGTTTCAACCCAACCGGCGCCGGCGCAGCAAAACCCATGGCTTTCGCACGCGCATGGAAACCAAAAACGGACGTGCCGTGCTCAGCCGTCGTCGCGCCAAGGGACGCCAGCGGGTCGCCGTCAGCGCCGGCTATCGCGACTGAGGCGCCGCCGCGGCGGCGCCTGCGCTGGCCGCGCCGGACGCGGCTGCTGCGGCGCGCCGATTATCGCGCGGTGTACGAGTGCGGCCTGCGGCGCTCGTCGCCCCACTTTGCCGGCTTTGTTCTGGCGCGGCGGGATTCCGCCGGGCCGCGCTTTGGCATCACGGCCTCCGGCAAGCTGGGCGGCGCGGTGGTGCGCAACCGGCTGCGGCGGCGTACGCGCGAGCTGCTGCGGATGGGAGCGCGGCCCGAGGCCACGCTCGCCGGTTGTGACATTGTGCTGAACCCGCGCCCGGCGGTGGCCACCGCGCCCCTGCCCGTGCTGGCGGAAGAATTGGAGTCGTTGCTGCGGCGCCTGGCCGCGGCCGCCACGAGTGTGCCGGGATGAGCGAACCGCGCCAGTTGAACCCCGCCTCCACGGCCGCCGGCCGCGCCGCCCTCGCCCTCGTGCGCGCCTATCAGCGCCTGCTGTCGCCCCTGCTGCCGCCCGCCTGCCGCTTTTATCCCACCTGCAGCGAGTACGCCGCCCAGGCGGTGATGCGTTACGGCGCGGCCCGCGGCCTCTGGATGGCCGCCTGCCGCCTCGCCCGCTGCCATCCCTTCCACCCCGGCGGATACGATCCTGTCGAGGCCAGCGCGGCGCGCCCCGGGCAGGGCGGGCGCTCGCTGCCGCCGCGCGAATTCCAGCCGCTGCCCGAGGCTCATCCCGTCCACCCGCACCTGCCCTAGCCCCTCATGCCCTCGCCCGCCAATAACGACGATCCGAATTTCGAGCACCGCCTGCTGCTGGCCTTCGTGCTGATAGTCGTGCTGATGCTGGTGATGCTGCCGCTGCTCAGCAAGAAGACTGCCCCGCCGCCGGCCGCCCCCAAACCGGCCGCCCTTCCCGCCCCCGCCCCCGCCGCCGCCCCGCCCGCCG
>JBOGKJ010000313.1:0-2519 GCA_050745565.1 Terriglobales bacterium | reverse complement strand
GGCCGGCGCCAGACGGCAGTTCGGGTGACCACAGCAACCGTGATTCTGCCGTAGCGAGAGGCCGCTCGCGCCCCCTTGGCCTCGCCGGCCGCCGGCCGGCGCCGCCCTTCGAGTGCGGGCGCGGCGCTGCGAGCGTCTCAGCGAGCAGGGGCAGGGGCCCGCGCCCGTCAATAGTGGGAGCGGCCCGCTACAGCGCCAGGCGTGCCGGCACGGCCAAGGCCGCGGGTGCGGTCCGGAGGGACGGCGCCGTCGCCCAATCCTGCTGGCGCAGCCGCAAACTGTAGGTGAACGCCAGCATGCTTGCCGCCAGCAGCAAGAGCCAAAGCCAGCCAGCGGTGCGCGTAAGCGGGGCGCGCGACGGCCCCCCGCTGGCGCCCGCGCCAAGATTAGGTGATCGCGTCATATCGTGCTCATGGCCACAGCGGGCCGGCGGAGGACGTGGCCACGCCGTAGCTGGTCCACGCCCCGCCGGCAGGCGGGAACCGGTCAAGTTTTCCGCCTTTGCCCTGTAGAACGCCGGGGCGGGCGGTGCTTGCATTTTATTTTTTGCGACGCCGGCGCGCCTGCGGTGTCTTAGGATAGTGAACATGTATGCTTCCGCGGCAACGCGCGCGGCCTGGTACGAGGAGAGCCAGGCGGCACGCTTCGGCATCGCCTCGCGCGAAGCCGAAGCCATGGCGGCGGCGGCGGTGACCGCTTGCCTGCCGGGGGCGGGATTGCGCCAACGCGATGCATTGCGGCGACGGCTCCATGTACGCGACCTGATGTTGGCGCGGGCCTGCGCCGCCGGCCACGAGGAGGCTTGGCGCGAGTTCTGGCATCACTACCGCGCGCGGCTGCAATCGGCTGCCCGCGCACTGACCCGGGACCGCGCCGCGGGCGACGATCTGGCGGACGAGCTGTGGGCCGAGTTGTTCGGCCTCCCGCGCGAGGGCGGGCGGCGGGTCTCGAAGCTCGACAGCTACATGGGTCTTGGCAGCCTGGAAGGTTGGTTGCGGACCCTGCTGGCCCAGGCGCATGTCAACCGCTGGCGGCAGGCGCGCCACGAAGTCAGCCTGGAGGCCTGCACGGGCCTGCAGCAACGCCTCGCGGCTCCCACCGACGAGCCGGCCGCCGACGGCCGCGTGCAGTCCGAGCTGGAGGCGGCGCTGCGGAGCGTGTTGACGGCGACGCCGGCGGCGTTGCGGTTGCTGCTGTCGCTCTATTTCCTGGACGGAAACACGCTGGCCCAGATTGCCGCTCTGCAACGTGTGCATCAGTCCACCATCAGCCGCCGCCTGGATCGCGCAGTGGCGCACTTGCGCCGCGCCACCCGGCGCGAGCTCGGCCGGCGCGGCCTGCGGCCTGCCGCGGTCGAAGCCGCCTTCAGGCTGGACCCACTGGAACTGCGCTTGGATGTTCGGGCGGCGTTGCAGGCGCCGGCACGGAGGTCGCATGGGTTCTAGCCTCCGGCCCGGCCTGCATCCGGATGCCAACCACCTGGGCGCCTATGGCGAGGGTGGGCTGAACGCGCCGGAACGGGTTGTAATCGAGCACCATCTCGCCGAGTGCGCGCCGTGCCGCCGGATACTGGCCTGCGCGTTTGGCTCGCAACCAGCGGCCTGGCGCGTGGCGCGCAGCAGCGCGCGGCCGGCCGGGCGCTGGTGGCCCGCGGGCGCCGCGGTGGCGGCCACGCTGTTGCTGGGGCTCTCGCTCTGGCCCCGGCGGGCGTTGGGGCCGCAGGCCACGCCCCTGCCAGCGGCCACGGTGGTGCACCCATTGGCGGTCGCCATCCTGCCCGCGCCACCGCGGGTGCGCCATCTGGCGCGCCGGCCGGCGCCGGCCCCGATTCAGTTGGCCGCCGCGACGCTGCCGGCGCCCGCGCTGCCGCTGCCGGCGGTGGGCGTGCCGGTGCAGCCCGCGCTCGACTTCTCGCCCCTGACCACCGGCTTCCAGGATCAGGCGGAGTTGACCAGAGTGCGGCGCGCCGCCGCCGCTGAAATCGCGAGCTGGACCGGCGGCGCTCCGGCGCCCGGCCCCAATCCGGCCGCCGCCGTCACCGTCGCCACGCGTACCGTTTCCGGCAGCGCACCCGCAACGCTGACGTCGCCGGAAGCGACCTGGCCGGCGCTGCCGGCGCTGGCCAACGGATTCAGCGGGTCCGCACGCTCGGTGTCCCTTATCGGCCCGCTCGCCCCCACACACTCCACCGGGTTTGGCTGGGCCATTGCCCGTGGCGGCGAGCTGCTGCGCTCGCTCGGCGCCGGGCTCTGGGCGGCGGTGCCATTGGTGCCGGGTGTCCACTTCCTCGCCCTCTTCAACTCCGGCTCCCAGGTTTGGGCCGGCGGACTGGCCTCCCAGCTCTATTGCTCGTTCGACGCCGGCGAGCATTGGAGCCAGGTGCAATTGCCCGGGGTCGCCCAGCCGGCGCCGCCGCTGCGCGAAATCCTGTTCCGCGACGCCAAGCACGGCCGCGTCATCGCCGCCGACGGCTCGACCTGGGTCACCAGCGACGGCGGCGCCACCTGGACCAAATAACG
>JBOGKJ010000312.1:0-8131 GCA_050745565.1 Terriglobales bacterium | reverse complement strand
GACCGGCCAAGGGCTTCGATGCCCGTGGCCTCACCGTCATCACGTCCATCAATTATCAGACCGTTTCCGCCGCTGCGCAGGCGCAGCTCGAATTCCGCCTGCGCGCCCTTCCGGGCGTCACCGCGTTCAGCGCTTCCGAATTTGCTCCCACCCAGGGCTCGAGCTGGGCCGGCGACCTCAAGGTCGTGCCTGCGCCCGGCGGCGCCGTCACCCGGACCATCTCCGACGTTGACGAAAATGCCGTATCGCCCGGCTATTTCACCATGTTGCGCATCCCGCTGATCGCCGGGCGCTCCTTCGATCAGGACGATCGGCCCGGCCGCGCGCCCGTCGCCATCATCAACCGGAGCCTCGCGCGCAGCCTCGCCCCTGGTGGCGCGGCGCTGAGCCGCTTCGTCCGGGTTGGGCTCGCCTATCAGAAAACCATCGACTGCCGCATTGTCGGCATCGTCGCCGACGCCAAATACGCTCAACTACAACGCGACGCGCCGGCCACCGCCTATGTGCCGCTGGCGCTGGCGTACCCGACCGGCGCATGGGGACTGCCGGCCTATTACCTGCGCTCGCGGCTCGACACCGCCGCGCTGGAACGCGAAGTGACGCCGCTGCTGGCCGCCACCTCGCCGCGTTCGCTGGTGACCGTCGAGCCCTTCACCGCACTGGTGGACCGCTCCGTCGCGCCGCAGCAGATGCTGGCACTGCTCTCGGAGCTGTTTGGCGGCCTGGCGCTGCTGCTGGCCGCGCTCGGGCTTTACGGCGTCATCAGCTTTGAGGCCACGCGGCGTCGGGTTGAGTTCGGCATCCGGGTGGCGCTGGGAGCAACACCCGGGGCGATCCGGGGGCTGGTGCTCGGTGACGCCGCCGTGACCCTTGCGCTCGGCGCCGCGGCGGGGATGGCGCTCGCCTGGCTGGGCGGCCGGGCGGCTGCGGCCACCCTGGGCAAACTGCTCTATGGCGTCAGCGCGACCGACGGGGCGTCGCTGCTTGGCGCCGCGGTGCTGCTGGCCGCGCTTGCGCTGGCCGCCGCCTGGCTGCCCGCCCGCCGCGCCGCCCGCGCGGATCCGCTGGCCACGCTGCGCGCGGAATAACGCAGCGGCCCCGCTCAACCGCGGCCCCGCCGGTGGCTCGCGGGGAGCGCTTTGCCGGTCCGGGGGCGTAGCGTGATGACACATGCCGCGCGCCGGTGCGGTGCGCATGGTTCGAAAAAGCGTGACCCCTGGGCGCCCAAAATCAGGAACCGCAAGCCCGGTCCTGCCAAACTGTTGCCGACGCCCCGAGTGGTGCGGCACGGCCGCCCTTCTCAGGACGCCCTCCCGATGGTCGGGCTGCGGCCGGAATTCGCTTGGCGGCAACGCGCGCCCGCTCTGCTCAGGGCGCGTCCAAGTTGCCTCGTAAAGCGGCAACTCCGCTCCGGCGCTACCATTAGGCGAGGCCTGATTCCATGGCGCACCCCGGCCAAATCCGCAAGCTCACCTACGAGGATTACTGCCTCTATCCGGATGACGGCAACCGGCACGAGATTCTTGACGGAGAGCATTATATGAGCCCGTCGCCGCGCACCCGGCATCAGCGCGCGCTGATGCAACTCATACACTTCGTTGGCGAGCACGTGCGCCGCTCGGGTTTGGGCGAGGTCTATTGCGCCCCGCTGGACGTGCTGCTCTCGCCTTACGATGTCGTCCAGCCGGACTTAATCTTCATCTCTGCGGCGCGGGTTTCGGAGGTCATCACCGAGAAAAATGTCCAGGGCGCGCCCGACCTGCTGATTGAAATCATCTCGCCCACCACGCAATCCATTGATGAGGATCTCAAACGCCAGCGTTACGAGAAACTCGGCGTGGCCGAGTACTGGCTGGTCTACCCCGACCAGGCGCGCGTCCGCGTCTACCGCCGCGCCGACGCCGGATTCGGCCCGGGCACGGACTTCGCCGTCGGCGCCATGCTCGCCTCGCCGCTGCTGCCGGGCCTGGAGATCGCCGTCGGCGACCTTTTCGCCTGATGGCGCCTACAAGAAAGGGTTGCGCAGCCGGACGCCGGCAATGATGGCGCCATGCTGCATGTCCTCAGTGAGAATCTCATCACATCCCGACAGCGCCGCGGCCGCAATGATGGCACTGTCCCAGTAGGACAGCGTGTGCGTACCGCACAGATCCAGAGCCAGCTCGAAAACTTTGGGGGTGATGTCCACCGCAGGATAGCGCCGCCACGCGCGCACCAAAGCAACCGCGGCTGCATGCGTCAGGCGTTCGCGGCGGCTGGCTCGCGTGGCCTGGACATAAAATTCCTGCAGCACCTGCACCGAAAGCACCAAGTCGGCTTCGTCCAGCAGTGTGCGGGCACGTTGCCGCTTTTCGACGTCCGTGCTGGCGCTACTAATGCGGCACGGCCGCCCTTCTCAGGACGCCCTCCCGATGGTCGGGCTGCGGCCGGAATTCGCTTGGCGGCAACGCGCGCCCGCTCTGCTCAGGGCGCGTCCAAGTTGCCTCGTTGTGTAGAGCAGGACGTTGGTGTCCACGAAGCGCGCCACACTTAGCGCCGACGGTCGTACAGCTCGTCCCTGCTCAAGCGGTCGCTGGCGCTAAAGTCGTGGATCTGCTCGCGCAACCGACGCTCTTCCGCCAACAGGCGCTGAAAGCGTTCGCTGTTCCCGCTCAGCTGCTCGAGGTACTCGGCCACCAGCTTCGAAACCGACGTTGATCGCTGGGCCGCCACCACCCGCGCCCGCTGGTACACGCCGTCGTCCACGCTGACGGTGATCTTCTTCACACTTTGACGGTATCACGGCCGCCGGTGGCGGGCGCGCGGTGCATCTCCTGCAGCACGATCACCCGCGGCGGGGCGCCGCGCATGGCCTCGATGGCCTCGATGGCGGCTTCGGCGGCGGCCATGGTGGTGAGGATGGGGATGCGGTGCTGCACGGAGGTGCGGCGGATTTCCTTTTCCTCGAAGAACTGCTCGACGCCCTCCGGGGTGTTGATGATCAACGTCACCTCGCCGCCCTTGAGGTGATCGAGAAAATTCGGCCGCCCCTCGCTGACCTTGAACACGGGCGTGACCACAAGGCCGGACTCGCGCAGCCGGGCGGCGGTGCCGCGCGTTGCCAGCAGCTTGAAGCCGAGGGCGTGCAGGCGGCGGGCGAGCGGCACGCCGCGCGCCTTGTCGCGGTCGCGGAGCTTGAAAAAGGCGGTGCCCTGGGCGGGCAGCGGCTGGCCGGCGGCGATCTGGGCCTTGGCGAAGGCCTCGCCCATGGTTGGGGCGATGCCCATCACCTCGCCGGTGGAGTGCATCTCGGGCCCCAGCACCGGGTCGGCGCCGCTGAATTTGCTCCAGGGAAACACCGGGCTCTTGACGCAGTAGCGCTCGCCGGTGGCGAGAATTCGCCGCTCCCGCACCTCGGGCGGCAGCAGCTCGCTGAGCTTCGCCGCCCCGCTCATCACCGCGGCCGCGTGCTGCGCCAGCGGCACCCCGGTGGCCTTGCTGACGAACGGCACCGTGCGCGAGGCGCGCGGGTTGACCTCGAGCACATACAGCCGCCGCTCGCCGTCGCGGGCGGTGATGGCGTACTGCACGTTCATCAGCCCGACCACCTTGAGCTCGCGGCACAGCCGCACCGTGGCTTCGAGGATTTCCTGCTGCAGCGCGGCGGGCAGGCTGAACGGCGGCAGCACGCAACTGCTGTCGCCGCTGTGGATGCCGGCTTCTTCGATGTGCTCCATGATGCCGCCCAGCACCACCTCATGCCCGTCGCTCAAAGCGTCCACGTCAATTTCGATGGCGTCCTCGAGGAAGCGGTCAATCAGGATGGGGCGGTCGGAACTGTATTCGGTGGCCAGCTTCATGTACTGGCGCAGCGCGGCGGCGTCATAGACAATGGCCATCGCCCGCCCGCCCAGCACGTAGCTGGGCCGCACCAGCACCGGATAGCCGATGCGCTCGGCCACCCGCAGCGCCTGCGCAATCGAGGTGGCGGTGCCGTTTTCGGGCTGGGCCAGGTTGAGCCGCCGCAGCAGCGCGCCGAAGCGCTTGCGGTCCTCGGCGAGGTCAATCGAGCGCGGCGGGGTGCCGACGATGGGAAAGCCAGCGCGCTCGAGCGGCAGCGCCAGGTTGAGCGGCGTCTGGCCGCCGAACTGCACGATCACGCCGTCCACCTTCTCGTGTTCGAGCACGCGCGAGACATCCTCGAACGTCAGCGGCTCGAAGTAGAGCCGGTCGCTGGTGTCGTAGTCGGTCGAGACCGTTTCCGGGTTGCAGTTGATCATGATCGCCTCGATCCCGCGCGCGCGGAGCGCGTAGGCGGCGTGGCAGCAGCAGTAGTCGAACTCGATGCCCTGGCCAATGCGGTTGGGTCCGCTGCCGAGGATGGCGATCTTGCGCCGGGTGGTGGGGGAGGCCTCATCCTCGCTCTCGTAGGCGGAATAAAAATAGGGGGTGTAGGATTCAAACTCGGCGGCGCAGGTGTCCACGCGCTTGTAGACCGGCAGCAGCCCGAGCTGGCGGCGCCGCGCGGCAACCTCGGCTTCGGCACAGCCGGTGAGCTGGGCGATGCGGGCGTCGCTCAAGCCGCTGCGCTTGGCGCGCCGCAGGTCTTCAGCGGCGACCTGTTCCAGGCCGCCGGCGCCGGCCAGTTCCTGCTCCTGGCGGGAGATCTGCTGAATCTGGTGCAGGAACCAGGGGTCCATACCCGTCCACGCCCGCACCTCCTCGATGCTCATGCCGCCCGCGCCCAGCGCATAGCGTACGTAGCTCAGCCGGTCGGGATGGGGCGAGACCAGGCGGCGCACCAACAGCGCCGGATCAATGTCGAGCCCGCCGCGCCGTTTGCCGGTCTCGAGCGATCGCACCCCCTTCAGCAGCGCCTCGCGGAAGGTGCGGCCGATTGCCATCACCTCGCCCACCGACTTCATCTGCGGGCCCAGCGTATCGTCGGCGCCGGGAAATTTCTCGAACTGCCACTTGGGAATCTTCACCACCACGTAATCGAGGGCGGGTTCGAAGCAGGCCGGCGTTTTGCGCGTGATGTCGTTGGTGATCTCGTCCAGGCGATAGCCGACGGCCAGCTTGGCGGCAATTTTCGCGATTGGGAACCCGGTGGCTTTCGACGCCAGCGCCGACGAGCGCGACACTCGCGGGTTCATTTCGATCACGACCATCCGTCCGTCGCGCGGGTTGACGGCGTACTGGATGTTGGAGCCGCCCGTCGCCACCCCGATCTCGCGGATCACGCGGATCGAGGCGTCCCGCATGGCCTGGTATTCGCGGTCGCTGAGCGTTTGCGCCGGCGCCACCGTGATCGAGTCGCCGGTGTGCACGCCCATGGGGTCGAGGTTCTCGATTGAGCAGACGATGATGACGTTGTCGGCGGTGTCCCGCATCACCTCCAGCTCGTACTCCTTCCACCCCAGCACGGTCTCCTCCACCAGCACCTCGTGCACCGGCGAAAGGTCGAGGCCGCGCGTGAGCATCTGCGCGAACTCCTCGCGGTTATAGGCCAGGCCGCCACCGGTCCCGCCCAGCGTGAACGACGGCCGGATGATCACAGGATAGGCCGCGACGAACTCCAGCCCGTGGCGCAGGTTGTTCACCAGCCGCGAGCGCGGCGTCTCCAGCCCGATCGCCGCCATCGCGTCCTTGAACAACAGCCGGTCCTCGGCCTTCTTGATCGCCTCCAGGCTGGCGCCGATCAGCTGAATTCCGTAACGCTCGAGATCGCCGGCCTCGGCCAGCTCGACCGCCAGATTGAGCGCCGTCTGCCCCCCCACCGTCGGCAGCAGCGCCACCCCGCCCGAGGGGCTCGATTCCCGCTTCAGAATTTCGGCCGCGTAGGCGCGCGTGAGCGGCTCGATGTAGGTCCGATCGGCAAGATCCGGGTCGGTCATGATGGTGGCCGGGTTGGAGTTGATCAGCACCACCTCGAACCCGTCCGCCCGCAGCGCCTTGCACGCCTGCGCGCCGGAGTAGTCGAACTCGCAGGCCTGCCCGATAACGATCGGGCCCGAGCCCACAATGATGACCTTCTTGATGTCGTCGCGCCGGGGCATCAGGCTCGCCGGACGCCCTTCCAGTCCGCCATCAGACGGACGAAATCGCCAAACAGGTAGTAGGAATCGTGCGGGCCCGGCGCCGCCTCCGGGTGGTACTGCACCGTGAACAGCGGCAGCGTGCGGTGGCGCATGCCCTCGAGCGTGCCGTCGTTCAGGTCCACGTGCGTGAGCTCGACTTCAGCCGCCGGCAGCGAGTCGGCGTCCACGGCGAAGTTGTGGTTGTGGGCGGTGATCTCGATCTTGCCGGTCGCCTCCTGCCGCACCGGATGATTGCCGCCATGGTGGCCGAATTTCAGCTTGTAGGTCTTGCCGCCGAGCGCCAGCCCGCAGAGCTGGTGGCCCAGGCAGATGCCGAATATCGGAACCCGGCCCAGCAGCCGCCGGATGCTCTCCACCGCATACCCGCACGGTTCCGGGTCACCCGGCCCATTCGACAAAAATACGCCGTCCGGCTTGAGCGCCAGTACGTCCTCGGCCGAGGTCTGCGCCGGCACCACCCGCACCCGGCAGCCGTGCGCCGCCAACTGCCGCAGGATATTGCGCTTGATGCCGAAATCGTAGGCCACCACGCACGGACCGTCCGCCTCGCCCCCCGGCCAGGCATAGGGGGCCGCGGTGGTCACCGTCTTGGCCAGATCGGTGCCGGCCATCAACGGCAGCGCCCGCGCCCGCGCCCGCATGGCCGCGCGCGCCTGTTCCGGCGCCGCCTCGCCTAACCGGCCGAACGCCCCCCGCAGCGAGCCCCGCTCCCGCAAGTGGCGCACCAGCGCGCGCGTGTCCAGGTCGGCCAGCACCGGTACCTGGCGGCTTTCGAAATAGCTCTGGCACTCCTGCTCGCTCCGCCAGTTGCTGGCAATGCTCGAAAACTCGCGCACGATCAGGCCGGAGAGGTAGGGCCGGGCGGCCTCATCGTCCTCGCCGGTCGCGCCGTAGTTGCCGATCTGGACCGAGGTCAGGCACACCATCTGCCCGGCATAGCTGGGGTCGGTCGCGATCTCCTGGTAGCCGGTCATCGAGGTGTTGAACACCACCTCGCCCGCGCCGATTATCTCGGCGCCATATTGCTGGCCGTGGAACTCCCGGCCATCTTCCAGTACCAGTACGGCCTCCATCCTGCTCCTTCGCTCCGGGTAAGTTGATCCCCAGGCCAGGACGCGCCGTGCGGATCAAACCATTTTAGCAGGGGGGCGGGGCGGGGGCGAAGAAGTCGCGTTGGCTCATTGACATCGCCTTGAATATTCTGCACCATAAACTTACTATGCGCACCACAATTACGCTGGACGATGCTCTCGCGGCCGGCTTGCGTTCCTATGCGCGCGCCAATCGCGTGAGTCTCAGCAAGGCCGCCGCGCAACTGATCCGGTTCCAGTTGACGCCGCAGGCCAAGTTCGAGTTGGTGGACGGCTTCCCGCGATTTACCGCGCCTCCGGGCACGCCCAAGATCACCGCCGAGCAGGTGAAAAAATTACTGGATGAGGAACCGTGGTAGCCAACCGCGCCGTCGCGCTGCTGGACGTGAACGTGCTGCTGGCCATGGGATGGAGTGAACACGCGTCGCTGCCGGCGGTGGAGGCCTGGATTGGGCGGCACGCCGGCCGCGGCTGGGCCACCTGCCCGCTCACCGAGGCGGGATTCGTGCGCATCCTGTCGAACCCCGCCTTTTCGCGGGGCGGCATATCGCTCGGCGGCGCACAAGCCGCCCTGCGGGATCTGCTGCGGCACCCGGCACACGAGTTCTGGCCCGACCGTTTGAATTTTGCCGAGGCCATGGCGCTGTTCGGGCATCGCCTGCAAGGGCATAGCCAAATTACGGATGCGTACCTATTGGCGCTGGCGCTGCACAATCATGGCCGCCTTGTAACCCTGGACCGCGGCGTGCGCGCGCTGCTGGCGGCCGACAGCCCGTTGCAAGCCGCCATCGTTACGCTGTGATTGCCGGCTAAATTGCCGGACGCGGGCCTCTGCTCGGCAGCGCCGTGCCCGCACTCGAAGGGCGGCGCCGGCCCCGGCCCGGCGAGCCCACGGGGGCGCGCGCGGCCTTTTGCGACGGCAGAATCACGGTTGCTGTGGTCACCCGAACTGCCGCGTGG
>JBOGKJ010000311.1:0-2436 GCA_050745565.1 Terriglobales bacterium | reverse complement strand
GTTGAGGGCGGTGACTTTGCAGCCGATGAGGGAGACGGCTCCGCCGAAGCCCATGGTGCCGATGCCGAGCGTGTTGGCACGGTCGAGCACGTAGGCTTCGAGTTCTGCCAGGCGGGGATCGGGGTTGGTATCGTCGAGCGGGCGCAGGAGCTGCTGCTTGGCGGCATCGTAGCCGGAGGTGCGGTCGCCCCCGATGGCCACGCCCAGGGCGCCGGGCGCGCAGCCCTGCCCCTGCGCCTGCCACACCGCATGCAGCACGCACTTGCGGACGCCCTCGAGGTCGCGGCCGGCGTTGCCCAGATGCTCGAGCGTGCAGGGCAGGGAATACTGGATGTTTTTGTTCTCGCAGCCGCCGCCTTTCAGCAGCAGCTTGATCTCGATTTCGCCGGTCTGCTCCCACTGCTCGAAATGGATGACCGGCGTGCCCGGCCCCAGGTTGTCGCCGCTGTTGCGGCCGGTGAGCGGGTCCACGCTGTTGGGACGCAGTTTGCCGCGCCGGGTGGCCTCCGCCACCGCCCACTGAATCTCGCGCCGCAGCGCCAACTGGTCGCAGCCCACCGGCGTGTGGACAAAAAACGTGGGCATGCCGGTGTCCTGGCACAGCGGGCCCTCGCCCACCGCCGCCATCTGGATGTTGGTCTGGATGATGCCCAGCGCCTGGCTGGCCTGGCTCGCCGGGTTGGCCGCCAGCTCGATGCCGGTGGCGCGGCGCATGGCCGCGCGCACATCGGGTGGAAGGTCGGTGGCGGTGCGGGTGATCAGCGTGACCAGGGCATCGCGCACGGCGGAGGTGACGTTGGATTCCACACTCCAGTATCGGGTACGGCAGTGGCTAGTGGCTAGTGGTTAGTGGCTAGCGCAGGCGCGGCGGCGCCTAGAATCGCCGCTATGCCGCCCGAGGTTTGCGCCGCGCGGCCGGTTTGGCCGTGGTCGGGCGCTTGCCTGCCTTCGCCACCGTGCCTTCCAGGCTGGCCTTCAGCGCCGCCATCAGGTCCACCACGGGCGCCAGGCGCGGCTGCGGGGCGGCTTCGGGCGCCGGGCGACCGGCGAGTGCCGCCTCCACCACGGCTTCCAGGTTTTTGCGGTAGCGGTCGTGGAAGCGCGTGGGGTCAAACGGCCGCGCCAGCCCCTCGATCAACTGCTGCGCCAGCTTCAGCTCGGGGCCGGGCGCGCCATCGGCCGACTCGGCGGCCCGCCCAAAACCCTCGGCCACGCGCATTTCGTCGAGGTAATACAGGGTGTGCAGCAGCAGGCCGCTGTGGCTTTTGCCCGCGTGCGACTCGGGCACGCCGGCCAGCTCCGAGGGCCGCACCAGGCTCAAGTACTCGCGGTTGTGCATGCTGAGCTGCGCCACGGCCCAGTAGGCGGACTTCTCCATGGCCTCAAGCAGCAGCGCGTAAGGCCGGCGGCCGGCCGGCTCCGGCATCAGGTAATAGGACGCTTCGAACCAGATCGGATCAATCTCGCTGGCGCGGCAGAACTCGACGATTTGAAGCTGCCGCTCCGTCGGCGGCGCCGCTTGCTTGATGGCCTCCTCCGGAATGACCACGTATTCGCCCTTGGCATATTCGTAGCCGCGCACGGTCTGGTCGCGGTCCACCACTTCGCCCTCGCGCGAGCAGACCATCTGCTGCTTGAGCCGGGCTTTGTCACTGGCGTGCAGCATGTGGAAACTGATGCGCTCGCCGCGCGCGCCCGAGTACAGCCGCACCGGCAGCGTCACCAGCCCGAACGTCAGGTAGCCGCTCCACACTCCCGCCATGTCCCCTCTGATGCCGCTGTCAGCGACGGGCGCCGCATCTAAACCCAGGTGGGAGCATTGGAGCCTTATACGCGCAAGCGGCATTTCGAGGGTACGCCCGAGCCGCGCCCCGCACTGCGTGTAGTGCCGCGCGCCCGCCACGCCAGCCATCGGTTCTGTGTGCAGGAGCACCATGCCTCGCACCTGCATTACGATTTTCGGCTCGAAATGGACGGCGTGCTGAAGTCGTGGGCGGTGCCCAAGGGGCCGTCGCTTGACCCCGAGGTGCGGCGGTTGGCGATGGCGACCGAGGATCATCCGCTCGACTACCTGACCTTCGAAGGCCACATACCAGAGGGCAACTATGGCGCCGGCGATGTGATCGTGTGGGACCTGGGCGACTACGAACCGGTTGGCGAGCTGCCACCGGTTGAGCAGTGGGAGCGCGGCCACATGAAGTTCCGGTTGCGGGGCAGCAAGCTGCAGGGCGAGTTCGCGCTCACCCACCTGGCCAGCCGCGACGAAAAGCGGCAGAACCAGTGGCTGTTGATCAAAAAGCACGATGACGCGGCCGCCTACGGCGACAATGCCGGCGATCATCCGGGTTCGGTGCTGCACCGTGGCCGAGCCGCGGGCGCTCAGCCGGGCCCGCGCCTGGTGGCGCCTGCCGCGGCGGCTGCCGCGCCCGCGGTGCC
>JBOGKJ010000310.1:0-9232 GCA_050745565.1 Terriglobales bacterium | reverse complement strand
GCCCGCCACATCTCCAAACATGTACTGTTCGGATCGGCGGATTGCCGCGGGCCTAGGCCCGGGGTCGGCGGCGTTATTTTCGTCTTTTGTTCGAGTACAATAGCGGCCATGGGGCGGCCCGCACTCGCCGAGCTGGACCGGGGACCGGCGGTGGACTGGCTGCTGATGGATCTGAACGCCTACTTCGCCTCGGTGGAGCAGCAGGACCGGCCGGAGCTGCGCGGGCGTCCGATAGCGGTGGCGGCGCTGGACACTCCCAACACCGTCTGCATCGCGGCCAGCTACGAAGCCCGCCCGTTTGGGGTCAAGACCGGGGTCAAGCTGAGCGCGGCGCGGCGCCTGTGTCCACAACTGATTCTGGTTGAAGCCCGTCCGCGGCTCTACGTTGAGTACCACCATGCCATTCTGGCGGCGCTTGAGCGCTGCGTGCCGGTCACCGAAGTGCTCTCGATTGATGAGGCGGCCTGCCGCCTCGCCGGCCTCGAGCGCTGGCTGCCGAACGCGCTGGCCATTGCCCAGGCGATCAAGGCCGAGTTGCGCGGGGTGGGCGCGGCCCTGCGCTGTTCGATCGGCCTGGCGCCCAACCGGTATTTGGCCAAGGTGGCCAGCGACATGCAAAAGCCTGACGGACAGACGGTGCTGCTGCAGCCGCAACTGCCTCAGGCGCTGTTTGGCCTCGAGCTACGCGACCTGCCCGGCATCGGGCCGCAAACGGAAGCCCACCTGCGCAGCCACGGCGTCCACACGGTTGAGCAGTTGTGCGGCTTCGAGCGCGCGGCGCTACGCGAGCTATGGGGCGGGGTGACGGGCGAGCGCATGTGGCACCTGCTGCGCGGCGCCGACATCGAGCTTCCTACCAAGGGCCGCCAATCGCTCGGGCGCCAGCACGTGCTCGCGCCGGAACATCGCAGTCGCAGCGCCGCGTTTCCGGTGGCGCAGAAGCTGCTGCACGCCGCCGCCTCCGAACTGCGCCGGTTGGAGTTGCGGACCGAGGATGTGGCGGTGGGCGTGCAGTTCCTTGGCGGGCGCAGCGACTGGCGCGCCCATCGCCGCCTGCCGCCCTCCCGCGACAGCTTTCAGTTGCAGGCGGTGCTGGCCGAACTCTGGCAAGCCTGTCCCGATGCCCGCCCCATCCTGGTTGCGGTGACGCTTTCCGCGCTCAGCGATGCCGCCGCCCAGCCCCAGTCGCTGTTTGCCGCCGGCGAGGGCGACGACCGCGCCGAGCGCGCCAACAACGTCATGGACGCGCTCAATCAACGCTTTGGCGCCCAAACCCTGATGCCGGCCAGCCTGCAATCGGTGCGCTCGGCCGCCCGCCCCCACATTGGCTTCCGGCGCACGCCCGACCTGGACGACCTGGACTAAGCGGCCGACAGGCTCGGGGCGCGGCCGCCTTTCTATTGACGGGCGCGGCCCCCTGCCCCTGCTCGACTGAGACGCTCGCAGCGGCGCACTCGCACTCGAGGGGCGGTGGAACGCCGGCCCGGGGCCCGGCGAGCCCAAGCCGGCGCGAGCGGCCTCTGGCTACGGCAGAATCGCAGTTGCTGTAGTCACCCGAACTGCCGCGGGGCGCCGGCCGGCGGCCGGCGCGCGGGTCGGCGACTCGCCCCACGGGAGGTGGCGCCGATCGGAAGGCTGCTAGTTTTGCCACTGGCGCTTTCACCCTGTGGGAATTTCATGACCCTTCGCGCCGACTTTGCCGGCGGTGCGAGCGGCGCGGCCGCCCTTCTCTGGACGCCCTCCCGTTGCTCCCGCCCCGGGGGTCGGGCTGCGGCCGTAATTCGCTGGGCGGCAACGCGCGCCCGCTCTGCTCAGAGCGCGTCCAAGTTGCCTCGTAAGGCACCACCGGGGAGCTGCGGCACTGGGAGAGGGACCCGTGAAAAGTCGGCTGGGAGCGGAAAAGCAGCGGGCGTCCGAACGCATTAGGATAGAGCGATGACAGAAGAAGCTGCGGCAGGATCAGCGACGGAACATGACGGCTATGGCGTGGCGGAGTTGGCCCAGCGGCTGACGCTGTATGCCTATGGGCTTTTCGGCTGCTACCCCCATCCCTTGGCGGAACCAGCGCTGCGGGTCAGCGGCAAGAGTCCGGAAGACCTGGCCATGGAGGTGCTGACGCGCTACTTCGACCCCCAGGACGCCTCGGTGCGCTGGCAGCCAGAACGCGGGCGGCTGCTGCCCTACCTGAAGCGGGTGCTGTGGAGCGATTTTGTGGACTTGAAGCGGGCCGGGCTCTACCGGCACACCGACGGCGGCGAGGCGGTATTCGACGCCATGGCGGCCGGAGGCGAGGGCGCCGAGACGCGGCTGCAGCGACTGGAAACTCGCGAACGTCTGCTGCAGGCGCTGGCGGGCGAGCCCGATTTGCGCGCCATGCTGGAGTTGCAGTTCGCGCCCGAAGGCTTTCCCGGCTATACCAACCAGGAGCTGGCCGCCCGGCTGGCAACCAGCGTCAGTGAAATCGAAAACCGAAAGAAACGCCTGCTGCGGCGGCTGTTGCAGCAGTGGCGGGAATGGGGAGGCAAAAATGTCGGAACTCGACAACAAGATGCGTCAATCCGTTGAAGCCTGGCTGCCGGAGGAGCAATCGCTGTGCGCCGCCGAGGTGGCGAGTTTGTTGCAGGCGGCCGGCGCCGATCCGGCGGGGCTCGGCCGCCGGGCCGAGGCGCTGGCGGCACGGTCGGCGACGCTGGCCGGCTGCGTGGATTTCCAGGCCATGTTTGCCGCCTACCGCACGGGCCAACTCGCGCCCGAGCGGGTGCTGCTGCTTGATGACCACCTCCACGCCTGCGTGGCGTGCCGCAAGGCGCTGCATGCGGGCGCGGCGCCGGAGGCCGCGGCGCCAACCCGTGCGGCGGCGGGCGAATTTTCTGCGCCGGCGCGCGCCCAGCGTTTTCCGGCATGGGCCTATGGCGCGGTGGCGGCGGCGGTGGTGGCGCTGGCGCTGGTGTGGGCGGCGCGGGTAGGGATGCTGCCCGGGCAATCGCCGGTCATCGCCACCGTGGTCCAGGCCAGCGGCGGACTTTATGCGGTGCAGAGCGGCCAGGTGCACGCCGTCAACGCCGGTTTCACCATTGACCCCGGCGAGCATATGCGCACCGGGCCGCGACTGGGCAATCAGATCCAGTTGAGTGACGGCAGCCGGATCGAGCTGGGCCGGCGAGCGGAGTTCACCCTTACCCGCGGCTGGGGAGGCACAACCTTCCACCTGCTGAACGGCCAGGTCATCGTGCAGGCGGCCCACCAAGGCTGGGCCCGGCACCTGGTGGTGGCCACCGACGACAGCCAGGCCTCGGTGAAGGGCACAGTCTTTTCGGTGGACCATGGCCTGATGGGCTCGCGCATCGCCGTGGTTGAGGGCGTGGTCGGGCTCGACATCACACGCAACGGCGCCAGCCGCAGCGAGCAACTGCAGGCCGGCCAGGAGGTGACGACCAACTCCCGGCTCGCGGTCGTCCCCATTGCGGACGCAATCGACTGGAGTCAGAACGCGCAGGAGTACCTGGCGCTGCTGGCTGCGGTGCACAGCGTCGAGCAGCAACTGCAACAGATTCCTTCGCCTCCGGCGCGCTACAGCTCGGTGCTGGTGCAGGATGTGCCGGCGACGACGGCGGTGTACGTGGCGGTGCCGAATCTGGGCGATACGCTCAGCCAGGCCAACCAGATTATTCAGAACGGCGTGTCGCAGAGCCCGGAGCTGAGCCAGTGGTGGAACCAGGCCGGGAAATCCGGCTCGACGCGCGGGCAGGACATCGGGAACCTGCTCAGCCGTGTCCAGCAGATCAGCTCGTTTCTAGGCAGCGAGGTCGTGGTCGCGGTCACCGGCGGCAGCACCCACAGCGCCGTGGTGCTGGCCGAAGTCACCAAGCCCGGCCTGGCCGCCTACCTCGAGCAGCAGACGGCGCTGCCGGCGGTGACCATCGTGAACAACCCGGCGAGCCTGGGATCAACGTCGAGCCATACACCGCTGGTCTGGATCGGCAATAACCGCCTGGTGGCCAGCATCAACCCGGCGATGCTGCAAGCGACGGTGGCGCTGGTCCAGAGCCCCAACGGCGGCACGTTCACGCAGACGCCGCTGTACCAGCAGATCGCGCCCATTTACCAGCAGGGCGCCAGTTGGCTGTTGACGGCGGATTTGAACCAACTGCATCCGGCCAACGTACAAGGACAGGTGAACACGACCGGCGCCAGTTCGAGCCGCCCGCAATACGTGGTGGCTGAGAGCCGCCCGGCGAACGGCGGCGACGCCACCACGCTGGCAGTGACGTTTTCCGGACCGCGGCAGGGCCTCGCCGGGATCGTGGGCGCGCCCGGACCCATGGGCAGCCTGCAGTTCATTTCGCCGAGCGCCGGGCTGGTGGTCAGCCTGCTGACGGAGACGCCGGCGAGCGTGGTGCAACTGCTGATGGGGCAGCACAAGTCGGCCAGCCCCAGCGCTGCGCAGCAGGCCCTGCAGACCGACGCCAAGAATCTGGCGGCGGAGTTGGGCGGCGAATTCACCGTGGCGCAGGACGGACCGGTGCTGCCCAAGCCGACATGGAAAGCGATCATCGAGGTCAACGACTCGGTGGGGATGCAGCAGGCGGTTGCGCAGTTCATTGCCGACGGCAACAGCGTGCACCAGAACGAGCAAATGAATTTGGCGCAGCAGACGGAGAACGGGCAAACGTTCTACACGCTCACCAACAGCGCCCATGCCGCCGACACGGTGAGCTATACCTACGCCGGCAGCTATCTAGTGGCCGGTTCAAGCCTGGCGGCGGTGCAGTCGGCGCTCGGGACTTACACCTCAGGCGACGCACTGCCGAACGCCTCCGCCTTCCAGAACGAGCTGCCCGACAACGGCCACACCAACTTTTCCGCCATCCTGTACCACAACCTGGGGCCGCAGTTGGCGGCGGTGACCTCGGCGCTGTCGAGCGGCACCGCCAGCCTGGGCGAGTTGCAGCCGCTGGCCGGCGCGCTGCTGAAGGACCCCAAGCCGGGACTGGTTTATGCTTATGGGAAGCCGCAGCAGATCGAGTTGGCGAGCACCAGCGGTTTGCTGGGGATGAGCTGGCCCGATGTGATGGGCTGGCTGCTGCACCAGGAAAAACCAGCCACGCAGCATTAGTCCCATGTCCAGTCCAGTGGCTGCAAGCCCGCCCCAACCCCGAGCCGCTGGACCGCTGGAGCCAGGCTCGGCAGCCATTGTGGCGGTGGAGCGCCTGGTGGTGCGCTACGGCGCGCGCACGGTGCTGAACGAGCTCACGTTTGCCCTTGCCGGGCGGGCGGTGGGGCTGCTGGGCCCCAATGGCGCGGGCAAATCCACGCTCATCAATACCCTGCTGGGTTTCGTGCGGCCGGCGTCAGGGCGGGCGCAACTGCTGGGGCGGGACGTGGCGACGGCGGCGCAGGCGATCCGGCGCGAAGTGGGCTACATGCCGGAAAACGACGCGTTCATCGCCGACCTGAGCGCGGTGACGTTCATCCGGATGATGGCCGAGCTGTCGGGGCTGCCGGCGGCGGCGGCGCTGGAACGGGCGCACGAGACGCTGTTTTACGTGGGGCTGGGCGAGGCGCGCTACCGCAAGTTGGGCACCTACTCGCAGGGCATGAAGCAGTTGGCGAAGCTGGCGCAGGCGATCGTGCACGGGCCGCGGCTACTGATTCTGGACGAGCCCACCAACGCGCTCGACCCGGTGGGGCGTGACCGCATGATCGCGCTGATCCGCGAGATCCGGGACCAGCCGGACATGCACATCCTGCTGTGCTCGCACCTGCTGCGCGACGTCGAGGACACCTGCGACGAGGTGGTCATCCTGCGGCAGGGCCAACTGGTGCACCAGGCGCGGCTGGCGGAGGAGGCGGTGACCAACCCCCGGTTCGTCGAGCTGGAGCCGCAAGTCGAAAGTCCGGCCTTTGAGGCGGGGCTGGCGGGGCTGGGCTGCGAGGTGGCGCGCGCGGGGCGGCGGTTGAAGCTGATCCTGCCGGCCGGGGTGGGGGTGCGCGAGGTGTACGGGCTGGCGGCGGCGCAGGAACTGGCGCTGCGGCGGGTGCAGTTCCGGCGCGATACGCTCGAAGACGTGTTTATGCGCGCGATGGAGGGCGACGGGACGCGCGCGGTGGAGGCGGGCTGAGGCGATGGCGGTCTACAAGCAAAGCTATCGCGGCTACGCCGGCGCGCTGATGCCGGATCGGCACCGTATCTGGGTGGTGCATACCTTCGCGCGCCGGCGGGTGTTCCGCTCGCGGCTGCTGACGACGCTGTACTTTCTCTGCCTGCTGGTCCCGCTGGTCGAGCTGATCGCGGTCTACCTGGCCAGCAACTTGACGTTTTTGAGCCAGATCGGCGGGACGCGGCTGCTCACGATCGACAACAATTTTTTCTCCAACTACCTCTACTACTCCTGCGCCTTCGCCTTTCTGTTCACGGCGTTTGCGGCGCCCGGCCTGGTGGCGCCCGACCTGACGCAGGGGGCGCTGACGCTGTACCTGTCGCGTCCGCTGACGCGGCTGGAGTACCTGGCGGGCAAGTTCAGCGTGCTGTTCCTGATGCTGTCGTCGCTGACCTGGGTGCCGGCGCTGGTCGTATTCGCGGTGCAGTGCAACCTGGGCGGGGCGGCGTGGCGGGCGCAGTACCTCTGGATGGGTCCGAGCCTGCTGTTCGCCGCCCTGATCTGGATCTCGGTGCTGTCGCTGTTGGCGCTGGCCACGTCGGCCTGGGTGCGATGGCGAATCGTGGCGGCGGGGGTGCTGTTGGGAATAGATTTTCTGGGGGCGGGGTTTTCCCAGGCGGTGAACGCGGCGCTGGGGACCAAGACCGGCGACCTGTTCAGCTTCATGCAACTGCACGTGGTGATCTGGACCGACATGTTCCGGCTGCCGCCACTGCCGCTGAGCCTGGTGGTGGAGGCCTGGGTGGTGGTGGCGCTGGTGGCGGCGGGGTCGCTGGCGCTGGTGCTGCGGCGGCTGCGGGCGTTTGAGGTGGTGAAATGAAGGCCATGCCGCAGGCGGACATGATCGTCTGTGAAGACGTTTCGAAGTTCTACGGCGAGGTGCTGGGCATCAACCGCGTGAACCTGGCGATTCCTTGCGGCATCACCAGCCTGGTCGGACCCAACGGCGCCGGCAAGAGCACCCTCATGAATCTGCTCACCGGGCTGGTGCAACCCACGCGGGGACGCATCCGGGTGCTGGGGGTAGGCACCGATGACCCGGAGCGGCTGTTCGCCCTGCTGGGTTACGCCACGCAGTTCGACGCCTTTCCACGGGGCATGACCGGGATCGAGTTCATCGAAACCTACCTGCGTTTCGCCGGGCGCAGCGAGGCCGAGGTCCACGCGCTGGCCGAGGCCGCCATCGCGCGCGTGGGACTGGAGGCGGCCGCGGGGCGCAAGCTCGCGGCCTACAGCAAGGGCATGCGACAGCGCATCCGGCTGGCGCAGGCGCTCAGCCACAACCCCCGGGTCATCGTGCTGGACGAGCCGCTGAACGGGCTCGACCCGTTGGCGCGGGCCGAGGCCATCGCGCTGTTCCACGCCCTGGGGGCGGAGGGCAAATCGTTGATCCTCTCCAGCCACATTCTGCACGAGGTGGACGCCATCAGCGACCAGGTGGTGATGCTCAGCAACGGCTACGTGGTGGCCGAGGGGGCGATCCAGGGGGTGCGCGACGAGCTGCCCGAGCATCCGCTGCGGGTGCGCATCCGCTGCCGCCAGGGGCGCGAGCTGGCCGCGGCGGTGTTCGCGCTGGCGGGCGTGACGCAGGCGGCGCTGGATGGCCGCGGTGGCCTGCTGGTCACCACGCGCGATCCGCAGGCGCTGTTTCTGGCGGTCAACCATTGGGCCGCGACAACGTTTGACGTGGAGGCGGTGCAGCCCATGGACGAGGACGCCCACGCCATCTATGCCTATCTGGTGCAGCCGCAGGAGCGGACCGCATGAGCCCCGCGGCCGACACCACCCGGCGGCTGCGGTGGCGCCAGGGCGCCACCGTCTTTCGGCTCGAGCTGGGCCGGGTGCTGCTGTCACGGCGGCGGCTCTGGGTCTATGTGCTGGCGCTGGCGCCGGTGTTATTGATCGCGCTGTTCGCCACCCGGCAACGCATTGATGCCAACCAGCGCGAGACGCTTTCGGCCGCCACCCGGCCGGGGCTGACCGCGGCCGCTTTTGCCTCGATCCAGCCGGGGATGAGCGAAGCCGAGGTGCTGCACCGGCTGGGTCCGGCGCCGCAACGCGACCAATTCAACCTGCGCCGGCGCGGCCCACGCGACCATATCACCTACGCCGACTTCACCCGGCTACACTATGGCGCCGGCGGCGTCGAGTACACCATTAGCCTGCTCCGACACGTGGTGCGGGACACCAGCCGCAGCCAGGGTCAGAGCCTCAGCGACGAGCAACTGGTGTTGGGCACGCTGTTCCAGTTCTTCACGATTCGCCTGGTGGTGTTTTTTGGCTGCCTCGGCATCTTCATGAACCTGTTCCGGGGCGAGCTGCTCGACCGCAGCCTGCATTTCTATTTCCTGGCGCCGGTGCGGCGCGAGGTGGTGATGGCGGGCAAGTTCGCCGCCGGGCTGGCGGGCGCGGTGGTCATCTTCGTCGGCTCCATGGTGCTGCAGTTGGCGCTGCTCGGCTGGCAGATTGGCCCCAGCGCCCGGGCCGAATTTCTCGCCGTGAACCATGGCTGGGCGCAGATCGGCGCCTACTTGGGCGTCACGGTGCTGGGCTGCATCGGCTACGGAGCGTTCTTCCTGGCCGCCGGCATGCTCACCAAAAACCCGATCGTGCCGGCGGCCGCGCTGCTCATCTGGGAGAGCATCAACCCGTTCCTGCCATCGCTGCTCCGGCACATCAGCGTGATCTATTACCTGACCGCGCTCGCGCCCGTCACCGCCGCCAGCCAGCCCGGAACGCCGGCGCTGATCGCGCTGCTCGCCTCCGGGCCCGGTGCAATCGAGCCGGTGTGGGCGGTGCTGGGCCTGCTGGCGGTGGCGGCGGTGCTGGTGTGGCTGGCCGGACTGCGCGTCCGCCGGCTGGAAATCGATTACTCCAGCGATTGACGGACGCGGGCCCCTGCCCGCTGAGACGTTCGCTATTGACGGGCGCGGGCCCCTGCCCGGCTGCGCCGGGCATCCCGCTTGGGCTCGCGCCGGCCCGGGGCCCGGCGAATCCAAGCCGCCGCGAGCGGCCTTTTGCTGGAGGTCGGGCCGCGCCGCTTCGTTTGCCGGAAGCGGTGAAAGCGCCAC
>JBOGKJ010000309.1:0-9851 GCA_050745565.1 Terriglobales bacterium | reverse complement strand
CGCCCGCGCCGCTGCCGCTCGCCGAAGCCCGGCTGGCGCCGGGCGCACCGGCGCCCGCGGCGCCGCCGCCACCCTGCATGCCGTACTGTGCCAGCACGGCCCGCAACTGCACCGGGGTCATGTTGGGCTTGAAGCGCAGCGCCGAATTGGGCACCTCCAGCGTGTTCTTCGCGCTCGCCACCGGAATGTTCACATACGCCGTCATGCCCGGAAACAGCTTTTCGCCGGTATTTTCAAACTGAATAATGGTGTCGTACTCGACCACGTTTTGCACCGTGGTCGCGTTCTTCCGGCGCTCCACAATGGAGCCGCGGTACACCGTGTTCGGAAACGCATCCACGGTGAAGGTTGCCTGGTCGCCGACCTTCAGCCGGCCCACGTCGCTTTCGTCCGTCTGCACGTACACCCACATGGTATCCAGCCCCGAACCGCAAGGGGTGCTGCCGGTGGTGGCGCTGGCGGAGGTGCAACTGGCGGCCTCGCTGAACAACAACGGGGCGGAAAACGAACTGGCCACGGTTTGTCCGACGTCCACGGCGCGGTTGATAATGACCCCGTCCTCAGGCGCGTAGATGTCGCAGTATCCCAAGTTCGTCTGCGCCGTATCCACCGCGCTTTGCCGGCTCTTCACCGTGGCCTGAGCCTGCGTCACGGAGGCCTGCGACGATTTCAGCGCCGCCTGGTTCTGCTGCAGCCCCGCCTTGGCGCTGGCCAACTCCGCGAGGTCGGTCTGATAGGTCGCCACGTCGGTGTCGCGCTGCGAGGCGGACACGATGCCCTGCTGGAACAGCCCAACCGTGCGATCCTTCTGCAGCGTGGCCTGGTTTAGCGCCGCATCCGCTTTTTCGACATTGGCCTGACCGGCCGCCAGGTTCGCCTGGGCCACCGCCACCTGCGCCTGGGACGAGGTGACCGCCGCCTGCGAATTGGCATAATCCGCCCTGGCCGAAGCCAACTGCGCCCGGTAGACGGACGGGTCAATTTGCGCGATCAACTCGTTTTTTTTCACTTTGCTGTTGAAGTCCACGTTGATCGTAATGATCTTGCCGGAGACTTGCGCGCCGATGGCGATCGTCCGGACCGGATTCACCACCCCGGTGGCCTGCACCACGGAGGTGATGTTGCCCACCTTGGCGGGGGAGGTGAAATAAGTCGGCGCACTACTGCGGCCCGAATAAAACACGATGGCCACGATGATGGCTACCACCACTACGACAGAAATCTGCAGGCCGCGCGAGTGGAGAAGGGAGCGATTGCGGCTACGGGCATCATTGGCCATGGAGAAAATTCGCCTTTGCTGGGGTGGACTCTGACAACATTGACAACGCCGTCACCCTGCCAGCGGTTACATCCTGTTTAATATTCTCGGATGGGAACGACCGTGCCCGGACGACAACCCGGCCAGCGGCCGCTGGCAAGGCCCTGTGGGCGAAGCGTATCATAACAACCGGCTCCACGGCCGGCAAGCGGCTTGGTAGCCAGCATTCAGCCACATCCCCGGACCCCAAATGCCGAAAAATGCCACCACAGCAGTCACCTGGACCCTGGACGAGGTTGAACGCATTTACCAGCTCCCACTGCTGGAGCTGGTCGAGAGAGCCCGCGCCGTTCACCGGCGGGCTCACCCGTCGCCGGAGGTCCAACTCTGCCACCTGCTTTCGATTAAGACCGGCGGTTGTCCGGAAGATTGCGCCTACTGCCCGCAGAGCGCCCGCTACCACACTACGGTCGAAGCCGAAGGCCTGATGGAGCCTGCCGAGGTCGTGGCGGCCGCCGGTCAGGCGCGCTCGGCGGGCTCAACCCGCTTCTGCATGGGGGCGGCCTGGCGGCAGGTAAAGAGCGGGCCCGAGTTTGACCGCGTCCTGGAGATGGTGCGGGGCGTTGCGGCGCTGGGGCTTGAGGTCTGTTGCACGCTGGGCATGCTGAATGCCGAACAGGCGCAGCAGTTGGCCCAGGCCGGCCTCACCGCCTACAACCACAACCTGGACACGTCGCCCGAATTTTACGGCCACATCATCACCACCCGCACCTACGAGGACCGCTTCGCAACGCTCGCCAACGTGCGCCAGGCCGGTATCACCGTCTGCTGCGGCGGCATTCTCGGCATGGGTGAGAGCGTCGCCGACCGCATCGGTCTGCTGACGACGCTCGCCAACCTCACCCCGCCGCCGGAAAGCGTGCCCATCAACGCCCTGGTGGCGGTTGCCGGCACACCGCTGGAGTCCCAGCCCCCGGTCACCGCCTTTGAGTTCATTCGAGCCATCGCCACCGCCCGCATTCTGATGCCTGGCAGCAAGGTCCGGCTCAGCGCCGGCCGGCTGGCGTTGTCGCCCGAGGCCCAGGCGCTGTGCTTCTACGCCGGCGCCAACTCGATATTCGTGGGCGACAAGCTGCTGACCACGCCCAACCCGGATGAAGACCACGACCACCAACTGCTGGCCGAACTTGGGCTCCGCGCTGAACCCAGCCACGGCGCGGCGGCTGGCGTGGGTGCGGCAAGCGGGGCGGTGGAGGCCGACTGGGGCCAGGCACTGGACGCGCTCGAGGGCCGCGACCGGCGGCGCGCGCTGCGCCCGGCGGCCGGGCTCAGGGAAGACTTCTGCTCCAACGACTATCTGGGGTTGCGGCGCCACGCCGCGATCCGCGCCGCCTTGACCGAGGCGCTGGCGGCGGGCCTGGAGCTGGGCTCGGGCGGTTCCCGCCTGGTACGCGGCAACCACCCGGCGCTGGAGGCGGCCGAGCGCCAGTTTGCGGGCTGGCAGGGGCAGGAAGCGGCACTGCTGTTCAGCTCCGGCTACGCCGCCAACGTGGGCCTGCTGAGCGCCCTGCTGCAGCCCGGCGATGTCGCCTTTTCCGACGCCCTCAACCACGCCAGCCTGATCGACGGGATGCGTCTGGCCGGGGCCGAGCGCGTCGTCGTCGCGCACCTCGATCTTGAAGCCCTGGGGCGCGCCTTCCGGCGCCACCCCGTCGCGGCGGGCCGCCGCCGTTGGCTCGTCATCGAGTCAGTTTTCAGCATGGAGGCCGACCTGGCGCCGCTGGAGGCGCTGGCGGCGCTGTGCGGGCCCGCGGGCGTGCGCATCATTCTCGACGAAGCCCACGCCACGGGCTTGTTTGGCCCCTCCGGCGCCGGCCGTCTCGCCGGCTGCCCCGCGGCGCGCGCCGCCGTCGCCGCCAGCGTGCATCCGGGCGGCAAGGCTCTGGGCGCCTCGGGCGCGATGGTCGCCGGCTCACGCCTGCTCATCGACACCCTCATCAACCGCAGCCGCAGTTTCATCTTCTCGACCGCCCCGGCGCCGCTGCTGGGCGTGCAGTGGCAAGCGGCCATGGACGTGATTGAGCGCGAGCCTGAGCGCCGCAGCGAAACCCAGCGCCTGGCGCGGGCGCTGCGGCAGGCGCTGGCAGACCACGGCCTGCGTGCGCTGGGCGCGACCGAGGTCCCGATAGTGCCGGTGGTGCTGGGCAGCGAACGCGCCGCGCTCGCGGCCGAACAGGCACTGGCCGCCGGTGGCATGGATGCCCGCGCCATCCGTCCCCCCAGCGTGCCCGACGGCCAAAGCCGCCTCCGCCTCACCGTCCACGCCGGCCAGGACGCCGCCCGCTACCCGGAGCTTGCCCGCATCCTGGCCCAGAGCGGCGCCGGCCTTGCGTCCGCGCACGCTGGCGGGCAGGGCGAGGCCGCGCTGGAGCCGGCGCCAAAATGACGCCGGCCCGCGGCGTCTTCGTCACTGGCACCGACACCGGCGTCGGCAAGACGGTCGTCTCTGCGCTCCTGACGCTCGCCCTGCCCCACGCCTGCTACTGGAAGCCGATCCAGTCCGGCCTGCCGCCGGCCGCCGACTCCACCGACCGCGACGACGTCGCACGCTGGACCGGCCTGCCCCACTCTCGCCTGCTGACGGAAGCCTACCGCCTGAAACTCCCCGCCTCGCCCCATGTCTCGGCCGCCGCCGAAGGCATCGCCATCGAGCGCGCCCGGCTGGCGCTGCCGCCGGCGCCGGGACCGGTGGTGGTGGAAGGCGCGGGCGGCGTCATGGTGCCGATCAACGGCGAGGCCCTGATGCTCGACCTGATGGCGTGGCTCGCGCTGCCGGTTGTGCTGGTCGCCCGCACCGCGCTCGGCACCATCAACCACACCCTGCTGTCACTCGCAGCCCTGCGCCACCGCGGCCTCGCCGTCGCGCTGCTCGTGCTCAATGGCGAACCGGTCCCTTCCACCACCCAAGCCCTCCGGCACTGGGGCCAGGTGCCGCTTTTGGCCGAGCTTAAGCCGCTCACGATGCTTGATCCCGAGCATCTCGCCTTAGCGTCACAATCGCTGCCTAACATGATGGAGTAAAAATAAGATAAAATATTGTAAATACCTACAAACAAACGTTTAATGCATTGACAACGATGTGCCAAACTTGGTGCCATGGATTGGGACAAATTTGCCTTCGACTGGCGCCTTGACCTGGACGCACTTCGACCTGGGCTAATCAGCGCCGAAGCCCTGCGCGAGGCCCTTTCTCGGCTCCTTCTGCCCCAGCACTGGCGCGCCAGCCTGGATCGCCTGAACCGGGTGCGCGCCGTTCACGGCACTACGGCCATGGAGGGCAACCAACTTTCAGAAGCCGAAGCCGCGCGCCAACTTGATCTGCTCGATCAATCTCCGGCCGCCACTGCACCGACAGACCGCGACCAGACCCAGTTGCGCAATGCCGGAGTGGCCCAACAGTGGGTGCGCACGCGCTTCGGCCCCGATCTCCCCCCCGTCACTCTGTCTGACCTCTTCCACCTGCACGTGCTGCTCACCCGCAGTTCCGATCAGGCCAACAACGAACCCGGCCGGCTTCGGACGTTCGAAGTCTCCTGCGGCAGCCCGGAACTTGGGGGCGTCCATCGCGGCGCGCCGCATCCCCGCCTTCCCCAATTCATGCACGACTACATCGAGATGCTCGGCTCGCGCCGCTTCGCCGCCCAGCATCCGGTAGTCCGCGCGCTGCTGGCGCATTTCTTCCTGGTCACACTCCACCCCTTTGGCGACGGCAATGGCGGCACTTCGCGCCTGGTGGAAGCCGCCGTGTTGTATCAGGGCAACTACAATCTCTACGGCTTTTACGGGCTTTCGAACTTTTTCTACCGCAACGAACGCGAATACAAAACGCTGCTTCAACGCTCGCGCCGCGACCAACCCTTTCCGCTGCAGGAATTCGTCAGTTTTGGCTTGCGGGGGTTCATTGGCGAGCTCGACAGCATCAATCGTTTCGTGCAAACCAAGCTCAACCGCCTCGTCTACCGTGACACAATGGCGCGCGCGCGGCAGCAGCGCGTCAGCCCCAAGCGCTGCGCCCTGAACGCTCGTGAGTATGCGCTGCTGGATTTTCTGCTGCAGGCCACTGAACCCGACGACCCCTTCGCCGAGCAGGCCTCCAAGCGCATCAAGCTCTCCCATCTACTCGCCCAACCGTTCATCCGCCAGGCCTATGGCGGCCTCACCCCACGAACACTCAAACGCGAACTGGTGCGGCTGGCGCAGCGCAAGTTCGTGCTCTATAGGTTCGATCTCGGCCCAGTGGGTGAAGGGTCCTGGATAGAATTGAATTTCGATGCCATCGCCCACTACTAACCCCGGCCGCGTCTGGTATCCCTACACGCAGATGCGCGACCTGACGCCGCCGATCCCCATCCTCCGCGGCCAGGGCGCCTGGCTTGAGGCCACCGACGGCACCCGCTACCTGGACGCCATCAGCTCCTGGTGGGTCACGCTCCACGGCCACGCCGAACCCCGTATCGCCGCTGCCGTCGCCGCCCAAGGCGCGCGCCTCGAGCAAGTGATCCTTTCCGGCTACACCCACCCCGCCGCCGAGGAGCTCGCCGAACGGCTGGTCGCCATCACCCCTGCCGGCTTGAACCACGTCTTCTACTCCGATGACGGCTCGACCGCCGTCGAGGTGGCGCTCAAGATGGCGTGGCAGTCGTGGCAGCAGCGCGGCCAACCCCGGCGCCGCCGCATCCTCGGCTTCGAGCACGCCTACCACGGCGACACGCTGGGGGCGATGGCGGTGAGCGCGCCCTCGCCGTTCACCGCCGCCTTTGCCGACGTGTTGTTCCCGGTCGAGCATCTGGCGCTCGAGGCAGAAGTAGTCGCCGCCCGCCTCGCGGCGCTCGAAGGCGAGGTCGCTGCCGTCATTATCGAGCCTCTGCTGCAAGGGGCTGGCGGCATGCTCATGCATTCCCCCGAGTTCCTGCGCCAGTTGCGCCAGCTCTGCGACCGGCACCAGGTGCTGCTCATCGCCGATGAAGTCCTCACCGGTTTCGGCCGCACCGGCTCGATGTTCGCCTGCGAACAGGCCGGCATTGCGCCCGATATCCTATGCTTGTCGAAGGGCCTCACCGGCGGCTTCCTCCCGCTCGCCGCCACGCTCGCGACCGATGCCGTCTACGAGGCCTTCCTGTCCGACGATCGCCGGGCCACGCTGTTCCACGGACACTCCTTCACCGGCAACGCCCTGGGCTGCGCCGCCGCCCTCGCCAGCCTCGACATTTTCGCCTCCGAACCCGTTTTCGACCGCATGGCAGCGATCGCCCGCCACCACCAGCTCCGCCTCACGCGTCTGGCCTCGCACCCGCGGGTTCGCGCCCCGCGCCAACTCGGCACCGTCGCCGCGCTCGACCTCGCCACTGGCGGCGAGGCCGGCTACCTGGCCGACGCCGGCCCCCGCCTGCGGCAGTTCTTCACCGCCCGGCACCTGCTGCTGCGCCCCCTGGGCGCGACCGTTTACGTCCTGCCGCCCTACTGCATCACTCCGGACGAGCTCGATCAGGTTTGGGACGGCATTGAAGCCGCCTGCGACGAACTCTCCTAATCTCCCTTTTGGGACGGCACGCACGCGGATGTTGGCGCCGGCGCGGTTGCCCCTGGGCGGCGGCACCGCCGCCACTGTCGCCATCGCGGTCGCCACCACGGCCCGCTCGCTTGCCCCGCCGCTACCAGCGCCCGAGTTCCCGAACCCGCCCGCACCCTGGCTCTGGCCGACCCTGGCAGAGTTGGCGCTTCTGGCGTTGGCGTGGCGGCAACCGCGCGCGCGCCGTCTGCTGGCTGGCGGCGCGGCGGTGGCCCTGGCTTGCGGCGGCGGCGGCGATGGCACCGGACAGCAGCCCATCCAGCCGATCCCGTCGGGCACCCCAGCCGGGTCTTATCCGCTGACCGTCACGATCAGCAACGGGACGCTCACCAACGCCACCACGCTGACGCTGACCGTGAATTAGCGCGCATTTCTCACGAAATGCGGGCAGCGATGAGCGATAAGCTTGTGGCCGCGGCTGCCGGCGAGGGCGGAGTGCGGCGGTCGGGCCAGCGAGCCAACTGCCAACTTTATGCGGGCGCGAGCACCTGCGGGTGCTCGCCGAAGGCGGCGTGCCCGTGGCTGTCAGCCGGGGCGGCGCCCTTTTCTTCGGAGTTACGACCGCCCGAGCACGCAGGGGTGCCAGGGGCCCCGTTTCGCGGCCTTCCGCGCCTACTTGCCTGCGATGCAACACAGGCGCGGCGCCTGCAAGGGGTCAGGCCTGCGGGGCCGCGCCACCGCCACGCTCGCAACCGGCAACTGGTGGCTGGCAGCTACAGGACGGTCACATCTTCGGCCAGCAGGCCCTTGGGGCCCTGCTTAACCTCAAACTCCACTGCCTGCCCCTCGACCAGGGTTTTGTATCCATTGCCCTGGATCGCGCTGTAATGCACGAACACGTCTTCACCGCTCATGCGGGTGATAAAGCCGTAGCCCTTGGCGTTGTTAAACCACTTCACAGTTCCTTGCTCTTTCACTGACTACCTCGGATAAACAGGATGGGGTCTGAGCTACGGCCTCACTGCGGTCACGCCGATTCGTGCGCTGCGGTCACGCCTGAATGCCACTCAAACACGGGCGGTAGAATAACACGGTTTTTGCCGTCCGGCCCACGCCATGAGGCATTTGCCCGAGGGCGGCCTCGGCATGAAAAAACCGTCCAGGCGGCGAGCGGGTGCCGCTATTGTTCCGCAATCGCCTCGGCGAGCCGGTCGAGCTGCTGGCGCACGGCCGGCGCGGGGCGGTTCACGTTGTTGCTCAGCAGCGAAAAAACCAGCCGCTCCCCGTCGCGCGCGGTGAGGTAGCCGCTGAGCGAGTTCACGTGACTGAGCGAGCCGGTCTTGGCCGACAGCCGGCCGGCGACCCCGGTACCCGTGAACCGGTGTTCGAGGGTGCCGTCACGCCCCGCCACCGGCAACAGTGCCCGCCACACCGCTCCCTCCGGACGCTGCGCCATATAGGTCAGCAGCCGCACCACGCCGGCCGGCGTCACCAGGTCAGTGCGGCTCAGCCCGCTGCCGTCCACCAGCGCGTCATCGCGCGCGCCGAGGCCGGCATCCTGCAAAAACGCCCGCACCACCGCCTCGCCGGCCGCGCTCGTGCCCGGTTCCGGCGCTCCGCGCCCGCCGCCGCGCGCTGCGGCCGGAGCCGGCGCCGTCCGCAGCTTGCCCAGCACGCGCAACATCAACTCGGCTTCCAGGTTCTGGCTCACCTTGGCCGTGGCCTGCAGGATCTCCGCCAGCGGCGGAGAGTCCCACCCCGCCAACTCGAACATTCCGGTCGTGGCGCCGGCCGCCGCCGGCACGTGCCGCGCGCGTGCTACACCATCCACCACCACGCCGCGTTCGATCAGCGCCTGACGCAGCAGCTCGGCCGCATAGAGCGCCGGCTGGCGCACGGCCAGCGCCTCCAGCACGCCCGGGCTGCCGACCGCAATGCCGCCTTGCAGACGCAGGCCGCCGGTGAGCGGGTCGGCCCCAAGCCGCAGTTGCGTACGCCCGCCCGCGGCCACCGTCACCGCTCCATTGAGCATCGCTGGCGGGTCGAGCGCCGGCGTGAACACCAACCGGGCCGCATCGCCCACGCCGACGCCCGGGAAAACCTGCAGGAAGCGGGTGTTGTCGTTCAGCGTCAGCGCTGCAACCGGCGCGCCGTAGTCCCAAACCTCGTCGCTGATGGCCCAGCCGCTGGGATAGGGAGCATCGGGAAAATAGCTGTCATCACCGACGATGTTGCCGGTAATTCGCCGCACGCCCCGGGCTGCGATCGCCGCCGCCAGCCGTTGCGGCACCAATTCCGGATCGTAAGGCAGCGCCGGCGCACGCGGGTCTGGCCGGTAGGGGTAGGGCCGGCCGGACAGGCTGGGATCACCGACGCCAATCCACGCCACGTCGCCCGTCACCAGCCCGCTGGCGTCCGGGGGCGCCGCCGCCACCGCTGCGGTGTGAAAGCGGAAATCCGGCCCGAGCAGGCGCAGCGCCGTCGCCAGCGTGAACAACTTGGCGTTCGACGCCGGGGTGAAGTAGTGATCGCCGTCGTGGTTGAACAACACCCGGCGCCGGTCCAGCGAGTAGACGTAGACCCCGAAAAATCCCTGCTGGAACGCCGGCGCCGCCAGTATCCGGCGCAGCGCCTGCGTCCGCGCCCGGTCATGCCGCGCCCAATCGGCTTTCGGGGGCGCTGCCGCCGTCGCCAAGGCTACCGCCGCCAGCCCCACGATGGCGATCAAACCGCGCCTACCCGCTTCCCGCCAACTGACCATGCCGCATTGTAAGCCGCCGCCGCCTCGAGCAGGCGCCCGGGTTTCAACTTTCACCCAAGCCGTTGCGGCGCGGCCGCCCTTCTTATTACGCCCTCCCGTTGCCACTCCAGAGCGCCAGCGAACCGGGGGCCCCGGCGCTAGTCCGCATTTCTCACAGTCAGGTCACGAAGCTCGCATCCAGGCGCGGCGCGCCCTAAAAAATGGGCGGCGATATCGAACGGCGAGCAGGACGCGCTGTCTGGAGGACGATGGCACCAGGGCAG
>JBOGKJ010000308.1:0-22670 GCA_050745565.1 Terriglobales bacterium | reverse complement strand
GCGATCTCGAGCGGCGAACAGGACGCGCTGTCGGGAAGGTGATAGCGCCGGGCAGGTGCTGCGCCGCCCATTTTTCTAGACGGGTGCGCTATGCCGCGCGTGGCAGCGGCTGGGTTGGTGAGAAATGCGGACTAGTCCCCGCGGCCGCTTCGCCCGCGTCCTGACGGGGAGCGGGCCTGTCTTCACGCCCGCCGCTCCGGCGCGGGTTTCAATGACATTCCCGAAGCGAGGGTCACTTCTGTGCGTATTGCCACTGCCATCTTCTGTTGCTGTGCTGGCCTGCTGGCGCAGGCCCCCGAACCGCAGTCTGCGCCCGCAGCGCTGCAGGCGCTGCAGGTCGAAGCCCTGCGCCGCAACCCCGATCTGACCGCCGCTGCCGCTGGGGTCCGCGCCGCCCAGGACGCGGTCGCGCCCGCCGGCACGCTGCCCGACCCGCAGTTCATGGTGCAGCAGATGAGCGTCGGCGGGCCGCTGCCGTTTGCTGGCTATCGCAGCAGCGGTTTCGCATTCACCGGTTTTGGGATTTCTCAACAGATTCCCTATCCCGGCAAACTTGGGCTCAGTCGGGCGGTGGCGGGCAGCCACGCGGCGGCGGCGGCGGCGGCGCTTCTAAGCGATCAGCGGGCGCTTGCCGCCGAAGTCGCCGCCGCCTATTTCGATCTCGCCGATGTGCGCGAGTCGCTCGAATTGCTCGCCAACCAACGCGCCCTGTTGAAACAAATCGAGCAGGCCGCCGAGTTGCGTTACCGCACCGCCGCCGGCACCCAAGCCGATGTCCTGACCGCCCAATTCCAGCAGACGGATCTGGAACGCGAGCGGCAAACGGACACGCAGCAGGCTGCCGGCGATCAGGAGCGGTTGCGGTGGTTGTTGGGCCGCCCGCCCGGCTCGACCGCCATTGCCCCGCTGCCGCTCGCCCCCAGCCGGCTGCGGCGCAGCGACCAGCAACTGCGCGCCGCGCTGCCCGCCAGTCCCGCCCTGGCGGTGGCGCGCGCGGAAGTGGCCGGCGCCAGCCAAAGCCTGGCCCTCGCCCGCAAGAACCTGCTCCCCGATTTCAATGTGCAATACATGTACGAAAACACCGGCCCCGCCTATCCCGACTATTATCAATGGACCGTCGGCATGTCGTTGCCGCTGTTCCACCGCGGCAGCCGTCAGCGCCCCGAGCAGCAGCGCGCCGCCGCGCAGGCGGTCCGGCAGCAGGCCCATTACACCGCCACGCTCCATCAGCAGCGCTACCAACTGGACAGTTTATTGATCACCGCCCACAGCCAGGAGCAAATCCTCGCTCTGACTCACGACGGCCTCCTGCCGCAGGCGCGCGCCGCCGTGCAGTCGGCCATGGCCGCTTTTCGCGCCGGCACGCTGGACTTGCGCCCCGCGCTTGATGCCGCCCGGCAACTGCTGCAGGTCCAGCAGCAGTACTGGCACGCCGTCGCCGAACACGAAACCACGCTGGCTCGAATTCGGGCGCTGACCGGAGGTCCGCATGCTTAAGTTGAACTTGACCGCCGTGCTGGCGGCGCTGATGTTGGCTCTGCTGGCGTCGGCGCAGCAGCGCACCCAGGCCATGGGTGTGCCCACCAGCCAGGTGGCGTACCGCAACCTCACCGACACCATTCGCACCGCTGCCTCGCTTGCCGCCGACGAGGCCACCGAAAGCGTGGTCGCGCTCCATCTCGGCGGCTGGATTGAGCAGGTCGAGGTCAATACCCGCTTCCAGAGCGTGCGGCGGGGCCAAGTGCTTTGCACCGTCTATAGTCCGCCGCTCTACGCCGCCGAGCAGGACTATGTCTTTGCCCGGGAAAATGCGCGGCAGCTCGCCGCCAGCACCGCCGCCGGCGTGGCTGGGGGCGCGCGCCGCCTGCTGGCCGATGCCCGCGCCCGGCTGGAGCAGCAGCAGGTGCCCGCGGGGGAAATCGCCCGCCTGGAGGCCGGCGGAGAAGCGCGCTCCCGTTATGCGCTGCTTGCGCCTGGAGCCGGCATTGTCAGCGAGCGCCGGGCGTTGCCGGGCATGCATGCCGCGGCGGGCGCTGAGCTCTATGCCATCGTGCAACTGCAGCCGATCTGGGCGTACGCCGCCGTCAACGAAAGCGATCTGGGGCGGGTGCGGCAGGGCCAGACCGCCAGCCTGCAGCTCGACGCCTTTCCCGGCCGGACGTTTGCGGCTCGCGTGGATTTCATCAATCCTCAGGTGGACGCCGCCAGCCGCACGGCGAAAGTGCGGCTGGTGCTGGCCAACGCCGATGGCCGGCTGACCCCAGGCATGTACGGCAGCGCCGCCATTCAGGTGGTGATGGGGCGGCGGCTGGTGATTCCGGCGAGCGCGGTGCTCGAAAGCGGCGCGCAGCCGCTGGCGTTTATCGCCGGACCGGACGGGGAACTGCTCCCGCATCCAGTCACGCTCGGGCCCCGCATTGGGGATGATTATGTCCTCCGAGGCGGTCTGCAGCCGGGCACCCGTGTGGCCACCGATGCCAGTTTCCTCGTGGCCAGCGAGGCGCAGCTCTCGGCCGCGGCTGCCAGCTACGCACCGCCGCCACCGGGTGTGGCCGCCTCGGCGCGCGGGCCGGCGCCGGCGGTGGCCGCCCCCCCGCGTGCCACGCTGACCACCGCCCCCTCGCCGGCCCGGGCTGGGCCCACCGTATTCCGGCTGCGCCTCACGTTCGGTTCCGGTGAGCCCATTGTCGGCGCCCAGGTCGCCATCATGCTCTACATGCCCGCCATGCCCGCCATGGGCATGGGGGCCATGCAGTCCGTGGTGCAGTTGCGCGATCTCGGCGGCGGGCTGTATGAGGGCCAGGCCACGATCAAGAGCGCCGGCCGCTGGCAGCTCACCATTACCGCGGGCAAAGGCGGTCAACGGCTGCTCGACCAGCACTCGAGTCTCCTGGTGGGCGCGGGCCCCAGCGCGGCGTTGCCGCGCCTCCCGCCGGGGCGCGGCCAGGCCTGGTTCCCCCCGAGCCCCGGCCCGCCGCGCGCCTCGCAGGAGGCAGGGAGATGATCGCCCGCATCATCGCCGTCTGCGCCCGCAACCGCTTCCTGGTGTTGGCGGCGGTTGCCGGATTGGTGGCCGCCGGCATCGGCTCGCTCAGCCACCTGCCGCTCGATGCCCTGCCCGACATCAGCGACGTCCAGGTGGTGGTGCGCACCGCCTGGGCGGGGCAGCCCCCGGCGGTGATCGAAGACCAGGTCACCTATCCCCTGGTGACCGCCCTGCTCACCGCCCCCAAGGTTGAGACCGTGCGCGCGCAAACCATGGTCGGCGTGAGCTACGTCACGGTTGTCTTCCATGATGGTACGGACCGCTACTGGGCGCGGGCGCGTGTGCTGGAAGCATTGCAGGAGCAGGCCGGCAATCTGCCCGCTGGCGTCCATCCCGCTCTCGGTCCGGACGCCACCGGCGCCGGCTGGGTTTATGAGTACGCGCTGGTGGACCCCACCCACCATCAAAGCCTGCCCGACCTGAATGCCCTGCAACGCTGGTTCCTCCGCTATCAGCTCGAGACCGTGCCCGGGGTGGCCGAGGTGGCCACCATCGGTGGCTTCAACCGCCAATTTCAGGTGGCGCTCGACCCGCAGAAACTGCGGGAGTACGGCGTGGACCTCAATCAGGTGCTCACCCGGGTTGCCGCCAGCACGGGCGAGCGCGGCGGCCGTTCGCTCGAATTGAACGGCGCCAGCTATATGGTGCGCGGGCTCGGCTATGTGCAATCGCTCGACGATTTGCGCCAGGTCGCGGTGGCCACGCGCGGCAGCCTGCCGATTACGCTGGGAGAGCTCGGCACGGTCAGCTTCGGACCCGATGTCCGCTACGGTGTGGCCGATTGGAACGGGGAGGGCGAGACCGTGGGTGGCATCGTCATTATGCGCGATGGCGGCAACGCGCTCGCAGTCATCCGGGGCGTGAAGGCGCGGCTGCGGGCGCTGGCCCCGTCGCTGCCGCCGGGCGTGCGCGTGGTGGCCGGCTACGACCGTTCCGGCCTGATCGAGGCCTCGATCGCCACGCTGCGGCGCGAGTTGATCGAGGAGGCGATCATCGTCAGCCTGGTCATCGTCGTCTTCCTCTGGCATTTCCGCAGCGCGCTGATACCGATCCTCAGCCTGCCGCTCGCGCTGTTGGCGACCTTCATCCCCATGGCGGCGCTGCACATCAGCACCAACATCATGAGCCTGGGCGGGCTGGCGCTGGCCATCGGTGTGCTGGTGGACGCGGCGATCGTCATGGTTGAAAATGGCCACCGCCATTTGGCCGAAGCCGCTTCGACTGGCGCCGACCCCGACGCCCACCGCACCGCGATTCTGGTGCGCGCGGCGCAGCAAGTCGGCCCCCCTCTGTTTTACTCGCTGCTGATCATCGTGGTGTCGTTCCTTCCGGTCTTTCTGCTGCAGGCGCAGGAGGGCCGCATGTTTCGTCCCCTGGCGTGGACCAAAACGCTGGCGGTCACATTCAGCTCGCTGCTCGCCATCACGCTGGTGCCCATGCTGATGGTGCTGCTGATCCGCGGGCGGGTGCGGCCGGAGTGGCGCAATCCGGTGGCGCGCTGGAGCCAGGCGCTTTACCGGCCCGTGCTGGACTGGGCTCTGCGGCACCGCTTTTGGACCATCGCGCTGAACGTTTTGTTTTTGGCGGCCACCCTGCCGCTAGCCTTTCATCTGGGCAGCGTGTTCATGCCGCCGCTCTATGAGGGCGCGGCGCTGTACATGCCGACCGGGCTGCCGGGGCTGGGCCCCACGCCGACCGCGCGCCTGTTGCAGCAGCAGGATCGCATTCTGCGCAGGTTTCCCGAGGTCGCCAGCGTGTTCGGCACCGCCGGACGCAGCGACAGCGCCACCGATAACGCCCCCGAGTCCATGTTCGACACCACCATCATGCTCAAGCCCCGCTCGCAGTGGCCGGCGGGCATGACCTACAACCAACTGATCGCGGCCATGGATGCCGAGTTGCATTTCCCCGGCCTCGTCAACAACTGGACCATGCCCATGGAGAACCGCCTGGACATGGAGCTGACCGGCATCAAAACCCCGGTCGGCATCAAAATTCAGGGCCCGGCGCTGGCCGGGATCCAAACCCTCGGCGCTCAGATGGAAAAAATTCTGGCTGCCGTGCCCGGCATTACCTCAACCTACGCCGAACGCGTCGCCGACGGCCTTTATCTGAACGTCACCCCCGATCGGGCGCGGCTGGCGCATTACGGGCTCAGCCTGGCGGCCGTCGGGCAGGCCGTGGCCAGTGCCGTGGGCGGCGCCAACATCGCCACCACGGTCGTGGGCCGCGAGCGCATCCCCATCAGCGTGCGCTATCAGCAATCCAGCCGTGACGACCTGCCATCGCTGCGCGCCGTGCTGCTCACCGCCCCGGGCGGCGCGCAGATTCCGCTCAGTCAGGTGGCTCGGCTCAGTTTTTCCAGCGGTCCGGCGATGATTCGGGACGAGGATGGCGCCCTCACCGGTTATCTGTACCTCGATACCTCGGCGCGCGACCTTGGTGGCCTGATCGCCCGCGCCAATAACGAGCTGCGCGCCCGGCTGCGGCTGCCACCCGGCTATAGCTATCAGTGGGCCGGACAGTTCGCCGCCCAGCAGCGCGCCGAGCGCAGGCTGGAGATTATCGTCCCGCTGTGCTTCGCCTTGATATTCGTGCTGCTGTATCTTATCTTTCGCGATTGGGCCGAAGCGGCCATCCTGATCGTGCCGACCCTGTACGCGCTCAGCGGAGGGCTGCTGCTGCAATGGTGGCTGGGTTACCCCTTCAGCGTCGCCGTTTGGGTGGGCTACATTGCGCTGTTTGGCATCGCCATCGAGACCGGCGTGGTGATGGTGGTCTATCTACGCGAGGCCCACATCGAAACCCCGGACGACCTGCGGGGCGCCGTCATGCGCGGCGCGGTGCACCGCCTGCGGCCGAAACTCATGACCGTGGCGGTGGTGCTGCTCAGCCTGGTGCCGATGCTGGGCGATTCGGGCGCCGGCGCCGATGTCATGAAGCCCATCGCCGCGCCCATTGTCGGCGGTATGCTGACCTCGGCAATCCACGTCTTGATTCTGGTGCCGGTGTTCTATTTCATGCTGCACCGCCGCCGCCAGCGCGTCCACCGGAAGCCGGTGCCCGGTTTGTAGAGCAGTTTCAGCAGAGGCGAATCTGGCAGCAGCCCGACCTACGGGAGGGCGCCCCGAAAAATGGCGGCTGCGCCGCAGCCCGCTCGACCCGGGGCTGCCACGGCAAAAAGGCTGCCAGCTGAGCCAGTGACCCTTTCGCCCCGTCCCACTGCTGGTAATCGGCGCCCGAAGCGATCGCTGAAAGAGCCTGGCCTGCCGGCGCGCCGATTTTCAGCAGCCTGTTACTGCTCGCGGCAGCGGAAGGTGAGGTGCATCATGCGGTCGCCCTTGATCCGGACCCAAAGGTAGGGTCCGAACGCCGCCAACCGGATCTGCCGGGCTTCCGCGTAGCGGGCGTACTGGCGGACAGCGGCGGCGACTTCTCGCGCATCGCCCATGTGGTCGAAGCTGATGTCCTGAAGCTGATCGTGCCCCGGCATCTGGTGCATCTGCTCGAACACCGCCTGCATCGCCGAGTCGGTAACGATGCAGCTCTCCACCTTGCACTCGAACACCTCCGCCAGCCCGGCCAACGCCCGGAAGTCCACCTGCTGGGTGAAGGCCACGTACAACCGGCGGCGCGGGGCGGCAAAGTGCACCAACAGCATCCGCAACTTCTCCTGGATCGCCAGCGGCACCCAGCCCCGGCACAACTGCCAGCTCAGTGATTGCGCCAGCGGGAACGTCGGCCGCGCCCACTGCAGCGCCACCGCGTCGGCGACATCCTCCTCGCCCACCGCCCCGGCGCGCATCAACCAGTCCCCGATTCGCCCGTGCCCCCGCTCGCGCTGCTGATCCAGCGCCCCCAGCAGTTGCTCGTGCGTGATCTCGCCGCGCGAGAGCAGCACCAGGCCCAGCGGCACGCGGTGCTGCCGCGGATGATGGGGCTGTGCCATGCCGTGCAGCAGCGGCGCCGCCAGCATTTCGAATGCCTGCTGGAAGCAATCCGGGCTGCAGCACCAGCCTTGCTGCAGTTGGATCCGCGACGGCAGCTTGCACCATGAGCGCAGACCATTGGCGTGCGGACAGTCCGGCCCCAGGCAGTCCCAGCGCTGGCGCAGCGCATGCAGGCTGTGGGCCATGCCGCGCTTGAGCGCCTCGCCCGTCAGCACCGGCGGCGGCGGCAGTGGCAGCGGCAGTGCCAGCGGGGCGCGCGTCATCGCGCCGCCTCCAGCGCTGCCAGCCGCTCGCTGCGCTGCACCAGGCGCGTCACCCGCAATCCGTAATTGCCGTCCACCACGACCACCTCGCCCCAGGCGATGATCTTGCCGCCCACCAGCAGCTCCACCGGGTCGTCAATATGCCGGTCCAACTCCAGCACCGAACCCGGCGACAACTCCAGCACGTCGTGCAACAGCGTCTGCCGGCCGCCAAACCGCAGCGTGGTGTCCATCTCGACATCCAAGAGCATGTCGAGCTTCGTGATGCCCACCGACTCCGGCCCCGGTGGCTGGGCCTCGCGGTCGGTCTCCGCGCCCGCGCCCGCTCCGGCCTCGGCGGCCGGGGGCAGTTCGCCGCGCAGGCTGGCGAACAATTCCGCGTCCGGCAGCATCTCGAGATCCAGAGCGTTACTGTTGGGGTGGGAAAACCGCAGCCGGATTGCCGCCGATGTGTCCTCGCCTTTGCGGCGCAGTGGACCGAAATGGCGCAGCTCCATCCGCACCTCGCCCCAGGCGCCGCTGGCCAGCCGCGCCCCGACGGCGGCGACGATCAGCGGCATGATTTCCCCCAGCGCCGCCATCTCCGCCTCGTCCAGTTCCGCTGTCCGGCGCTTGTCGGCGGCGTCGTCGCCGCTAAGCTTCAATCGCGCCCAGCCGTGCCCGGCGGTGCGGTGCAGGCGCAGTTGCTGCTTGCCCTGGAGCCCGCCGCCGATCTCGAGATGTCCGCCCACTTCGGCGGCCGGCAGCGGGTCGGGGTTGGGATCGGCAATGCGCCAGGCCTGGTCCGAGCTGAGCTCGCGGATGACCTGCAGCGCGGCCTTGCTCCAAAGCTCGGCCCAGGCGCCTACGTTGCGGCCCTCGCGGCCGGGGGGTGGAAGTGGGGCATCCGCCATCTACAGTCCTCCTTCGGGTTTGGTGATCGGCTGCGCCGCCTCGATGAGCGCCGCGCGGCAGTTGTGCTGACGGATGGGCTGCGCCTGGAACGCGTGCCGGCCCGCCACCAGCAGTTGCGCCGGCCGCTCCAGGCGATGACGCGTCAGCAGCACCTCGCCCACGTGCAGGTCCATCAACTGCCGGATCGAGGCCCGAAACGGCGGCAGCGCCAGCTCCAGCGCGAAGCGCGCGTCTTGCAGCCGCTCCCGCAGCCGCGGTTGGGTCTCCGGATCCTCCTGCCGGCGATGGTAGACCCAGCTGTCCGACAACTGCCGCAGCAGGCTGTTCGCCACCACCGCCGGCAGCGCCACGCTCATCATTCCGCGCTGGCCGGCGAGCTGCAGCTCGAAGCTCAGCGCCAGCACCTTTTCGCTGGGCGGCATCAGGCGGAGGGCCTGCGCCGTCGGCTGGCGGCGTTCGAACTCGAAGCTCACCTCGACCACCGGCTGCCAGACCTGCTGCAGCTCACGCGTGATGATGGCGACAATGCTCTCCAGGATCTGCTCTTCAATCTCGGTCAACTCGGTCGGCGTCTGGGCGTCGACGCCGTTGCCGCCCAGCACCAAATCGATCATCGGGTAGGCCAGCACCATGTCGAGCTGCACCGCGGCGCTGATGCCCAGCGGCGCCACCGCGACCGACGCGACGTAGCTGATGTCCGGCAGCCGCTGCATGCATTCGCCGAAGCTCAATTGTTCGATGGCTACCAGGCTGGCATCCAATTGGCTGCGCAGGTAGGCGCCCAGCGTGTGCCCGAGGTTGCGGGCGAAGCCCTCGTGCAGGCTGCCCACCGCGCGCGCCTGCTCGCGCGTAATCTGGCCCGCCTGCCGGAAGTCGCAGCGCGCCAGGTCGCGCTGGCGGCGCGTGGTGCCCGCCGCCAGCCCGCGGGCGCGGCGGAATAATGCGTCAATTTCGTCCTGGCTGAGGCTGCGTTCCATGGCCGATTAGCCGAGCAGGGCGGCGGCGCCGGTGGCGCCGGTGCGGCGCGGCGCGGCGGCGGCGGCGCCGAGCGGCGTGGCGGTTCGGGGCGTCAGTTGGGTGCGCAGCTTGCCGCGCAGCCGCTCCAGCAGCCCGGCGTGAATCTGCGAAATCCGGCTCTCGCCGATGCCCAGCACCGCTCCAACCTCCTTCATCGTCAGCTCCTCGAAGTAATACAGGCTCAACACCTGCTGCTCACGCTCGCCCAGCTCGCTGATGAGCTGCGCCAGCAGCGTGCGCGTCTCCGCCTGCTGGCAGAGTGCGAACGGATCGGGATCGGGGCTGGCCACGGAGTCAATCGCGGCCGGCGCGTCCTCTTCGGCCGGCCCCAGCTCCGGGCTCAGCCGGTGCAGCATGTGCTGCAGCCGGTGGTATTCGTCCGTATTCAGCGACAGCGCCTCGCACACTTCCTCCACCGTCGCCGGCCGCCCCAGCTTCTCCTCCAACTCGTGCGCCGCCGCCTGCAGTTCCCGCCCCTGCCGCCGCAGCTCACGCGGACTCCAGTCGAGTGCGCGCAGGCTGTCCAGAATCGCACCGCGTATGCGGAAGCGCGCGTAGGTGCCTAACTGGGCGTTGCGCGCCGGGTCGTACTTGTGCAGCGCGTCAATCAGCCCCACCACGCCCGCCTGCACCAAATCCTCCAGCAGCACCTGCTGCGGCAGGCGCTCGTGAATCCGGCGCGCCACATAGCGCACCTGGGGCAGGTGCTCGAGCAGCAGGCGCTCGCGCTCGGCCGCATCGAGCGGCGCCGGGGCTGCGTAGCGTTGCGCCGGCGTCCTCATGACACCATCCCCAGTGACTGCACGTTAACCCGCGACGGAATCTCGCCCGGCGAGACCACGCTCAGCCGCGGCCAGCTCGCCTCCAGCATCCGCCGCAAATAGAAGCGGCCCGGCGAGGCACAGAGCAGCACTTGCGGCGCTCCCGCCGCCGGATCGTAGGCGAACCGTTTCAGCCCTTCGAGCACGCGCTTGGCCAGGCTGGCGGGGTTCACCCCGGCCGGCGCCGCCGCCGCCGGGTCAAAACTCCGCTCCAATTCCTCGGCCAGCGGCGGCGCCAGCGTGATCACCTGCAACTGTCCATCCCGCGCCAGCAGCGGCTGCACCAGCGCCCGACCCAGCGCCTGCCGCGCGGCCTCCACCAGCGCCACCGGATGCTTCCGGATGCCGGCCTGCTCGACCAGCGCTTCCAGGATTGTGGGTAAGTCGCGGATGGACACGTGCTCTCTTAGAAGTTGCTGAAGTATCTTTTGCAGCTCACCCAAGCTCAGCAATTTCGGGACCAACTCCTCCACCAGCTTCGGCTGACTGTCGCTGAGCGCGTCCAGCAGCCGCTGCGTCTCCTGTCGCGTCAGCAGCTCGTGGGCGTTCTGGCGGATCAGTTCGGCGATGTGGGTGGCCATCACCGCGGTCTGGTCCACCACCGCAAACCCGTCCGCCAGCGCCTGCTCCTGCTGCTGCGGCGCGATCCAGCGCGCGGCGACGCCGAAGGCCGGCTCGCGCGTCTCCTTGCCCTCGATCGGCGGCGCCTCGAGGCCGCTATGGATCGCGAGCAAATGATTTTGGAAGGTCTCGAAGCGTCCGATCTCCACCCCCCGCAGCGAGAAAACGTACTCGCGCGGGTTGAGCTGCAGATTGTCGGTGATATGGATCGAGGGGAGGATGAAGCCCAGTTGCACCGCCAGTTGCTTGCGCAGCGCCCGGATCCGCGGCAGCAGCTTGCCGCCCTGTGCCTCGTCCACCAGCGGCACCAGCGCGTAGCCCACCTCCAGCGCCAGCGGCTCGACTTTCAGCAGGGGCTCGAGCGCTTCGGTCGTCGCCGTCGCCGCCGCGGCGGCCGCCGCCGGCGCCGGCTCGGCCTTGCGCCCTACCCGGGCCGCGGCCAGGGCCAAAATCCCTCCCATCGCCAGGAAGGAAAACTTCGGCAGCCCCGGCATCATCGCCAGCGCCAGCAGCGCTCCGGCGGCGATCCACAGCGCCCGCGGCTTCCTCAGCAACTGGGTTCCCAGGTCCGAGCCCAGGCTCTGGTCGCTGCTCGCCCGGGTGATGACGATTGCCCCCGCCACCGAGACCAGCAGCGACGGGATCATCGTGCACAGGCCGTCGCCCACCGTCAGGATGGTGTACGTCTTCAGCGCGTCCACCATCTGCATGTTCTGCTGGAACACGCCGATCAGGAAGCCGGCGATGATGTTGATCGCCGTGATCAGGATCGTGGCCATCGCGTCGCGCTGGTTGAAGCGCGCCGCACCGTCCATGGCGCCGTAGAATTCCGCCTCGCGCGCGATCCCCTGCCGCCGCTCCCGCGCCTGAACCTCGTCGATCAGGCCGGCGTTCAGATCGGCGTCAATCGCCATCTGCTTGCCGGGCAGCGCATCCAGGGTGAAGCGCGCGGTGACTTCGGCGGTGCGCACCGCGCCGTGGCTCACCACCAGATACTGGATCGCGGTCAGGGCCAGGAAAATGACGAAGCCGACAACGTAGTTGCCGCCGACGACGAATTGCCCGAAGGCCTCAATGACATGCCCGGCCGCGAAAATGCCCTGCGAGCCATGCAGCAGAATGCGGCGGCTGCTCGCCAGGTTTAGCGAGAGGCGGAACAGCGTCAGCAGCAGCAGCAGGCTGGGAAAAACGGAAAACTGCACCGGCCGCAGAATCTGCACCGCCACCAGCAGCACCAGCACCGCCGCCGCAATGCTTACCGTGAGCAGCAGGTCGAGCACCAGCGCCGGCACCGGCACCAGCATCAGGAAGACCAGCGCGACCGCCGCCACGGGCAGCGACCAGTCCATGGTGCGCGAGGACGTGCTGGCGTTGGCGGCCGCCGCCGCGGGGGCGGCCGCAGCGGCGCGGGCCGGGTGGGCTTTGGCGCGGGCAGGCATCGGTGGTCAGTGGTGTCTAATGCAATTGGCCCGCCACCTCCGCCGCCCGCAGATTAAAAATCGCTAATCGGCGCTGGCGCCGCGGTGGGGCCACGGCGTCCTGCGACCATGCTCGCCAATGGGGCCCAAAAGCTTATTGCTAATTGCTAATCGCCAATCGCCAACCTGCGCGCCAGCAGGACCCGGGGCCAGCCCTGCAGGTCCGGCCGGACGGTGACCCCCTCCCAGCCGGCGCCCAACATTTCGCGCACCGCCTCGGCCGCCGCATAGCCGAGTTCCAGCACCAGCCAGCCGCCCGGCCGCAGCCCGGCGTGCGCGGCCGGAATTAGCCGGGCATAAACTTCGGTTCCCGCGGGGCCGGCCACCAGCGCCGCGCGCGGCTCATGGTCCCGCACCTCGGCCTGCAGGCCCGCGAGCTCGGCGGCGGCCACATAAGGGGGGTTGGACACGACCAGGTCCCAGCCGCCGCCCAGCCCGGCCATGAGATCCGCCGCCACCAGCCTCACCCGCGCCCCCAGCGCCTCGGCGTTGTGCCGCGCCAGCGCCAGCGCGCCCGGCGAGGTGTCAGTGGCCGCCACCAGCGCCCGCGGCCGCTCCAGCGCCATCGTCACCGCGATGCAGCCGCTGCCGGTGCCCACGTCCAGCACCCGCGCCGGCTGTTCCCGCGCCAAACGCTCCAGCGCCGCCTCCACCACCAGCTCGGTTTCCGGGCGCGGGATCAAGGCCGCCGGCGACACCGCAAACTGGCGTCCGTAGAACTCCTGTACGCCGGTCAGATACTGCAGGGGCTCGCCCGCGGCCCGGCGTGCAATCAGCTCCAGGAAACGCTCCGCCGATGCGGCGCCGGCTTCGGCTTCCGGATGGGCGTACAGCCAGGCGCGCTCGTGTCCCAGCACCCAGCCCAGCAGCACCTCGGCGTCGAGCCGCGCCTGCGGCCGGCCGGTGCGCTCAAGCGCGGTGGTGGCCTGGCGCAGCAGTTGGCGCAGCGTCTTGGGCATCGGCGGCGGCGAGCCGGGCGAGGCTCACGTGGTAGGGCGGCCGGGCCACGCCCCGCTCGGTGATGATGGCGGAAACATAGCGGTGGGGCGTGACGTCAAAGGCCGGATGCGCCGCCGCCACCCCCGCGGGCGCAATCGCGGCGCCGCCCAGGTGGGTGACCTCGCGGGCGCTGCGCTGCTCGATCGGGATGTCCGCGCCCGACTCGGTGGCCAAGTCCAGGGTCGAAATCGGCGCCGCGACGTAAAACGGCACCGTGTTTTCGTGCGCCAGCACCGCGACCGCGTAGGTGCCGATCTTGTTGGCGACATCGCCATTGGCGGCAATGCGGTCGGCGCCCACCACCACCGCCACGAAGCGCCCGGCGTGCAGGAAGTGCCCCGCCATGTTGTCGGTGATCACCGTGACCGGAATGTCGTCCTGTTGCAGCTCCCAGGCCGTGAGCCGCGCGCCCTGCAGGTAGGGCCGGGTCTCGCCGGCAAAAACCTCAATCGCCTTGCCCGCCTCGACCGCGGCCCGGATCACCCCCAGCGCCGTGCCGTACCCGGCGGTCGCCAGCGCGCCCGCGTTGCAGTGGGTCAGCACGCATCCGCGCTCGGGCAGCAACGCCGCGCCGTGCCGGCCCAGCGCCCGGTTGCGCGCAATGTCTTCGGCGTAAATCGCCAGCGCCTCCCGCACCAGCGCCTCCCGCGCCTGGGCCACGCTCCCGGTCGAGGCCGCCAGCCGCCGCCGCATGCGCTCCAGCGCCCAGGCCAGGTTCACCGCCGTCGGGCGCGTCGCCTGCAGGGTGGCGGCAATCTGCTCGAACTCCCCGCCCAGCGCCGCGAGCGTCGCCGCCGGCGACTGCTGCACCCCCAGCGCCGCGCCCATCGCCGCCGCCACCCCGATCGCCGGCGCTCCGCGCACGATCATGTCGCGAATGCCCGCCGCCACCGCCTGGTAGTCCCGGCACAGCCGGTACTCGGTCCGCCCCGGCAGCGCCGTCTGGTCCAGCAACCGTACGCCCTCAGGCGTCCACTCCAGTGTCGGGATCACTCGACGGCCTCGGCGATGGTGTTGCCGCCGCGCAGCAACTCCTTGTGCGCCGCCCGCACCTCCTGCGCCCCGAACAGCGCCTGGAAAGGGCACACGCGGCCGCGGTGCGCCCGCCAGAGCTGGTTCAGGTTGTTGCGTCCGCCCGCTTCCTCACGCTCCACCAGGCAGCGCACCGCCACCACCTCGAGCTGTGCCTCCCAGGCGGCCTCGATCGCCTGTATGGTCGAAGCTGCCGTCGTGCACACGTCGTCCACGATCGCCACCCGCATGCCCGCCCGCACCCGCCCCTCGATGCGCTGGCCGGTGCCGTGCGTCTTCTCGCGCTTCCGCACCAGGAAGCCGGTTATCGGCTGCGCCGTGCGCGCGCTCGCTATCGCCACCCCCACCACGATCGGGTCCGCCCCCAGCGTCAGCCCCCCCACCGCCTCCGGCGCCGGCGTCAGTTCGCGCAGATTCTCGAGGAACAGCCGCGCCGTCAGCAGCCCGCCCAACGGCGTCAGTGTGGTCGTGCGGCAGTCAATGTAGTAGTCGCTTGTGCCCCCGCTCGAGAGCTGAAATTCGCCCAGCCGGAACGAGTCCCGCGCCAGCAAGTCCAGCAATTGCAGCCGTTCTTCCATGCTCAGTGCAGACCGGAAAAGTTGTGGAATCCACGCGTCGCCACATACTGCGCCGCGAATAAGGTTCCATTGTACGCGCAATGGAACAGCCAGCTCGCCGTCAGCGATCCGGTCGCCGCCCGCACCGCGGTCAGCACGATCCCCACCAGCACCATGATCAGCACCGCCGCCCACGCCCACCCCAATTGGGCCGCGTGCATCAGCCCGAACAGCAACCCCGTGAACCCGATTGCCAGCAGCTCGGCGCGCCCCCAGCGCGCCATTTGGTTGAGCCCCCAGCCCACCGCGAGAATCAGCACATCCGGCGCCGCCAGTATCACCAGCGCCACGATCAGCGCCACCGTCCAGTCCCCGCCGCCAGGCTTCAGCCCCGGCGCCAGCACCGTCATCCGCCAGTGCCAGGCCGCTATCCCCAGCGTCGCAAGCGCCGCCACCACGCGCACCAGCGGCCGCCACGGCCGCAGCTCCTGGCGCGTGACCCCCTCGCTGAACGTTGCCCGCAGCGTGGGGTAGATCAGGCCACGGAAAAAGAACTCCTCGAAGAAGGGGGCGATGCCGACCCCGTAGATCACCAGGATCCACGCCGTCCGCGGCGTGAACAGTTGGTCCATCGGCACGGTTGAGGGCATCGGCAGCACGTGGCTCAGCACCTGCACCACGATCATCATCGCCGCCCCGCCCGCCAGCAGCGCCAGCACCTGCTCGGCATGCAGCCAGCGCCAGTGAATCGCCTTCCAGAAGCGCGCGCCGCGCAGATGGGCGATCACCAGCCACGCCAGCAGGAACCCTATCAGAAACCCGCCGGTCTGCCCGGCCAGCACCAGCGACACCACCTGCAACTCGTGCGGCGCCTGCGTCCCCGCCCCGCCCACCCGTATGCCGATGGCCCACGTCAGAGCGACAATCAGCGTCACCGCTGCAATCGCCGCCAGCGTCAGCAGAATCAGCGCCACCAATTCGAGCCCCGACCATGCCGGCTCGCGTGGCGCAGGCGCGGCCGACGGCGGTGGCGGTTCGGGCGCGGGCGGGAGAGGATAGGGGAGCTCGGCGTCCAAGCTATCAGTATAGAGGGCGGCTACCAACGGCCAGCGGGCAAAGCCGGCGTCGTGGCCCCCACTCCCGCGCTCGCTCTTGCGCGCGGGCGGGGTGGCGCAGCCAGGGCGCGGCCCGCGCCCAATTACGCGGCGCGGGCGGGCTGTGCGGCGCGGTAGCGGGCCGCGGTTTCGTCCAGGATGGCCGCCAGCCCATGCTCGATCCGCCAGCCGGGGAAGTGCGCCCGTAACTTCGCCAGGTCGCTGATGTAGCAGATGTGGTCGCCCGTGCGCGGCTGCTCGCGGTAGCGCCAGCGCAGCGCCAGCCCGCGCTCCCGCAGCGCCGCGATCGTCTCCAGCAGCGAAATGCTGTTCGCCCGCCCCCCCCCGAGGTTGTAGACCTCGCCGGCGCGGGGCGAACGGTAATACTCGAGGAACAGGCTGGCCACGTCAGCGGCGTGAATTTGGTCCCGCACCTGCTTGCCCTGGTAACCGAACACGGTGTAGGGCTCGTCCAGCACCGCGCAGCGAACGATGTAGTTCAGATAGCCGTGCAACTCCACCCCCGCATGCTGCGGGCCGGTCAGACAGCCGCCGCGGAATACCCCGATCGGCATGCCGAAGTAGCGCGCGTACTCCTGGCATAAAATGTCGGCCGCCAGCTTCGAGGCGCCAAACAGTGAGTGCAGGCACTGGTCCACTCCCAGATCCTCGCCAATGCCGTCGCGCCCGTCGGCGTAGTCCCAGCGCGTGGCGAGTTCGGCCAGCGGCAACGCATTGGGGCGGTCGCCGTAGACCTTGTTGGTGCTGGTGAAGCACAACGGCGACTCCGGCGCATGCCGGCGTGCCGCCTGCAGCAGGTTCAGCGTGCCGACGGCGTTGACTTCGAAGTCCTCGAACGGAATGGCCGCCGCGCGGTCATGCGACGGCTGCGCGGCGGTGTGAATGATCAGATCGGGCCGGACCTCGGCCACCAGCGCGTCCACGCCACCGCGGTCGCGCAGATCGAGGGCATGGTGCTCGTAACCGCGGCACGCCGCCTGCAACTGCCGCACCATCGCGGCCGTGCTGCCGCCGGGCCCAAAGAACCAGGCGCGGAGGTCGTTGTCCACCCCCGTCACCTGCCAGCCCTCCGCCCACAGCCGCTCGACGCAGGCCGCGCCGATCAGCCCTCCCGAGCCGGTCACCAGCGCCCGTTTCACCTTGCGTTGGACGTTGGCTGACCGGCTCAGGATGCCTGCCGCGCCCCGGGCGCGCAGCTGGTCATCAGTCTCCCCTAGGGTTGGTTGGGGCTGCCGATAGCCGTGCCGTTCACCACCAGCTCCACGCGCCGGTTCTGCTGCCGTCCCGCCGCGGTCTGGTTGGAGGCCACCGGATCGGCTTGGCCGAAGCCCTGCGCGCTGACACCGCCCGAGCTCACGCCCTGCGAGGTGAGGAAGGCCGCGACCGCCGCCGCGCGCTGCTCGGAGAGTTGCTGGTTGTAATCGGGTGTGCCGGTGCTGTCGGTGTAGCCATCCACCTGAATCTTCAGCCCCGGGTAGGTTTGGAGTATGCCGGCCACCTTGGCCAGCTTGACCTGCGCGTCCGGCCGAAGGGTGGCTTTGTTCAGGTCAAATAGCACGTCGGACATGCTCATGATCAGCCCGCGCGCGGTTTCCCGTGTTGCCAGCACCGCATTCAACTGCGCCCGCAATTTCTCCCGGGCTGCGAGCGCCGCAGTGTGCGCCGCCGCCGCCCTGGCTTCCGCGGCCTCGCGCTCGGATTCGGCAATCTCCGCCTCGCTCTGCGCCGCCGATGCCTCCGCCGTCGCCTGGGCTTTGGCGCTGTCGGCCGCGTCAGCTTCCTGCCGCGCCACTGAGGCTGCCGCCGCCTGCGTCGCCGCATCCGCCTGGGCGGCGATCATCTGCTGCTGCTGCTGCCGGTGTAACGAGAGCAGCCGCGCGTCCTCGGCGCTTTCCACCGCCGCCCGCGCCGTGGTCGCCACCTCGCCCTTCGAGGCATGCGCTTCCTGCTCGTTCTGGGCCTGCAGCATCTCGGCCTTCGCCTTGCGGTAGCCGCTATCGGCGTACTCGTCGGCCCCGGCCCACTTCGCGATCCGTACCGCGTTCTGCGCCTCGTAAAAATCCAGCGGCACCTTCGGGCTTTGCGGCAGCTGCGCGACCGCGCTCTCCGGCATCCGCAGGCGGTAGCTGCCGCGCTGCAGCAGCTCGGCCTTGGCATTGACCAGCGCCTCCGCGCCCACGGTATTGGATTTCACCATGCCTTGCATCACCACCAGGTCGCTGGGCCGCGAGACGTCGAAGTAGGGCTCCGCCGTCACCAGCAGGCCGAAATTCTGCAGCGTGGTGGTGGCATTCAGGCTGGCGCTCTGGCCCAGCAATTGCACCTCGCCCAGATTCTTCGCCCGCCCGTCGGGCGTGATCGCCCACAGGACGTACGTCAGATACTCCGGTCCAAACCGCTGCGCCGGGTTTACGTGATCCACCTCCAGGTGCACCGACGTGGCGCCGCGCTTGATCTCGATCGTGGCATGGCCGCGTGCATAGGGCAGCAGCGTCGTGCCGTCGAGCGCCAGCGTGGTCGAGCCGCCAAGAACATGGAAGTTTACCGCCGTGACGGTGCGACCGACCACGGCGACTTTGTACAGCGGCACATTGCCCTGCGCATTGGCTTGCGTCGGCTCCGGCTTTACCTGCTGCGCCCCCGCCAGCCCCGCGGCCACGCCTGCTCCCAGCACCATCGCCAACCCAGTCCGGCTCAGCCGGGCACACCATAAATGCCAATAATTCCTGGCCTGCATAAAAGTACCTCCTGGCCAGAAACTTGCACATCGTGGGCCAATCGGCCAATCCCTGACGGCCATTCAACTTAGGGCGCCCCCCCCCGCGTTGGCCTGGAATCTTTTACCGGTTTGCCCGCAGCGCCTGGCCGGTAAAACTGGCCGCGCACGCGGCCACCTCGTCTGGAGTGCCCGCTGCTACCAGCCGCCCTCCGGCGGCCCCGCCCTCCGGTCCCAGATCAATGAGCCAGTCCGCCGCGCGGATGACATCGAGATTGTGTTCGATGATCAGCACCGTGTTGCCCAGATCCACCAGCGACTGCAGCACCCGCAGCAGGTGGCCGACGTCCTCGAAGTGGAGGCCGGTGGTGGGTTCATCGAGCAGGTACAGTGTCCGGCCCGTCTGCCGCCGGCTGAGCTCGCGCGCCAGCTTCACCCGCTGCGCCTCGCCGCCCGACAGTGTCGTGGCGCTCTGCCCCAGATGCACATATCCCAGCCCGACCTCGGTAAGCGTGTCCAGCTTGCGCCGCACCGCCGGGATGGATTCAAACCACTCCCGCGCCTGCTCCACCGAGGCCTCGAGCACATCCGCAATCGAGTGGCCCTTGAAGGCGGCCGCGAGCGTCTCCTGGTTGTAGCGGCGGCCGTGGCAGACCTCGCAGCGCACGTAGACGTCGGGGAGGAAGTTCATCGCGATGCGCCGCTCGCCATCGCCCTGGCAGGCTTCGCAGCGCCCGCCGCGGACGTTGAAGCTGAAGCGGCCGGCGCCGTAGCCGCGCGCGCGCGCCTCCGGCAGTTGCGCGAACAGGTCGCGGATGGGCGTGAAAACGCCGGAGTAGGTCGCCGGGTTGGAGCGCGGCGTGCGCCCGATCGGGTTTTGGTCAATGCGGATGACCTTGTCGAACTGGTCGGCGCCCTCGATGCGGGCGTGCTCGGCGGGCTGCCGCAGCGCGCGATAGTAGCGCGCCGCCAGCGCGGGATAGAGGATGTCATTGACCAATGTGCTTTTGCCCGCGCCGCTGACGCCGGTGACCACCGTCAGCAGCCCGGCGGGCACAAACACATCCAGGTTCTGCAGGTTGTGGGCGCGCGCGCCCACGATGGTGAGGCCGCGGCCGGGCTCCAGCCGCCGCCGCTTTACCGGCGTGGGCACCCGCCGCCGCCCGGCAAGATAGTCGCCGGTGAGCGAGCCCGGGGTGGCCGCGATTTCCGCCGGGGTGCCGGAGGCCACCAGCCGGCCGCCAAAACGGCCGGCGCCCGGACCCAGGTCCAGCACGTAGTCGGCGCGCTCGATGGTTTCGCGGTCGTGTTCCACCACCACCACGGTGTTGCCCAGCGCCCGCAACTGCTCCAACGAGCGCAGCAGCCGGTCGTTGTCGCGCGGGTGCAGCCCGATCGAGGGTTCGTCCAGCACGTACAGCACGCCCCGCAGCTTCGAGCCAATCTGGCCCGCGAGCCGAATGCGCTGCGCCTCGCCTCCCGACAGCGTCCCCGCCCCCCGGTCCAGACTCAAATATCCCAGCCCCACCTCCAGCAGAAACCGCAGCCGCTCGCGCACTTCCGCAATCACCCGTCCGGCGATGGCGCGCTGCCGCGCGTCCCGCTCAATCTCCGCCGCCATCGCCCCGGCCGCTTCCACCGCTTCGATGACCGTCAGCGCGGTGAAATCGGCGATCGAACGTCCCCCGACCGTCACCGCCAGGCTCTCCGGCCGCAGCCGCTTGCCGCCGCAGGCCGTGCACGGCGTGGGCGAGGTGTAGCCCAGCAGCCACTCCCGCGCCAGATCCATGCTGGCCTCCGCCAGCATGCCGTCGAGGTGGGCCCGGATCCCGCCAAAATCCCCCGCCCCCTCGATCAGCTCGCGCTGCTGCCGCGCCTTCAAGTCCGCAAACGGCCGCGCCAGCGCTATCCCGCGGCTGCGGGCAAACTCCTCCAGCGTGCGCCGGAATCCCGCCGCGTTCGCCCCCGGCCCCAGCCCGCCCGCCAACAGCGCCTTGGTCGGATCGGTGATGAACTTCGCCGGATCGAACGCGTACCGGTACCCGAGCCCCTCGCAGGCCGGGCAGGCGCCAAATCGGCTGTTGAACGAAAACGACCGCGGTTCCAGCTCCGCCAGTCCCACCCCGCAATCCGGACACGCCAGCTTCTCGGAAAACAACCGCTCCTCGCCGCCTTCGCCCGCCTGCAGCCGCACCACCGTCACCAGCCCGCCGGCCAGCTTCAGCGCCGCCGCCACCGATTGCTCCAGCCGCCCCGCCAGCGCTGTCCGCACGAATAGGCGGTCCACCACCGCCTCGATGGTGTGGGCCCGGCGCTTGTCCAGCCGCTCGCCGCCGGGCGCGCTCTCCTCCAGGTGCCGCATCTCCCCGTCAATCCGCACCCGCGAGTAGCCCTGCCGCGGCAGCGCCTCCAACTGTTCCCGGAACTCGCCCTTGCGCCCCCGCACCAGCGGCGCCAGTACCATGATCCGCGGCGGCGGTTGGCCCGCCGCCACCGCCCCCTCGCCCCACGCCAGCACCTGCTGCACGATCTGCTCGGCCGACTGGCGCACGATCGCCCGCCCGCAGCGCGGACACTGCGGCGTGCCAATCGAGCTCCACAGCAGCCTGAGGTAGTCGTAAACTTCGGTGATCGTGCCCACGGTCGAACGCGGGCTGCGGCTCGTGGTCTTCTGCTCGATCGCGATGGCCGGACTGAGCCCGCTGATCGAGTCCACATCCGGCCGCTCCATCTGGTCCAGAAACTGCCGCGCGTAGGCCGACAACGTCTCCACATACCGCCGCTGCCCTTCGGCATACAGCGTGTCGAAGGCCAGGCTGGATTTGCCCGACCCACTCAGCCCCGTGATCACCGTCAACGACTCGCGCGGTATATCCACCGACACGTTCTGCAGGTTGTGCTGCCGCGCGCCCCGTATGCTGATCTGGCCGGTGGACATCGAAACTTCCAGTTTACCGGCAATCGCCACCCCGCCCCGCCCCGGGCCGCGCCAGGCGAGCGTGCGCACCCCGGCTCCGCGGCCGGAGGCGCGGTCCCTGCCTCTTTTCCCTTTCCGCCGCGCGGCTGCTAGCCTTAGGGGATGCGCGTCGTCGTTGCCGGCGGAGCCGGTTTCCTAGGTTCGCACTTCTGCGACCGCTTATTGGCCGAAGGCCACCACGTGGTCGCGATCGACAACTTCGTCACCGGGAGCGAAGCCAACCTGGCGCATCTGCGCGCCGAGCCCCGCTTCGAGTTGATCCGGCAGGACATTGCCGAGGCTTTCACCGTCGCCGGCTCGCTCGATGCGGTTTGCAACTTTGCCTCGCCGGCCAGCCCGGTGGACTTTGCCCGTCTGCGCGTCGAGATCCTGCGCACCGGCAGCCGCGGGACGGAGCACTGCCTCGAGCTGGCGCGCGCCAAACGGGCCCGGTTCCTGATCACCTGCACGTCGGAAGCCTATGGCGATCCGCTAGTCCATCCCCAGCGCGAGGACTACTGGGGCAACGTCAACCCCGTCGGCCCCCGCTCCTGCTACGACGAGAGCAAACGCTTCGCCGAAGCGCTGACCATGGCCTACCACCGCAGCTACGGTCTGCCCACCCGCATTGCCCGCATCTTCAACACCTACGGTCCTCGCATGCGCCTCGACGACGGCCGCGTGGTGCCCGCGCTGGTGGCGCAGGCGCTGCGCGGCGAGGCGCTGACCGTGTTCGGTGATGGCGCTCAAACCCGCAGCTTCTGCTACGTGGACGATCAGATCGAAGGCCTGCGCCGGCTGCTCGATTGCGACGATCCCTATCCGGTCAATATCGGCAACCCGGTCGAAACCCCGATTATCGCCTTCGCCCGCGCGGTCGCGCGCCTGGCCGGCGCGCCGGAAAATATCGAGTTCCGGCCCCTGCCCCAGGACGACCCCAAGCGCCGCTGCCCGGATATCACCCGCGCCCGCCGGCTGCTGGGCTGGGAGCCCCGCGTCGCACTCGACGACGGCCTGCGCCAGACTATGGCCTCATTCCGGCCGCGCCTTTCACCAGCCTCATCGGCGGGCGGACACGGCTAGTCCGCATTTCTCACAGTCAGGTCACGAAGCTCGCATCCAGGCGCGGCGCGCCCTAAAAAATGGGCGGCGATATCGAACGGCGAGCAGGACGCGCTGTCTGGAGGACGATGGCACCAGGGCAG
>JBOGKJ010000307.1:0-5324 GCA_050745565.1 Terriglobales bacterium | reverse complement strand
CTGGGACTGGCCTGGAGGTCGGCGCGCAGTCCGGTCACGAAATACATGTCGTAGGCCTTGCCTTCCTTGGTCGGCACCGGGCCGCGGAAGTCGGCGGCGAAAAAGTCCTTGACCCGGTTGAAGGTGGTGGACGAAATGTTGATGCGGTTGGGCTCGCCGGTGGCCTCCAGGCGCGAGGCGAAATTCACCGTGTCGCCCCAGACATCGAAGGCAAACTTGTGGATACCCACCACCCCGGCCGCCACTGGTCCGGTGTGGATGCCGACGCGGACCGACCAGGGGGGCGCCTACCCGGGGTCGGCGCGCGCCACGGCGTCGAGGATTTCGAAGGCCGCCAGCACGGCGTCCACCGGATGCGAAGAGTTCTTGACCGGAATGCCGCCGGCGCACATATAGGCATCGCCGATCGTCTTCAGTTTCTCCAGGCCGTATTGGGCCACGATGCGGTCGAAACTGGTGAAAAAAGCGTTCAAGCGGCGCAGCAGCACCTCCACCGGCAGCGTTTCGCTGGCGCGGGTGAAGCCGACAAAGTCGGTGAAGAGGATGGTGACATCCTCGAAATACTTGGGCGCAACCTCGCCGCTCGACTGCAGTTCGGCGGCGATGGTGGCGGGCAGGATGTTGAGCAGCAGCCCCTCGGAGCGCTGCCGCTGGGCATCGATTTCGGCGTTCTTGCCCGCCAGTTGGGTGTTGGATTCTTCCAGCTCGAGGGTGCGGTGGCGGACGTTCTCCTGGGCGGCGTCGAGTGAAGCCGCCATGGTGTTGAAGCTGAGCGCTAATTGCCCAAATTCATCCGGGCGCACGTGCATGCGGTGGGCCAGGCGGCCGCGGCCCCACTCGCTGGCGCTGGCCATGAGCTCGCCGATGGCGTGGGCCACATCCCGCCACATGTTGAAGGCGATGAAGAAGGCGCCCAGCAGGGTGAAGGCGAAAATGCCCACGCTGACCCGGTCGGTGATGCGCGAGACCCGCGCAAAGTTGGCCTTCGCCTGGCTGACGCGCGCGTCCTCGGCCCGCTTCAACTCCGGCAGGCGGTGCTGGAACAATTGGGTGCTGAGTGGGTCGCTGTGCAGCGCCAACTCCATCACCGCGACATCGGGATGCACGCCAATGTTCTGGTAATAGCGCAGCCAGGATTGCGCCAGGTCGTGGCTGTTCGCCTGAAAGGCGGCTAGATCGGTGCGCTCGGCGGGATCGGCGAGCCCGTCGAGCTGCTTGACCATCTGGGACAGGCTGGCAAGCTGGGTGCGGAATTGTTGGATCTCGCCCGGGCTGGCGATCGCCGTGCCCGAACCCTCGCTCAGGCTGCTCAGCAGGGTGATCTGCTTGTGCAGATCGTCGAGCTTCTGATTGACGCCGGCGATGAGGGTCTCGCGCCCGAGGTCGCGGCTCAGGGTATTGACCATGCGGTTGCGCTCGGCCGCGCCCCACAGGTAAATTGCCAGGTTCAGGCCAAACAGCAATAAGATGACGCCAAACGACAGGCTGAGCTTCCGCCGTATGGTCATCGCCGCGCCTGGCTATTGCAGCGGATAGCCCTTGTCCCCGGGTTTCAGGCCGTTGATGGTGAGCACCTTGGGCCCCGGACGGACCTCGTTGGCGGCCAGAAAACCGATGGCGCCCGGAATCGCCACCACCAGCTCGTTGGTGGCCGAGGCGCCGTACACGATCTTGGGGCCGGTGGCCACCTCGTCGCGGAAGATCTTGGCAATCCAGTACTGGCGGAATTCCGCCTCCGACATCTGATAGATAACGTGCAGCACTACGTTCCGCTCCGGCGCCACCGGGGCGCGCACCAGCAGCACCACCGGTTCCTTGTTGGGCCAAAACTGGCGGTTGCCGAGCATGATGCTGCGCAGCTCGTCCAGGCTCAGGTTGTTGACCGTGGTGGCCGGATTCACCAGGATCGCGACCGGGGTGCGCGCCGCGCGCCTGGGCCCGGCGCCCATCAGCCCGCTGACCCCGGCCAGCACCAACAGCGCCGCCCACAGCCCTAAACCCCACGTCCGCTTCGCTGCCGGGCGCGGGCCCCTGCCCGTGCTCGGTTGAGACGCTCGCACCGCCGGGCATCCCGCTTGGGCTGGCTTGGTCGTCGTCATGACTGGCTCTTAAAAGGTGAGGGCAATTTGCGCAAAAACACCATGGATGTTGGGCTCGTTCGCGCTGCGCCGGGAATCGCGATATTCCATTTTAAGCGCCGCGTAGGGGGAGAAATCATAGCGCACACCGGACAGCCAGGCGGCCAGCGAGGGTACCGGGTCTCCGGCCGGATTGAACACCGGGTCGGAAACCGGGATGTGGATGTACTCGTAACGGACGTAGGGTTTCCACAGTTGGTGGAACCACGGCAGGCGATAGGCGAACTGCGCATACCAGGCTTGGCTGTTCCAGGTGCTGCCGGGGCCGCCGGCGCTGCCCAGCCGCTCGTGGCTAATGTCGGCGGCCTCGGCGATGATCTCCGGCGTCTCGCTGGTGTTCACCAGCCGGAGGGTCCTGATCCACTCGCCGTAGTTGCCCACCAGGGTGCTGGATTGATCAATGACATCGTGGTAAACGCTGCCACCGAACTGCCACTTGTACGCCCAAAACGGGTTGGCGTAGACCGTCCCCAGCCAGGCGCGGTTGTTGTTGGCATCGCCGGCATTGCCGGGCTCGCCAATGCTGTCGTTGCGGCCGTTGCCGATCCCGACATCGTATTGCAGGTTGAGCGAGCCGCTCTGCGGCACCGTGCCTTGCGCCAGCATGCCCACGAAATGCACCGGGATCAGGCGGCCGCCAAACTGTATCAGTTCGGGGCGGCTAATGGTGGTTTGCAGCCACAGCCCATGGTGATAAGCCGTGTTCCAGTAAATGATCGGAGTGTGGTAGCGACCCACCGAAATCTTGAAATTATCGTTGAAGTCGTAGCGCAGCACCGAGCGCTCCAGGGTGGTGGTGAAGCCGTTGGCGCCCGCCGTCCAGCTCACCTCGGCGAAGTAACTCACCCGCGGGGAAAGCTGGCCGGCGAAGTGCAGCACAAACTGGCCCAGGCTAAACCCGCTGGACTCGCCCGGCGGCGTAAAGCCGGTGGCCGTGCCCACGCGCTCCCCCCTGTGGTCCTGGGCGGAAAAGTCGAGGTCGGCGAAGCCCTGGATGGCGAGGCTGGGGTAGGTCGTGGCGCCCACCGCCGCCCCCGCCGGTGTCGGCGGCGCAGGCGGCGCAGTCTGATCGCCCGTCTGCTGGGCGCACAGCGCCCCGGACAAGGCCAACATACAAAAGCAGACAGTCCCACAAAGCCGTCTTTTCATTGGTGTCGCCGGCCACTGGCCAGAAAGGATTTTACTGGCCTGAACCGGGCCTGTAAAGGATGAAGTATCACCCGGGCAATATTACTTTACAATGAACGTTCCGCTGTGAGCCCCGACACTTCACAACTCGAGCCCGGCGGCGGCGAGGACCGGCGGAAACTGGAAACCCTGCTGCGGATCGCGAAATCCCTGGCGGTCGAGATCCAGCTCGATTCCCTGCTGCGGCTGATCGTTGCCGAGGTCACCCCCGCCATGCGGGCCGAGCGCTGCACCCTATTCCTGGTCGATCCGCTGCAGCCGGAGGAGTTGGTCAGCCGCGTGGCCGCGCCCGTCGAGCAGGAGATTCGCGTGCGCTTCGGGGTCGGCATTGCCGGCGCCACCGCCGCGGGGCGGGAGACCATCAACCTCGCCGATGCCTACCTTGACCCGCGCTTCAACGCCAAATTCGATCAGGCCACCCAGTTCCGGACGCGCTCGCTGCTCTCGATGCCCATCCTCGACCAGGGCGGCAGGCTGGTCGGCGTGGTCCAGGTTCTGAACAAGCACAGCGGTGCTTTCACCGCGGAAGACGAGCGCTTTCTCGAAGCCATCTGCGGCCATCTGGGGGTGACGCTGCAGCGCACCGAAATGATCGAAGCCTATCTGCACGCGGAGATGGTGACGAAATCGCTCGAGGTGGCGCGCGAAATCCAGCGCGGATGCCTGCCCGGAGACGGGACCCTGGCCGATTGCCCGGAGGTTGATGTTTACGCCGCCCTGCTGCCGGTGTTCGAAGTGGGCGGCGATCTGTATGACTACTTCCGGCTTGACGACGACCACCTCTGCATCCTGATGGGTGATGTCTCGGGCAAGGGGATTCCGGCGGCGTTGTTCATGGTGATGGCGCGGACGGCCTTCAAAATGTCGGCCGCGGCCGCGCCCCACCAGGTCGCGCGCGCGCTCAGCCAGGTGAACCAGTTCCTGTTCGAGAGCAACCCGCAGGGAATGTTCGTCACCGCCCTGGCCGGCGTTCTCGACCTGCGCACCGGCGAGCTGGTGTACGCCGACGCCGGGCATGAACCGCCTTTCCTCGTGCCGTCCTCGGGCGGGGCCGCCATGATTGAAAAAGTGGGCGGCATCGTGCTCGGCATCCTGCCCCAGCGGGAGTATGAGACCGGCGCCATCCAGTTGCATCCGGGCGACACGCTGATCCTCTATACCGACGGCGTCAGCGAGGCCATGAGCGCCAGCGGCGGGTTCTTCGGCGTGGACGCGGCGCTGCAGGCGCTGGCCAGCGCCGGACCGGGCGCCAGCAGCCAGGCGCTGGTCACCGCGCTTGTGGGCGCGGTGCGCGGCTTCGCCGCCGGAGCCCGCCAAAGCGACGATATCGCCGCCCTGGCGATTCAATATCGCGGCCGCCCTTGACCGGCGCCGCCGATTGCCGGGCGCGGACCCCTGCCCGGCTACGCCGGGCATCCCGCTTGGGCTCGCGCCGGCGGCGCGAATTCTGTGGCTCGATGCCGGAGTGAGGCCGGTCGCCCGACCGGCGCGCGGGCCGCCGGCCCGCGCATTGCGAGGGGCGGCGCGGCCGCCCTTCTCTGGACGCCCTCCCGCTGGTCGGGCTGCGGCCGGAATTCGCTTGGCGGCAACGCGCGCCCGCTCTGCTCAGGGCGCGTCCAACTTACCTCGATCCGACGGGGTGAAGGCGCCAGTGGCGCTTTCACCGCTCCCGGCAAACGAAGCGGCGCGGCCCCCCCTCCAACGATGCCGCTCGCGCCCCCTTGGCCTCGCCGGGCCCGGCCGGCGCCGCCCTTCGAGTGCGGGCGCGGCGCTGCGAGCGTCTCAGCGAGCAGGGGCCTGCGCCCGGCAACAGGCTGCTAATTTTGCCACACCTGCTTTGATGCGGCCCTAAACCAGCAGCGCCAGCAGCCGGCCGGCGATGCGCCCGGCCACCAGGCCCAGCAGCGCCGCTCCGGCCAGGGCCGCCTCCGGGTGGCGGCGCAACTGCTCGCCGGGCTTTAGCTTCCTGGCGCTGCGCCGCAGGCGGCGGCGCAGCGC
>JBOGKJ010000306.1:0-10381 GCA_050745565.1 Terriglobales bacterium | reverse complement strand
GGCCGGCGCGGGCCCGCCACGCCGCTGCCTCCTCCTCCTCCGCCGCCGCCGGGTTTGGCGCAGCCCTCGCCCCAACTCGGCACCACGGCCAGCGTGGTCGGCGTGCTGCGCGGCAGCGACCCATCGGCGCCGGTGTTGGTGCTGACCGCGCATCTCGACCACCTGGGCGTCAACCCCCGCCGCGCGCTGAACGGTGACGACATCTTCAACGGCGCCGACGACGATGCCTCCGGCTGCACCGCCGTGCTCGAGATGGCGCGCATGCTGGCCGAAGGTGCGCGGCCGAAGCGCAGCGTCTACTTCGCCTTCTTCGGCAGCGAGGAGACCGGCGGCGCCGGCGCGCGCTACTTTCTCGAGCATCCGCCCGTGCCGCTCAGCCACATGTTCGCCAACATCGAGTTCGAGATGATCGGCTGGCCCGATCCCAAGGTGCCACCCCATACGCTCTGGCTCACCGGCTGGAAGCGCAGCAACCTCGGCCCCCACATGGCCGCTGAGGGCGCCAAACTCGTCGGCGACCCGCATCCTGAACAGGGCTTCTTCTGCCGCTCCGACAACATCCAGCTTGCCGAAGCCGGCGTGGTGGCGCAAACCGTCTCCAGCTTCGGACTGCAGCCCATGTATCACCGCGCCGACGATGACCTCGCGCACCTGGACGTCGGCCTCATGACCGATTCCATCAGCTCGATGATCAAGCCCGTCCGCGACCTGCTGAACTCCAGTTTCGTGCCCGCGTGGAAGCCGGGGATGCAGCCCAAGCCGGGTTTCCGCTGCCGCTGAACAACAGTGGCTAGTGGTTAGTGGCTAGCGAAGGCTCGGCAGTGGGGATGACCATTGGCCGGCGCGGCAACGGCCGCCCTTTTCTGGACGCTCTCCCGCTGGTCGGGCTGCGGCCGAGCTTCGCTCCGCGGCAACCGGCCCCCGCTCGGCTCGGTGAGCGCGCCACCGGCGCATTCACGCCTCCCAGTTGCCTCGTATTGGGAAATTCGCTATCAGAACGCCCTGGAACGCCTCGCCGCCCGCGCCCGCCAGCCTGCCGAAGCCCAGAAGCACGTCGCCATGACCCCGGCGACCCGGGACCGCATGACCACCGAGGACGCCTGGCTTGACCAGCAACAAGCGCCGTCTTTTCCACAACTTACCGGCGCGGCACGGCCGCCCTTTTCTGGACGCCCTCCCGCCGGTCGGGCTGCGGCCGGAATTCGCTTGGCGGCAACGCGCGCCCGCTCTGCTCGGTGAACGCGCCACTGGCGCGTTCACCCGTCCACGTTGCCTCGTTAGCCTATTACGGCGGCGATTACCGGCAAGCACTCGCCGATTTCCAGCAAGCGCCGCACCCGGATGCCTTTGTCTCCACCATGATCGGCATATGCCAGCAGAAGCCGGGGAACGTCGTAGCGGCCAGCGCGGCCATTGCACGGGCGGCCAAGGCCAGCGGCCACAATCCGCCGGCTGCGTATGCTCGCCGCGAGGCTGCGAACTTTTTGGGTTCTCATCCGTAATATCTGCATGGACAACTGGATTCGCGACCTGCGCCTGGCGCTGCGGCAACTCGCGCATGCGCCCGGCTTCGCCGCCGTGGCGATTTTGACGCTGGCGGTGGGCATCGGCGCCAATGTGGCTATTTTTTCGGTGGTGAACGGGGCGCTGCTGCAGCCGCTTAGCTACCCTCAACCGCAGCAGTTGGTCTCGGTGGGCCAGTCCATCCCGCAGTTCGCCCAGAAGTACCCCCACTTTCCCGCCAACGCCCGCAGCTACTACGTATGGTCGCAGCAGGCGAAACGGCTGACGGCGATCGCGGTCTTCAGGCCCGAGAGTTACAACCTGACCGGTGCCGGCGAGCCGACACAGATTGCCGGCGTGGACACATCGGCGGACATTTTCCAGGTGCTGGGCATGCGGCCGCTGCTGGGCCGCGCCTTCACCGCACACGACGACACCCCGAACGGCAACAACGTGGTGATCCTGACCTATGCGTTCTGGCAAAGCCACTTTCACGGCTCGCCGGGCGTGCTCGGGAAAACCGTGGATCTGGACGGGCACGCCGACCAGATCATCGGGGTCATGCCGGCGAGTTTTTATTTCCCCTATGGCGAGGAGCTGGGCCCAATGATCGGCAGCGCGACTGGCCAGACACCGGAACTGCTGCATCCGCTGGGGATGGATTACGCCACCCAGAGCGGCCTGGGCCAATTCAATTTTGGTTGTTTCGCCCGGCTGCGGCCAGGGGTGACGGCCGCGCAGGCGCGGGCGGAGATGGATGTGATCGAAGCGCGGATGCTGCAGGCCACGCACGCTGACACGGCGATTCCGAACGTCGGCCATCTGGTGGTCAACACCGTGCTGACGCCGCTGCGCGACCAGATGGTGGGCAGCCGGGCGTTGGGATTATGGTTGCTGCTGGGGGCGGTGGGCGCGATTCTGCTGATCGTCTGCCTGAACCTGGCGAACCTGATGTTTGTGCGAGTGCACGGCCGCAGCCATGAGATCGCCATCCGGCTGGCGCTGGGGGCGAGCCGCGGCCGGCTGCTGCGGGAGACCATGACCGAGGGCGTGCTGCTGGCGCTGATCGGCGGCGCGCTGGGGGTGGCTTGGGCGGAAGCGGCGGTGCGCTGGCTGGTGCACGCCGCGCCGGCGGGCGTGCCGCGGCTGGCCGCGATCCGGGTTGATGGCGTGGTGCTGGCGTTCGCGTTCATGGTCGCGGTGGGCGCGGGCGTGCTGTTCAGCCTGTGGCCGGCGCTGCGGGCGGCGAAGACCGATCCGCAGGCGGCGTTGCGCGCTGGAGGACGCAGCGGAACCGAATCGCGGGGCGGCATGAACGCGCGCGAATGGTTGGTGGGGGCACAGGCGGCGCTGTCGGCGGCGCTGCTGATTGTCGCCGGGCTGTTGACCGCCAGCTTCGTGCGCCTGATGAACGTCAACAAGGGCTACCAGACCAGCCAGGTGGTCGTCGTGCACGAGTCCTGGCCCGGCCCGCGCGCGGCCCGCGCGGCACTCTATGCCGCCGCCATCGAAAAGCTGGGCGTCCTGCCGGGCGTGTCGGCCGTGGGCATGATTGACACCCTCCCCGCCAACGGCGTTAACGACAACGATCTGCTGTCCTACGTGCACGACCCGCGCCCGGCCCTGGACCGGCCGCTGAGCGCGTTCAGCGCCGTCAGCCCCGGCTACTTCGCCGCCATGGGCATCCCCATCCTGCGGGGCCGAACCTTCACCGCTGGTGAAGTGGCCAAGGCGCTGCTGCCGAAGCAGCCCACCATCGCGGCGCTTGTTTCGGCCTATACCGCGGCTCAGATGTGGCCCGGGCAGAGCGCGATCGGCAAGCAGTTCACCTTGAGCGATCCCGACCAGATTTTCAGCGTGGTCGGCGTCGTCGGCGACGTGCGCAGCAATGGCCTGGCACAGCCACCAGGACTGCAGGGTTACTGGCCTTTTACCTCCAACGTGCAGGATGGCAACACGTTCGTGCTGCGGACGGCGAGCTCGCCGGCCTCGCTGGCTCCGGTGATCCGGCGCGCCATCTGGTCGCTGCAGCCCGGCGCGGTGGTCAACCGCATTCAGAGCATGGACGCGGCGGTGGGCAAATCGGTGGCTTCGCGCCAGTTCCAGATGTGGCTGGTGCTGGCGTTTGCGCTGTGCGCGCTGTTTCTCGCCGCGCTCGGCATCTACGGCGTGGTGGCCTACTCGGTGGCGCGGCGGCGGGGCGAATTGGGCATCCGGCTGGCGCTGGGCGCCGACGGGCCCCGGCTGTTTCGGATGGTGCTGGGACAAGGGCTGCGACCGGTGGGCGTAGGGCTGGTGGTGGGCGTGCTGGCGGCGCTCGCCTCGGGGCGCCTGCTCGCCAGCCTGCTGTTCGGCGTGCATGCCAGCGACCCGACCGTCATTGCCAGCGTCTGCGTGCTGCTGCTGCTGGTCGCCGCCGCCGCCTGCGCCGTGCCCGCCCACCGCGCCAGCCGCACGCCTCCAGTTACCGCGCTGCATAATTAAGGCCATGGGAGCACTGATTCGGGATCTGCGCCTCAGCCTCCGCCGGCTGCGCAGCCAGCCCGGTTTCACGGCCGTCGCGGTTCTCACGCTCGCGGTCGGCATCGGCGCCAATGTCGCCATCTTCTCGGTTGTCTATGGCGCGCTGCTGCGCCCGCTCAGCTACCCCCACCCGGAGCAGTTGATTTCGCTGCACGAGTCCATTCCCCAGTTCGCCCAGCAGTACCCGGAAGTCCCGGTCAATGCACGCTCCTACGTCGTCTGGCGCGACCACTCGCGCCTCATCGCCCGCCTGCCCGGCGGCGCTGCCGCCATCGCCCTGATTGAGCCCGACACGCGCGACCTCACCGGCGCCGGCGAGCCGCGCCAGATCGTCGAGGACGATGTCTCCTCCACCCTGCTCGCCACTCTCGGCGTAAAGCCGCGCCTGGGCCGCGACTTCACCGCGGCCCAGGATCTGCCCGGCAAAAACCATGTCGTCATCCTCACCGACGCCTGCTGGCGCAACCTCTTCGGCGCCGACCCCCACATTCTGGGCCGCACCGTCAACCTCGACGGCAAACCCTTGCAGATTATTGGCGTGCTGCCCGCCGGCTTCCGCTTCCCCAAAGGCCTCGAGTTCGGGCCGCTCATCGCCGGCAGCGCCAGCGGCGCGGTCGAGATGTTCCGCCCCATCGGGCTTGATTTGGTCCACGCCGAGGTCGGCGACTGGAACTACGGCGCTTTTGCCCGCCTGAAGCCCGGCGTCAGCCCGGCGCGGGCGCGCGCCGCGTTCAACGGATTGGTAAAGGCCGACCTCGTGGCCACGAAGGCGCCATTTAGGCAAGTGGATGTGCTCGTACGGTCGCTTCGCGACCAGTGGGTGGGCGAGAACAGCCGCGGCCTGTGGCTGCTGCTGGCTGCCGTGGGCGCGATCCTGCTGATCGTCTGCCTCAACCTGGCCAACGTCCAATTGGTGCGGATCCACGGCCGCGGCCACGAGCTGGCGCTGCGGCTGGCGCTCGGCGCCGGGCGCGGCCGCCTGCTGCGCGAAGTCCTCACCGAGGGCATATTGTTGGCCTTTCTGGGCGGTGGCGTCGGCGCGCTCGCCGCTTGGGCGGGCGTGCGCGGGCTGGTGCATGCCGCTCCGGCCGGCATTCCGCGCCTCGACCAGATCGGGGTGAACGCGCCGGTTCTGGGCTTCGCGCTGCTGCTCGCCTGTGCCAGCGGCGTACTGTTCAGCCTGTGGCCGGCGCTGCGCGCCGCCCGCACCGACCCGCAAGACGCGCTCCGCGGCGGCGGCCGCGGCGGCGGCGACACCCGCTCCCGGCTGCACGCCCGCGCCTGGATGGTCGCCGCCCAGAGCGCGCTGGCGGCGCTGCTGCTGATCACCGCCGGCCTGCTCACCGCCAGCTACCTGCGCCTGATGAGCGTCCCGCTGGGCTTTCAACCCGCGCAGGCGACGACTGTGCGCACCGAATGGGACGCCGGCGGCATGCAGCGCGCCGCCTACTACCACGCGGCACTCACCAATCTGGCGGCGCTGCCTGGCGTGCGGGCCGTCGGGCTCACCAACCGTTTGCCGCTCGAAGCCTCCGGCGACACCGGCCTGCTGGCCATGCCGCACGACCCCCGCCCCTTCGCCGAGCGCCCGCTCGCCGAGCGCCGCGCCGTCAGCCCCGGCTACTTCGCCGCCATGGGCATCCCGTTGCTGCGCGGCCGCACCTTCAGCGCCGCCGACGTCGCCGCCGCGCTGCCGCGCAAGTCGCCCTACGTCCCTGTCGTCATCTCCCAGCAAACTGCCAAGGCGCTATGGCCTGGCCGCGATCCCATCGGCCGGCAAGTGGGCTGGACCGGCGACAGCGGCCGCCCGCTCGACACTGTGGTTGGCGTGGTCGGCGATGTCCGCTCGCGCGGCCTCAACCTGCCGCCGGCGCTCACGCTCTACGAGCCCTATACGCTGGCTTTACCGCCCGAAGTTGTGATGGTGGTCCGCGGCAGCGGCCTGGCCACACTCGCCCCCGCCATTCGCCGCGCCCTTTGGTCGGCCCAGCCCGCCGCCACCATCCCCGAAATCAAACCGCTGGGCGCAGTCGTCTCAGGCTCAGCGGCGTCGCGCCAGTTCCAAATGTGGCTGGTGCTGCTGTTCGCCCTCTGCGCACTATTGCTGGCCGTGCTCGGCATTTACGGCGTGGTGGCCTACGCCGTCGCCCGGCGCACCACCGAGCTCGGCGTCCGGCTGGCGCTCGGCGCTGACGGCGGCCGCATTTTCGTCATGATCCTGCGCCAGGGCCTCACCCCGGTTGTGGCCGGCCTCATTGCCGGCGTCGCCGCCGCGCTCGTCTCCGGGCGTCTTCTGGCCAGCCTGCTGTTCGGCGTGCGCGCCAGCGACCCGGCTGTCATCGCCGCGGTCTGCGCCCTCCTGCTGCTGATGGCCGCCGCCGCCTGCGCCATCCCTGCCCGGCAGGCCGCCCGCACCAGCCCGCTCGCCGCCCTGCGGGGATAGTGCTGGTACGTGATATGGTAAATTGAGGCTATGCGGCCTGAAAATCAGAAGATCACGCTTGAAGTACCGCGCGAGTTGCTGGAGCGCGCTCAACGCGCCAGCGGTAAGAGCATCACCGAGACCGTTCGTCAAGGGCTCGATATCGTGGCCAAAGGCGACGTTTACGAGCGCTTGCGCAAGCTGCAGGGGACGCACCAGTTCCCCATCACTTGGCGACAACTGAAGGGCAAGGAGTGATTACCGCCGACTCCAGCACATGGATCGCCTACATCCAGCGTAATTCTGCCGACGACACCGTAGCGCTCGACCGCGGCTTGGCACTCAAGCAGTTGGTCATGGTGCCGGTTGTCCTGGCGGAATTGTTCAGCGCACCCACGCTCACGGAGGATGAGGCGGAACTGCTGTTATCCGTCCAGATGTTGCCGCTGAAACCGGGCTATTGGCAGCGGACGGGTACGCTGCGGTCCACCGTCCTCACGCGAGGCCGGCGGGCGGCGCTGGCGGACACGCTGAGTGCCCAGTGCTGCATAGACCACGCCGTGCCGCTGATCACGCGGGACCACGATTTCATCGCCTTTGTCGAGGCGGCGGGGCTGGAGGCGGTGCTGGCTTAGCGGGCGGCGGTGGCAGCCGGTTGGCGTGGGGCCGATCGTGGGCGCCGCGGCGGGCCCGCCCCTAGCCAGCCACTCGCTGCGCGCAAGCGACCCAGCCGTGATCGCGGTCGTGTGCGCGCTACTACCGATGATGGCCTCCGCCTTCGCGCCTTCGGCCCGTCGCGCCAGCCGCACCCCTCCGGGCAACCTGCCGCGCAACTGAGACGCGGACGCGCCATGGAAGGCCGCAGGATCGCCAACGAATCGCTTGACAATCATTTCCCCTCGGAGCAAAGCTTAGGCGGAGAGGGAGGAGCGCCGTTGTGATCCACGCTGCAGCTCAATCGCACCCCCCATCCCCGGGGGAAAGGGGCACGGCGGAGGTGCCGGAAAAAGTTCAAGTTCTGCAGAGTGTGGTCCGGTTTCGAGTAAACGGCCCTCTTAAAGAGCGCTTCGAGAAAGTTGCGTTGGAGTTGGGCACCACGCCGTCGCTCCTGCTTAGGAAATTTGTGATCGTCGCAGTAGAGCATCCGACCGTCGCCGGACGTATGGCCACCCTGCGCACGCACGCCTATCGCGCCGGCTCGAAACAGCCTTGGCCCGGGTCTTGAGGCCCCGCAAACGGCCCGCCGGAAAATGCTTGGCCACAATTCTGTGCCACGATGTGGCAACAACTCCTTGCCTCCTGCCGCCCGAAGCGCAATGATGTGGCCGAGCCGGTGAACCCGTGCTCAGATTCTTTAGACAAGGGAGGATCCCATGAGGCTACTGATAGTTGCAATTCTGGCAACGGCTACTTTGGCGTTCGCGACCTATGCCATGCCGGCGAGAGCGACGCCGGACACGACCTGTAATATCGGCCCGGGCTGTTGGGTCAACGACGGCAGCCCGGGAAACTGCGGCACCAACGGCTTAGAATGCGTGTGCGACGGCAACGACGGGACCTGGAATCTAGACGTCCACGGCTGCCAGCTGGGCGGCCAGTAGTGAGGTCGTCCGGGGCGGGGGGGCTGACAGTTTCGCTGCTAGCCCTCCTGCTCGCAGCGTCCGTCGCGGTGGGCGTGCAACTCCTATCCCAGATCCGTCGCGAGGAGGTTGGAATCCGCGCCACAGACTCCCAGCTACGCAAGGATGCGCCCGGTGCGCTGCTCATGGCTGACGGCGTCGACCAGCGTGGGGTAATTTTTGATCGCCTGCCGACGGGATCGAAACGCGTGGTGGCATTCATGCTCCGGGCGACTGATTTCAGGCGCCGGTGCGCGTTCTGGCAGGACGTCATGCGTAGGGTTCGGGCGAGCACCATTTTGCTTGGCTTTTGCGACGGCGGACCGTGTGCGCAGCAAGCCTCCAGTTCTCGAGTTCCATTCCCTGTGATAATTGCTGGGGAGATGAACGGGCTGGAAGCGGTGCTCGCCGCGGACCGCGCGGGCTCGTTCCTCGTCACAGACTCCCGCAGCCGCATCATTGCCGAGCCAGCCTTGCGCGGCGGTACTCCGGCCAGCGTCGCTGCAGAAATTCGAGCGACCCAACAATGAAGCTCACCGGTCCGGGCGCGCAACGAAGCTGGCTTGACGCCGGGACGATGACGATAGTACTGGCCTGCATCCTGGCTGCCGACGCCGCGCTGCTGGGCGTTCGGGCTTCGCTACGGGTCAGGCTCGCGCACCTCCCGGAGACAAGGATCTGGTTCCCCGCTGGCGAGGCTGTTCCGTCGGGTTATCTAGAAAACGGGGCGCCGTATGGCCCAGGCCTGACGGATGCAAGCTGCTTCGCGCTCCTTGTCACCTCCTCCGACTGCTCATATTGCTGGGCCGAGCGGCCGGCCTGGGATTCGCTAGCTCTTCGTGCGCGTGCCCTTCACTGCGACGCCTTGGCGATCGCCCCCGAGCGCAACTTGGCAGTGCCGACCGGCGCGGGACCCGCAGCCGACCGGGAGATCGTCTTCTTGAGCGCGGGTTGGGTCGAAGGACAACCGCCGGACCAGGCGCCGACGCTACTGATTTTCGCCCGCGGTGCGAGCACGGCTTGGTGCCACGTGGGCGAGCTAAGCGCGGCCGACATGCGGGGCGCTGCCGAGGCGCTTGCCGCGTCCGCGGCAGACGGAACCAAATACCGCCGCCGTGCACACAAGCCGCCGAATAGACCGCCGGCCCAGGGGTTGAGATGCCGGTAGGCGCGCGCCGCGACCGGGCGCAGTGGTGTCGGCGCCCGTATGCAAGCTGGGGGATCCTGCTGTTCGTCACCTGCGCCTGTCCAGTCATACGGGTGCAGGCTGGCCCGCCCGCTCCCGCAGCCACCGCCAGTGTGCGGTGGGTCTGCGCCCAGGCCGGTCGTGGCGGTGGCTGCCCGACCAGCGTCACGGGTCCACCTCGGATTGACCCAACGCACTTCATATGCGGATTCTGCACCGCGAGCTATATCCTCGCTCGCGCTTACGGCGTCAGCGTGCAGCAGCTTCAGGGCGGCCCCGCCTGGATCGACCGCGACCGGTACCAGTTGGTTATCGCGACGGACGCCCCGGCAACTCCGGCCGAGATGATGCGTCTTCTCCAACGGGTTCTTGACCGGAGCTTTTCACTGCGGGCCCGCGTGGTGGCCCAGCCGGTTGATGGCTACGCGCTGGTTGTCTCGCCACACGGTGTCAAGTTCCGCAGCGGGCCGGCTCATGCCACCAGCTTCAGCGGCGCTACGCTGCGCTTCTCCACAATCCCGCAGTTGGTGGCCTATTTGAACTCGCTCTACTATGGCGGCAGGGCCTTCGGTGTTTCCCGACCCATTGCCGATAGCACCGGACTGAGGGGAAACTTCGATATCCGCCTGAGGCTCCCCGAAGGCCCCGGTGAGTCCGTGCTCGCGGGCGTGAGACAGCAGCTCGGCCTGGATTTCCGGCCCGCACCGGGGCTTTCCAAGTCCGTCAAAGTCGTCCGGATCAGCCAACTTCGGACCAACTGGACGGGCAGCTTCGAGTGAGATTAGGTACTGCTGTCCAAGGTACAGCCAGCCGGTGCGCTCGGTGGGCGCTGCCCTTCACTTGAGTTTGTTGCGACGGTGAGCGGCCGGGGAGGCGGCGGCAAAGAAGGCGCGAACGTCCGCGATGGCCGAGGTGCGGGCGTAAGCGGGCAGGCTGGCGAGAAAGGTTTGGCCGTAGCGCATGGTGGAGATGCGGGTGTCGAGCAGCGCCAACACGCCGCAGTCGCGGGAGGAGCGGATGAGGCGGCCAAAGCCCTGCTTGAGCTCGAGCACGGCGCGCGGCACCTGGAATTCGTCAAAGGGATTGCGGCCCTGCTGGCGCAGGAGATGGATGCGGGCCTCGACGGCC
>JBOGKJ010000305.1:0-5393 GCA_050745565.1 Terriglobales bacterium | reverse complement strand
GCGGCGCGCCCTAAAAAATGGGCGGCGATATCGAACGGCGAGCAGGACGCGCTGTCTGGAGGACGATGGCACCAGGGCGGGTGCTGCGCCGCCCATTTTTCCAGACGGGCGCGCTATGCCGCGCGTGGCAGCGGCTGGGTTGGTGAGAAATGCGGCCTAGGAGGTCAGCACCATTTCCGCCCCGCTGAGGCGCACCCGCTCGAGAATCCTAACCGCGCGCGCAGGTTCGCGATCCGCGCTCTGGCGCAGCGCCAGCACCGCGGACGTGTCCACCAGAACGGCGTTCAAGAGAAGGCCTCGTCCAAGTAGCGATCGTGGTTTTCCGCGAGGTCCGACGTTCCCCGTTTATCCTTCCCGCGGCCGACGAAGCTGGTTTGCAGCCGCTTGAATCTCATGTCACGCTCCGCCGGATCATCCACCAGGCGAGCGTCAATGCACTCGCGCGCTACCTCCGCGAAAGAGACGCCGCGGCGACGCGCCCGCTCACGAATCCACCGTGCCTGCCGGTCGGTGATTTGAATCTCAGTCCGCAGCATAACGCCGGTGTAAGCACGTCATGTAGTCATGTCCATGGCAGCGGCCAGCGGTGGCGAAGCGGGCCCAGGGGCGACTGCGCCGACGGCGGCGCGGCCGCTCTGCTTGGTGAACGCGCCACCGGCGCCTGCGCCCGTCCAAATCCATTGCCGCGGTGGTCTGCGGGCCCGGCGGTGGAGTGGTGGACCTTGGTTGTTAGGGTCTAGAGCAGAAGCAGGGATGCTGGATCCACGCCAGGCGGGAGGGGCTGGCCGGCTGGCGGCCGGCGCGCGGGTCAGCGACCCGCCCCACGTCAGCGCCACATTTGTGATTTTGCCTGGGCGGCGTGCTACAGGCATACAGTGATGAACACATCAGCGCCACGGATATCGCATTTGTGATTTTGCTCTAGCATGGGGGGATGGCGATGGAGGTGCAATGGCTGCGGCGGCGGCTGCTGGAGTGGTATGGGCGCGAGCGGCGGCGGCTGCCGTGGCGGGCGGCGCCGGGGGCGGCGGCTCGGCACTCGCCGCGGCGGGCGTACCGGGTGTGGGTGAGCGAGGTGATGTTGCAGCAGACGCAGGTGGCGACGGTGATCCCCTACTACCGGCGGTTTCTGCGGCGGTTTGCGACGGTGGCGGAATTGGCGGCGGCGGGCGAGGCCGAGGTGCTGGCGCACTGGAGCGGGCTGGGGTATTACCGGCGGGCGCGGCAGTTGCAGGCGGCGGCGCGGCTGATATGCGCGCAACACGGGGGCGAGTTTCCGCGTGAGCGCGGGGCGGCGGAGGGGTTGCCGGGGGTGGGGCGGTATACGGCGGCGGCGGTGCTGAGCATGGCTTATGGGGAGCCGCTGGCGGCGATGGATGCGAACGGTATGCGGGTGGCGCGGCGGCTGCTGGGGCGGGTGGTGACGCCGGCGGAGGCGCAGCGGGCGCTGGACGGCTGGCTGGCGCCGGGCCGGGCGGGGGACTTCAACCAGGCGGTGATGGATTTGGGGGCGACGGTGTGCCGACCGCGAGCGCCGGCGTGCGGTGGATGTCCGCTGCGGGCGCGCTGCCGCTCGCGCGGGCGTGCTCCGGTTGCGGCGCGGCGGCAGCCGCCGCGGCGCCGGCAAGTGATGCGGTATGGACTGATGCGGCGCGGGGACCGCACCTGGCTGGTGCAGCGCGCCGCCGACGCGATCCAGTTGGCGGGGATGTGGGAGCTGCCGGCGATGGACGGCGGCGGGGGCGAGGCGCTGTTCACGGTGCGGCATGCGATCACGACCTCCGCTATCGAGGCCGGCGTTTACGCGCTGGCCGCGCCGCCGCGCGACGGCGGTTGGTTCAACGGGGCGGAAGCGGCGCGGCTGCCGCTAACCGGGCTGGCGCGGAAGATACTGCGGCGGGCGGCGGCTCAGCCCAGCGCCTGATGCGAGGGGGGGAGGCGGTCGGCGCGCTCGAGGTTGCGCACGACGCGCAGCAGCGCGGCGCCGGAGCTGCGCCACCCCAGCTTGGCCGCGTGCCGATGGCGGATGACGCCGCCGGTGGTGATCACGCAGGCGCCGGCGGCGCCGGGCACGACCTCGTACGCCTGCGAGACGGCGCCCTCCTTGTCGGAAAGGAACACGAAGGGGAACCCGCGCCGGATCTGGAAAATGCGCAACTCCGGGAGCGAGTCGGCGCTCACCACCACAACCTCGGTGGCCATCTCGACGAAGTGGTCATAGTGCCGCAGCAGGCTCCAGAGTTGCCAGCGCGGACGGCAGCCATAGACGCCCGGTACAAACAGCAGCACTACCGGACCCAGGCGGTGGAACTCGCTCAGCCACCGCATGCGGCCGTCGGTGTCTGGAAGGCTGAACTCGACTGCCAGCTTGCCAACCATCGCCGCCATGCCCACAGTCTATCGCGCAATCCGAGCACGTGCGTGTTGCTGTTTCCGGGCGCGCTTTTAGCATTGCGCCCAAATGGAAGAGTGGGCACTCAGGGCGAAATTATTGCTGCAGCGTAGTGCCGTGCGTCAGCCCGTCAAGCAGCGCGGCGAGGGCGGCGAGGCCGGTGACGGGCAACTCGCAGCGCATTCCGCTGCAGGCTATGACCTGGGCGGGGCCGTCGCCGGGGGCGGGAACGAGGGTGTAGCCGGGCAGGAAGCGGGCGCGCACGGTCCGGGCCATGGCGCTGGCCGGGGCTGCGTCGGGCGGGCCGGCAAAGCGCAGGGTGCGCGGGGGCGCGGCGGCGGATTCGAGCTCGCCGGCCATGGCGGCGAGCGCCTGGGGAGCGGCCTCGAGCGGGGCGGCGAAGCTGGCGAGCAGGCGGGCGGCGCAGGCACGATAGCCGACCTCAGCATCGTCCTCGGCAAGGTCAGCGAGGCGAAGCAGGTTGCCGAGCGCGACGGAGTTGGCGGTGGGCTCGGCGCCGTCGTATTCATCGCGCTGACGCAGGCCGAGCGCGTCGGGGCTGGCGGTGGCATAGTAGCCGCCGCCGGGGGCGGCAAAGCGCGCCTCCATGGCCTGCTGCAGCGCGCGCGCCGCCGCGAGCCAGGCGGGGTCGAAATTGGCCTGATGCAGGTCGAGGAGGGCCTGGATGAGGAAGGCGTAGTCTTCGGCAAAGCCCTCGACGCCGGCGGTGCGCAGCAGGCGTCCGGCGGCCGGCTCCCAGCGCGAGGTCAGCAGCGCGGCGGCGGCGTGGGTGGCGGCGGCGAGATAGCCGGCTGCGTCCAGTTCCGCGCCGGCGCCGGCGGCCACTCCCGCGGCGGCGCGGGCGGGGGGTTCAGCGTCCGCGCGGGCGGGCAGGGCTGCGCCGGCGCGGGCGAGGGCGGTGATCATGAGCGCGTTCCAGGCGGTGAGAGTCTTGTCGTCGAGTGGCGGATGGGGGCGCTGGCGGCGACGCGCGAGCAGAAGCTGGCGGGCGCCGGCGAGCGCGGCGGCCTGGTCCGGCGGCGGGGGCTGGGCCCGGTAGAGGATGTTGGTGCCGCTGAACTCGCCCTGCGGGTCGAGCCGCTGGGGAACATTGCCGTGCTCCTGAGCGCCATAGACGGCGGCGAAGGCCGCCGCACCGCTTCCGAGCACGGCTTCGATTTCGCTCCAGCTCCAAAGATAGAAGGCGCCTTCGCGGGCTTCGGAATCGGCCAGGGCGCCGGGCGCGAGGCTGTCGGCGTCTTGGGCGCAGTAGAACAGGCCTTCGGGGCTAGTGAGGTCGCGCAGGACGTAGTCGCAGGTGGAGCGGACCACGGTTGCGAACGCGCCGTCGCCGGTCGCCTGCCAGGCCTCCAGGTACGCCACCGCGAGTTGCGCCTGATCGTAGAGCATTTTTTCGAAGTGGGGCACGCGCCATCCGGCGTCGGTGGCATAGCGGTGGAAACCGCCGCCGAGTTGATCGTGGATGCCGCCATGCGCCATGGCCTCGAGCGTGCGGCGCACCATGACGGTGGCCTCGTCGGCGTCATGGGGATGAAAGCGGGCATAGCGCAGCAGAAAGCCGAGGGCGGCGGGGCGGGGGAATTTGGGGGCGCCGCCGAAGCCGCCCTCGTGAGCATCAAAGCCGTCGCGCAGCTCGCGCCATAGCCGCGGCCAGACGTTGCGCACCAGGCGGGCCGCAACCGCCTCGTCCGCATCGCCGACCGGCGCTGCAGGCGCGGGCGCACTAGCCTGGGCCAGGAACTGGCGGGCGTGCTCGGCCGCCTGCAGCAGGCGCGGGCGCTCGTCGCGCCAGGCCTGCGCCAGCACCGCAAGCAATTGCCGGAAACCGGGCAGGCCATGGCGCGGCTGCGGCGGAAAATAGGTGCCGCCATAAAACGGCTTCAGGTCCGGCGTGAGGAACACCGACATCGGCCAGCCGCCCGCGCCCGTGGACGACTGCACGTAGCTCATGTAGAGCCGGTCAATGTCGGGCCGCTCCTCGCGGTCGAGCTTGATGGAGACGAAATCGCGGTTGAGCTGCGCGGCCAGCTCGGCGGAGGCGAACGATTCGCGCTCCATCACATGGCACCAGTGGCAGGTGAAGTAGCCGACCGAGAGGAAGATGGGGCAGTCGCGCTCGCGCGCCCGCGCGAACGCCTCCTCGCCCCACGCATACCAGTCCACCGGGTTGGCGGCATGCTGGCGGAGGTAGGGGCTGGTGGCGGAGGCCAGGCGATCGGAAGCCATGTTCTAAGTTTAGTGGGGGCCGCGCCCGGGCGGGGCGGGCGAAGGGGGAGAAGTGGCTAGTGGTTAGTGGCTGGCTCGGGGTATGGGGTGCCATTGCGGGAGCTGGCGCGACCGGCGCTTCGCTGCCCGGCGGCGTTGATTGACAGAACCTATTGTAAGTGTATACTTACCGTAAGCATGAACTTACCATGCCGGCGCGGCTTGGGGGCGCGGCGGATGCGAAGGAGATGCGATGAGCAATGGAACCGGAAGTGCCGCCGCGGCGCCGATGACGATGATCTTGTCCTTCAATGACCGCTTCGTGCTTCAGGCGCTCGAAGGCCTGACGGATGAAGAGTTGTGGCGCCCGCTCACCGCCTCCAACAATCCGGTTCTCTGGGTGGCGGGCACATCGTGCAAACCAGGGCGACGGTTTTACAGATGCTCAGCGAGAAGGTCGAGACCGGATGGGGCGCGTGTGATGCGGGACATCAGGCTGCGGCCGGAGGCGGCGCTCTCGGTGCTGACGAACCCATTGGGGCAGGATCAGCGTTGCGGTAGTTGCCCGAACTGGCGCGTGGCGCCGGCCGGCGGCCGGCGCGCGGGTCGGACGCCCCGCCCCACACGAGCGCCGCGGCTACGGCATCCGTGATTTTATCTTGGCGACGTGCTACAGGCATACAGTGATGGACAGAGGAGCGCCGCGGCTGCGGCATTTCTGAAATTGGCCGGTTGAGCGGTGGCGAAGGCGATGGCAGCAGCGGCACGAATTGAG
>JBOGKJ010000304.1:0-12162 GCA_050745565.1 Terriglobales bacterium | reverse complement strand
CGAGCGTGCCGCCGGTTTCCTGGGCGCGGGCGTTATAGGTGACGCCGCTGATGAGCGTGCCTTGGGTGCTGCTCGCGAGCGACAGCGGACGCCCGGCGAGGTCGTAAGCCGTAGTCAGCGTGGCGCCGCGGCTATAGACCGAGGTGAGCCGGTCGCCGGCCAGATCGTAGCCGTTGCCGAAGTTGTAGGATGAGGATCCCCAGGTCTGGGGCGTGAGCTGCCAGGTGGCCGCGGTGCGCCCGGTCGAGTCGTATGAGAACACGGTGGCGGTGTCGCCCGCGGTCTGTTCCGAGCTCATCCGCCCGGCGGTGTTTGCCAGGCCGTTGACGCCAAGCGCGGTCGTCTGATCGTAGCCGTAGGTCACCGCCGGAGTGCCGTCGCTGTAGCTCTTCCCTGTCAGCCGGTGCAGCTCGTCGTACCGGTAGCAGGTCAGGACACCGCGAGCATCCAGGCGTCCGGCCAGGTCGCCGGGAAAGTCGTCGGGCGCCGCGCAACTGCCGTCGGCGCCGTAGACGTAGCTGGTGGCGCCGCTTTCCGGATTGCTGGCGCTGGTGAGGCGCGAGAGGCCGTCGTAGAAGAAGGCGCGCGCTTCGACCCCTTGGACGACCGCGAGCACATTGCCCAGCGCGTCCGGGGTATAATCGGTCAGGTAGCCGGTGGCGGCGATGTCGAGGCCGCAGGCGGCCGGCGCCGGGCCCTGCGCCGGCGGGGCCGATGCCGTCACCTCACAGACCGCGACCAACTGCCCCAGCGCGTTCACCTGGCCGATGCGCGTGACGCGCGCGCTGCCGTTGCCGTTGCCCTCGTCCTGGGTCTCGGTGGCGCGGCCGGCGTAGGTGGTGTTGAAGACGGTGCCATCCGAGTGGGTCACCGACAGCGGGCGCCCCAAGGCGTCATACGTAAACGTGTCGCGCGGGTCCAGGCAAGTGCCCCCGCCGGCGGGGGTGCTCGAGGCGAACGGATAGCTGGCATAGGCGGGCTCGCCCGTGGCGGGGTCACGGCAGGTGGTCAGGTGCATCCAGTTGCCGGCGGCGGTTTCGGTGGCTTCGTCCGCCTCGCGCCCCAGGCTATCGAGCGTCTCCACATGGTCCTGCCAGGTCGAAGCATTGATCTTGCGCCGGGTCTCAATCGTGGTCGCGGTGTAAGCGATGGTGGTCACGCCTCCGTCCGGGCGGGTCGCGCCCGTCTCGCGTCCCTCGCTGTCGTAGCTCCAGGTCCAGGTCTGGTCGTTGGCGTCGGTGCGCGCCGCCAGCGTTCCCGAGCAGGAGTTGTAGCTCATGCTGGTGGCGTGGCCAAGCGCGTCGGTCACCCGGGTCAGGTAGCTCGCGGCGTTGCCGCCGGCGGGCGCGCAGGCGCCGTTCGCCCAGTTGTCGGCGTAGCTGTAGGACGTGGCGTCCCCGGCCGCGTCGGTCGCGCTCAGCCGGTTGCCGGCATCGTCGTAAGTGTAGGTCGTGGTCAGCCCGGCCCCGCCCGCCACCCACCGCGTCATCGAGGTCGCATTGCCACGCGCCGTGAAGCCGGAACCCACGTACGTCGCGTCGTGCTGAACCGTCCCCGAGAGCGCCAGTCCGGCGGGATAGCTGTCGTAGCCGTAATCGGTTTCGGCCACGCGCGTGGCCGCCCCGTTATAGACCACCACGCTGGTCGGCCGGTCCAGAATCCATTGCCCGTCGCTCATATACGCGCGCACCGTCTTCTTCAGCAGCGCGCCTGCCGCACACGCCAGCGCGCTCGCCGGCGTCGCCGGCGGCGCCTGCAGCCGGCAACTCAGATAGTCGTAGTCGTCTTCCTCCAGGATGTCCGAGCCCTGGCCCCAGGTGTAGTCCACCTCCGCCGTCGGCGGCGACGAGCAGACGCAGTCGGCCATCGCCGTCTGCACCTGGCGCGGCTTAAGCCCGCTATAGTTGGTGGTCACGACGCGCAGCGTGGCGCCCGCGGCACTCTTCACGACGCGCTGCACCTCGAGCGCGCGCAGCGACAGATTGCTGCCGCCGCCCACCGAGCCCACCAGCGCATAGGGCTCGTAAGTCAGCGCGGTGGTGTTGCCGGAGGGATCGGTGATGGTGGTGGTCTTCGACTCCCAGGCACCGTTACTGGTCGTGCTGGCGTAGGCGTAGCTCCAGACACCACCGTCGCTGCGCGTCTCCTTCGTCACGGCCAGATCGTCGTAGGGCAACTGCTCGGCCCCGTTGGCATCCCCATAGTCGAGGTCCTCGTCGAGGGGCGTGACGCCGTAGGTGAACTGCACGTTGCCGCCGGCCGGCAGCGTGATCTCGCTCACTGTGCCGTGGTTGGGGTCGTAGCTGAAACCATAGCTGGTGCCGTCGGGCAGCTCGAGCGCGGTCAGCGCCGGGACGCTGCCGATGGCGGCTTGCGCCACCTCGCAGTCGTCCGGATAGGGGCAGCTGTTGAGGTTGGGGTCGTTGAGGGTGTAGCTGAAGCCGGCCGTGGACCAGGTCAGGCTATAGGTCGAGGCATTGCCCCCGGAGTCGCGCAGCGTCACCGTGGCCGGTTCTCCATTCGCACCGCGCACGATCACGGCCGCGGCCCGGCCGCTCGAGTCGGTCCAGGTCTCGGTCGAGCCGGAGACCGCAATCGTCTCCTGGTTGCCGTTGCGGTCTTCGACCTGCTCGAGCGGCACGGAATACCCCTCGGTGCCATTAAACACATAACGCGTGCCGTCCAGCGCGGCCACGGTCACCGACTGGTTCCACACCATCACCGATCGCAGCCCGTCGTCGTCGGCCGCCACCGCCGTGTCCGCCTCCGGGTCCGGGCACAATCCGGCTCCGTACTGGTCTTGGGGCGCCACGTGCACCAAGCCCAGGTCGTGCGAACGCCCGGCGGAGTCGGTGAAGATGTACGGGCCGGTCTCGACGCAGTTGTCCGGCTCGCCGTCCGACCCCAGGCCGCTGTAGGTCACCTTCGACACGTTCAGCGTGGGCTCGCCCACCTGCCAGTTGCCGCTCTCGGTCTGGGCGTAGTTCTGCTGCCATCCGAATAGGTATTTCGGAGGCGTCCCGATCATGCCGCTAAAGCGCGGATGGACGAACGAGGAGCTGTAGATAAGCGACAGCGGCAGGTTGGGCCCCCGGCTGCCCGTGGGCAGCGGAAACGTCAACTGGATGCCCAGCATCCCGGTCGCCGGATCCACCGTGTAGTGCAGGCCCAGCCGCACCGGGTTGGTCCCCAAGGCGCCGTTCGTGCTGGCGTCTACCCCCTGATCGCCTGTAGCTGTAACGCCGGTCACCTGGCCCCACAGCCCCGCGCCGGATGCCAGCGCCACCGCCAGCGCCCCCAACGCGGCCAGACCCACGCGCCTGGACGCCTGCCTGCCTTGCTGCCTGCCCTCGGAACGGGTCACCCGCACACCCCCTCACAGCGTGATGAATCGGCACTGAGTCTTGCAGAGACAGATCGCCCTTGTCAAGTAAAAATCGAGTGACTGTCGGGAACTAAGGCGCTTACCCTAGCCTCGCCCGCACTTCTCACCAGCTCAGCCGCTGCCACCCGCGGCATAGCGCGCCCCGTCTAGAAAAATGGGCGGCGCAGCACCTGCCCTTCGCCGTCGTCTTCCAACAGCGCGTCCCGCTCGCCCCTCGAGATCGCCGCCGGTTTTTGGGGTACGCCGCACCTGAGTGCGAGCCTCGTGATCCGACTGTGAGGAATGCACGCTAGCGCAGCCAGCTCTCGAGCTCGATCGCCGCGTCCGTTCTGGCGTCGCGGTACTTGACGATGACGGGAGTCGAGAGCGACAAGCCCCAGGCCGGCCCCGCTCCGCGGGTGACCGCGCGCGATCCGGCCACCACCACGGCCCCGGGCGGAACGCGCAGCACGCCATCCTCGCCGGCGCGGTGAATCGAGCCCTCGACCAGGTCGTAGAGCGGCGTCGAGCGCGTCAGCACCACGCCGGCGGCGAGCACGGCGCGCGCACCCACCAGCGTGCCCTCGTAGACGCCGCAGTTGCCCCCGATGAGCACGTCGTCCTCGATGACGACCGGCTGCGCCCCCACCGGCTCGAGCACGCCGCCGATCTGGGCCGCCGCGCTCACGTGGACGCGCGCGCCCACCTGGGCGCAGGAGCCGACCAGCGCATGCGAATCAATCATGCTGCCCGCGCCGACATAGGCTCCGATGTTGATGAACGCCGGCGGCATAAGAATGACGCCAGGCGCCACGTAGGCTCCGTCGCGCACCGAGGTCCCGCCCGGAACCACGCGCACGCCGTCGGCGGCGGCCCAGGCGCGCGCCGGCAGCGTGTCCTTGTCCACGAACGTCAGCGGCCCGGCGGCGACGGTCTCCGCCACCGCGCCAATGCGGAACGCCAGCAGGATGCCGCGCTTGACCCAGGCGTGGGTCACCCAGCCGCCGTCACGCGGCGCGGCGGCGCGCACTTCGCCCCGGTTCAGCCGGCGCCGCAGTTCAGCCACCACGGCCAGCGCCTGCTCGCGCTCGCGGCCCAAATCCGTCAACGCCGCCAGGCGCTCAATTTCCGCCTCCAGCCCAGCCACGTCCAACTCGGCCCCGTCCGCCTTCGCCATGCTAGAGCCCGAGGTCCTTGAGCACGGCCAGCATGAGCTCGCGCGTTGCCGGCCGCACCGCAACCGTTGGCAGCCGGTACACTTCCTGGCAGTAGCCCAGATGCGCCATGGCGCACTTCACCGGCCCCGGGCTGCTCTCGATGAAGTTGGCCTCCATCAGCGCCAGGTACTTGAAGTGCAGAGCCCGGGCGGCGTTCACATCGCCCTTCCGCGCCCGGCGCACGAGTTCGGTCATGGCGCGGGGAATGACGTTCGAAGCCACGCTCACCAGCCCCTGGGCGCCCATCGCGATCATGGGCAGCGTCAGCGCATCGTCCCCGCTCAACACCTCGAACCCCTTCGGCGCGGCCGCCAGAATGGCCCCAATCTGGCTCAGGTTGCCCGAGGCCTCCTTGACCGCCACGATGTTGGGGATCGCCGCCAGGCGCAGCGTGGTGGCGGCCTCGATGTTGCTCGCGGTGCGGCCGGGCACGTTGTAGAGCACCACCGGCAGCTTGACCGCCGCCGCCACCGCGGCGAAGTGCTGGTAAAGCCCCTCCTGGGTGGGCTTGTTATAGTAGGGCGCGACGATCAACACGCCGTCGGCGCCGAGCGCGGCCATGGCGCGGGCCAGTTCCACCGCGTGGGCGGTGGCGTTGGAGCTCGCACCCGCCAGCACCGGCACCGGACGCGCGGCCTTCCGGGCTTCTTCCACCGCAATCGCGACCAGACGCTTATGCTCATCTAGGTGCAGCGTGGGCGTTTCGCCCGTGGTGCCGCAAGGCACCAGGAAGTCAATGCCTTCGTCAATCTGCCATCGGATCAGTCGCCGATAGGCGGCTTCGTCCACGCTCTGATCGGCGGCAAACGGCGTGATCAGCGCGGTCCCGCATCCGTGAAATGGTTGGCTCATGGCTTCCCCGCTTCCCTTCCCGCCAGGACTTCGTCAAACGCGTGCAACCCGGTGCGTCCCAGCACCCATTCTGCGGCCAAGAGGGCGCCAGCGGCAAAGCCCCGGCGCGAGCGCGCGGCGTGAGTGATGGTGAGCGTGTCGTCAGGACCGTCAAATCCGGCAACGTGCGTGCCCGGCATTGCGCCCGCGCGCGTGCTGGCCACCGACACCGGCGCGTGGCCGGACCGCGCCAGCACCTCCGCCGCCCGCTTCGCCGTGCCCGAGGGTGCGTCCAGTTTCGCCCGGTGGTGCCCCTCCCAAACGTAAGCTTCGTACTCGGGCGGCAGCGCCCGCGACGCTGCCTCCAGCGCACAATAGAACGCCGCGACGCCGACGGAGAAATTCGCGCCGTAAACCGCGCCCGCTTTCGAGTCCGCCACCAGCGTCCGCACCCTCTCCAACTGCTCGAGCCAGCCCGTGGTGCCGATCACCATGGGGATGCCGGCGGCCATGCACTGCTCCACGTGCCCGACTACAGCCCCCGGCACGCTGAACTCAATCGCCACCAGCCCCGGCATCCAGCCCGCCGGAATGGCATCACCCACGTCCACGGTCTTCACCACGCGCTGGCCGCGCTCGCCCGCCATTTCCGCCACCAGCCGGTTCATCTTCCCGTAGCCCAGCAGCAACAAGTCCATGCGCGATTATAGGCGCGGTGTCCCTGCCGGCCGGCGAAGCAAGCCACCGCGATGCGGCACGGTCGCCCTTCCCAGGACGCCCTCCCGATGCTCCCACCCCAAGGCGCAAGCGTCTTGGAGGCCCCGGAGGTCGGGCTGCGATTGGAATTCGCTTGGCGGCAATGCGTGCCCACTCTGCTCGGTGAACGCGCCACCGGCGCCTTCACCCGTCCAAGTTGCCTCTTTGGGAGGATTCCGCAGTAGCACCCCTGAAGCAGCCTGGCGCCCTGCGAGCGCAACGGCACGGCCGCCCATCTATTGACGGGCGCGGGCCCCTCATGCCCCTGCTCGCTGAGACGCTCGCAGCGCCGCGCCCGCACTCGAAGGGCTGTGGAGCGCCGGCCCGGCGCCCGGCGAGCCCAAGGGGGCGCGAGCGGCCTTTCGCTAGAGGTCGGGCCGTGCCGCTTCGTTTGCCGGGAGCGGTGAAAGCGCCGCTGGCGCTTTCAGCCCGTTGGAATTCCGCGGCCCTACGCGGCGATTTTGCCCCCAGTGCAAACGACGCGACTCCCGCGACTGGACGCCCTCTCGTTGCCACCCCAGCGCGCCAGCGTGCCGGGGGCTCCGGCGTTGGTCGGGCTGCGGCCGGAATTCGCTTGGCGGCAACGCGCGCCCGCTCTGCTCGGTGAACGCGCCACCGGCGCCTTCATCCGTCCAAGTTGCCTCGTCATGTCCGGCAATTATGGCCAGAAATTACGGCTATAATTTAGTCCATGCAGGTGAGCGTAGCCGAGGCCAAAAATCAGTTGCCGCAACTGCTGCGCGCCTTCGAGCGCGGCGAGCAGGTGGTGATCACCCGCCACGGCAAGCCGGTGGCGCAGTTGGCGTCGCCGCCGCCGCTGAAACGCAAAGTGCGCTTTGGCAGCATGCGCGGCTTAATCAAGTGCGAACCGGGCTGGGATGCACCCATGACCGAAGATGATTTTCTCGAAGGCAAGTTCTGACCGGCTACCTGCTGGATACCGCCATAGTGATCCGCGTCGGCGGCGAACCCGAGCGGCTGCCCCTGCGTTTACGCCAGGCAATTGCGGCAGGACCGGTTTGGCTGAGTGTCATCGGCTATTGGGAGGTGGTCATCAAGACCGCGAAAGGCCGGCTACAGGTTGGCGACCCCGACCGCTGGTGGCAACAGATGCTCGCCGATCTCAACGCCAGCGTTCTTACGTTGAACGATGCACACGTAGCCGCCGTTCACCGGTTGCCACCGCTGCATCAGGACCCGTTTGACAGGGCGCTGGTGGCCCAGGCCGTGGCGGAGGATCTGACCCTCATCAGCCAGGACCGTGCGCTGGCTGGCTACGCTGCAGCAGGCTGCCGCATTATGGCCTGAGCTTGGCGTCTGCCAACCGCGCGGCACGGGCGAGCAGCTCGTCCGGCGCGCAGATGACTGCGACCAGACCCTGATCGAGGGCGGCAGCGGCGCTCCAGCCCTGAGCCTGCGACAGGTGCTCGAGTGTGCGCGGGGCGCCGATGAGGCGCGGCAGGCGCTGCGTGCCGCCCCAGCCAGTGACCAGGCCCAAGCGCGCGCCGTGATGGCCGAAGTAGGCCCGCGGCGTGCACACCCGGGCGCAGCAGGCGAGGGCGAGGTCGAGGCCGCCGCCCACACAGTTGCCGGCGACCGCGGCCACGAACGGCACCGGCGAGCGGTGGATGCGCTCGAGCGCGCGCTGGCCGGCGCGGGCGATGCGCCAGGCGGTGGCGCCATCGAGCGCGCCGATGGCGGCGAGGTCGGCGCCGGCCGAAAAGCAGTGCTCGTTGCCGGTGAGCACGAAACCGCGCGCTTCGGGGTGACGCAACGGCGCCGAGCTGAGTTCGTCGAGCAGGGCCAGCGAGAGCCGGTTGAGGCCGTCCGGCGATTCCAGGTGCAACTCGATCGCCGCGCCGGCCAGCGGGCGCGGCTCGATCCGGGTAGCGGGCGCTCCGGCCGCCGCACTAGGGGGCAAGCGCGGCCCGCGGCTCGACGTGGGTGCGGATGAAGTCGGCGATGTCGCCCATGCGGCTGCCGGGCGGAAACACCTGCGCCACCCCGGCGCGGCGCAAGCCCTCGATGTCGTTGTCGGGGACGATGCCGCCAATCACCACCAGCACGTCGTTCATGCGGCGCTCGTGCAGCAATTGCATCAGCTCCGGCACGATGGCGTTGTGGGCGCCGCTGAGGATCGAGAGCCCGATGCAGTCCACGTCCTCCTGCAGCGCCGCGGTGGCGATCATTTCCGGCGTCTGCCGCAGGCCGGTGTAGATGACCTCCATGCCCGCATCGCGCAGGCCGCGTGCCACCACCTTGGCCCCGCGGTCGTGGCCGTCGAGGCCGGGCTTGGCCACCAGGACCCGGATTTGCCGCTGTTCCGCCATGGTTAGGTGATCGCCGTTTCCGTATAGCTGCCGAAGACGTCGCGCAGCGTGTTGCAGAGTTCCCCCAGCGTGCAACTCGCGCGCACGCACTCGAGCAGCGCCGGCATGGTGTTGGTCCCGTCCTCGGCCGCCTGGCGCAGGTCCCGCAGCGTGCGCTCGACCGCCGCGTTCGAGCGCCGCGCGCGCAGTTGCTTCAACTTGGCCGACTGCTGCTCGCGCGAGGTTTCGTCAATGTAGAGCGTGGGCAGCGGAGCGTCGTCGGTGACGAAGCGATTGACGCCGACCATGACCTTGTCGCCGCGCTCGAGCGCCTGCTGGTAGCGGTAGCTGGCGTCGGCAACCTCGCGCTGCGGAAAGCCCTGCTCGACCGCGGCCACCATGCCGCCCAGGGCGTCAATGCGGCGGAAATACTCCCACGCCCCCTGTTCCATCTCGAGCGTCTGGGCCTCGACAAACCAGGAGCCGCCCAGCGGATCCACGGTGTTGGCCACGCCGGTTTCGAGCGCGAGGATCTGTTGCGTGCGCAGCGCCAGCGTCACCGCCTCGGCGGTGGGCAGCGCCAGCGCCTCGTCGAGCGAGTTGGTGTGCAGCGACTGGGTGCCGCCCAGCACCGCCGCCAGCGCCTGCAACGCCACCCGCGTCAGGTTGTTGTAGGGCTGCTGCGCGGTGAGCGACACGCCGGCGGTCTGGGTATGGAAACGGAGCGCGGTGCTGCGCGGGTTTTTGGCGCCGTAGCGGTCCGTCATCACCTGGTGCCAGAGCTTGCGGGCGGCGCGGTACTTGGCGATCTCCTCGAAAAAGTCACTGTGGGCGTTGAAGAAGAACGATAGGCGCGGCGCGAACGCGTCCACCTCCAGCCCGCGGCGCAGCGTCCACTCGATGTACTCCATGCCATCGCGCAGCGTGAAGGCCAACTCCTGCAGCGCCGTCGAGCCCGCCTCGCGGATGTGGTAGCCGCTGATCGAGACCGGGGTGAAGCGCGGCGTCTCGCGCGCACCGAACTCAATCGTGTCCACCACCAGCCGCATCGAGGGCGCCGGCGGATAGATGTACTCCTTTTGAGCGATGTATTCCTTCAGAATGTCGTTCTGCAGCGTCCCTGACACGCGCTTCCAGTCGGCGCCCTGGCGCTCGGCGGCCACCAAGAACATGGCCCAGATGGCCGCCGCCGGCGAGTTGATGGTCATCGAGGTGGTGACTTCGTCCAGCCGGATGCCCTGGAACAGCCGCTCCATGTCCTCGATCGAGTCAATGGCGACGCCGCACTTGCCCACTTCGCCCGCCGACATCGCATCGTCGCTGTCATAGCCCATCAGCGTCGGCAGATCGAAAGCCACCGACAGGCCGGTCTGGCCCTGCGACAGCAGATAGCGGTAGCGCTCATTGGTCTGCTCCGGGGTGGCAAAGCCGGAGAACTGGCGCATGGTCCATAGCTTGCCGCGATAGCCGGTGGGGTGAATGCCGCGCACATAAGGCGGCTCGCCCGGCTTACCGACCTCGCGGCCGGCGTCAAAGCCCGGCGGCAGGTCCGCCGCCGTGTACAGTGGCTTCACCTCCGCCCCGCTCAGGGTGGTGAAGTCGTGGTGCAGGTCGGCCGGCTGCGCCGGCGGCTCGCCCTCGCTGGGCTTTTTCACGGAATGGTCGGTAGTGGTGGCCATGGCGGCGTTTTCTTCGCCTTGTGTCAGTTTAGGCCGCTGGCCGTTGGCGTTCAAGCAACCGAGCGGTTGGGGCGGCACGGCCGTCCTCCTCAGGACGCCCTCCCGATGCTCCCACCCCAAGGTGCAAGCGCCTTGGGCCCGGGGCTCCCACCCCAAGGCGACAGCGCCTTGGGAATCCCGTGGGTCGGGCCGCGGCCGAAATTCGTTTGGCGGCAACGCGCGCCCGCTCGGCTCGGTAAACGCGCCACCGGCGCCTTCACCCGTTTAAGTTGCCTCGTTTAGCTCCACAGAACTGCAATGTCGCGGCGTTGGCGCAGTTGCACGTCGGCGGTGACCAGCGTCAGGCCGTGGAGTTTGGCCGTCGCCGCTAGAAAGCGATCCACTGGATCGCCGTGCGCCAATTCCATTCGCGAAGCTTCCAACACGATGGCGGTGCTGAGGGGGACTTCCCGCAGCGCGCCACGCGCGGCCACCGCCGCCAGCCAGGATGGAAGATCCACGGCCAGTTCCAGCCGCCGTTTCCGCAGCAGCAGATCCACCTCCCACACCGAAAGCGGTGAATAGAAGCGCTCACAGCCCGGCGATTCCAGCGCGGCTCTGACCGACTTTGGCAGCCGCTCGGGCTCGAGCTGCACCCACAGTAGGACGTGGGTGTCGAGGAGCAGGCGCACTAGCGAAGCGCTTCCCAGTCGTCGGGGTCGCTGGCTGGGGATACGATGTCGCCAAGAATTCTGCCTGTGCCCGCCATCCGTCCAATCCAGCTCGACTCGTCCGCCTGGCTGACCGGCACAATCTCCGCCACCGGATGACCAAAGCGCACCACGCGCACCGGCTCACCAGTCCGTCGCACCTGCTCCAGCACGGCTAGACACGTCGCCTTGAATTTCGAGATCGCGATCTCCTGCATGCCACTATTTTACCATGGTCAGACCATGGTCAAACGGCCTAGCGGGTGTAGACGGCGACGGCCAGCACGTCGGGCGGGGCTTGGTTCCATCCCGACGGCGTGCGGTCGAAGCCGATTTCGAAGGTGCGGTTGGCGTGCGGCGAAAGCGGCTGCTGGCGGTTGTCGAGCAACACGCGTTTGTCGGTCTCGAGCGGGGCGCCGTCCACGTCGCGGAAGGTCAAATTCACGGTATAGCCGGTCAGGGTTTTGGAGCCGTTATTTTCCAGCGTACCGTCGTAGTAGACCACTCCGCCGGCCATCAGGCTCTCGCCCTGCGAGACTCGCGCACCGGTGATGATGACCGAGGCGGCGTAGCCGTTGTCGAGCCGCCCGGCGGGCTCAACCGACTGGCGTTCTGCAAACCAGATGGCCAGCACGACGGCGATGGTGACGACCACCCCGATTACGAAGGGCTTGCTGTCGAGCCGCTGGGCCATTCGATGTCCAGCATCGCACATTATTTGGCGCGGGCCCCAGCGCGGCTTCGCCGCGCGCCCCGCTTTTGCTCGGTACGGCCGGGGCCCCATGCGCCCCTGCCTCCCCTGCGCCTTTGGCGCGCGCCCCAGCGCGGCTTCGCCGCGCGCCCCGCTTTTGCTCGGCGCGGCCAGGGCCCCATGCGCCCCTGCCTCGCCTGCGCCCCCAGGCCGTCCCCACCGCCGCGCCTTCCCACTTTCCACTCCCCACTTCCCACTTGCACTGCCGCGCGCCCCAGCGCCGTTCAGCGATTCTGGCCGGCGACGGTCAAGCCCTCAATCAGCAGCGTCGGGGCGTTCACGGCGCCGCGATACTCGAGGTCGCTGCCGATGGCGGCGATGTTCCGCAGCATATCGGCGAGGTTGCCGGCGACGGTGATTTCCTCCACTGGATATGCGAGCGCGCCATTTTCGATCCACTGCCCGGTGGCGCCCCGCGAATAATCGCCGGTGACCAGGTTGACGCCGAAACCGATGAACTCGGTGACGTACAAGCCGTCCTTGACCGAACCGATGATGTCCTCGGGCGAGGTCGCGCCCGGCAGCAGCGTGAGGTTGCCGCAGCCGATTCCGGGCGCTCCGGCGAG
>JBOGKJ010000303.1:0-6206 GCA_050745565.1 Terriglobales bacterium | reverse complement strand
CGCCTGGACGATGGTCGAGGCGGCAACTGTGCGCTGCAGCGCCGCGGGGCTGGGGGCGGGGTTGGCGGCGCGGGCGTTGCAGCCGGCGAGGGTGAGCGCCGCCGCTGCGGCCAGCAACAGTGCGGGGCTGCGTCTCGCCGGCCTGGGGCTTGGGCAAGGCCGGCCGGCCCGCGGCCGGCCTGCGGGTCGGCGACCCGCCCCACCACCAGGCGGCTGACATTTAATCGGCATGCGTGGCCTCCAGAAGGGGAGAAGCGTCGCTATCGGAATCGAGGGCGGGCGAGGCCGCGCTCTGGCCCGCCATCAGGGCCAGATAAGCGGCCGGCATCAGCAGCAGCGTGGCCGCGGTCGAGGCGGCGAGGCCGCCGATAACCGCCTGTCCGAGCGGCGCCGACTGCCCGCCGCCCTCCCAGGCCAGCGCCATCGGCACCATGCCGGCAATCATCGCGCTGGCGGTCATCAGGATGGGCCGCAGCCGCAGGCCGAGGCCAACGGTAGCGCCCTCGCCGGCGGCGCGCCGCCGGCGCTCGGGTTCGGCGAGTTCCTCGTGGGCGGCGTAGGCGGCCTTGCGGCAGGACTCGGCCACGGTGACCAGCAGGATCCCGTTGGCCACGGAGATTCCGACGGCGGTGATGATGCCCATGAAGGACTCGATGTTCAGGCTGGAGCCGAATGCCCACAGCAGCGCCAGCGCGCCGGTCATCAGCGCGGGCACGGCCGAGAGCACCACCAGCGCCAGCCGCCAGGACTGGAAGCTGGCCGTCAACAACAGCAGAATCACCAGCACCGCCAGCGCCAGCCCGGACTCGAGGCCCGAGAGCGTCTCGTTCATGGGCTCGACTTGCCCGACCAACTCGACGCGCACGCCGCGCGGCGGTGCCGGCAGGCGGGCGAGCGTCTGGCGGACGGCGCTGGCGGCCTGGCCCAGGCTGGTGCCGGCGACATTGGCGGTGAGCGAGACCATGCGCTGCATGTTGAAGTGGTCGAGCTCGCCGCGCACGGTGCCGAGGTGGATGTCGGCGACGTCACTGAGCAGGACGGGCTTGCTGGCGCGCCCGGCGCCGGCGGAGTTGAAGCCACGCGCCGCCGGCGCGTCGGCGAGCGGAATGGTCGCCACCGCGTCCGGGCTCGACATGCCGGCTGGCGGCAGCAGCACCTGGACCTGGTAGGTCAGCCCGTTCGACGGGTCCTGCCAGAAGTCGCGCGCCACGAAGCGGCTGCTGGCGGTGGCTTCGGTGAGCGAGCGGCCGATCTGGGCGAGGTTCAGGCCCACGGCGGCGGCGCGCTGCCGGTCCACGTTCACCTCGACCGCGGGGTAATCGTAGGGCTGGCCGTACTGCAGGTCGCGCAACTGCGGCAGCCCGGCGAGCGCCAGGCGGACCTGTTCGGCGTAGGCGTGGTCGGCGCTCAGATCAAAGCCTGACACCTGCACGGCGATGGGTGTGGGCGAGCCCAGGTTCATCATCTGGCCGATGATGTCACCGGCTTCGAAGTTGATCGCCACCTGCGGCAGCTCGCGTGCGAAGTGCGCGCGCAGGCGGTCCTGGAACGCCCGCAGCCGGATGCCGGAACCTTGGCGCAGGGCAACCTGGACGACCGCCTCCTGCGGGCCGCTCGTCCAGAGATAGATGGTGTTGACCGGATAGGAGCGCGGCTGCGTGCCCACGAACCCGAGCGTGGTCTGGACATTGCCGGGCCCCGCCTCGCGTTCGATCAAGTCGAGCGCCTGGTGGTAATAGACCTCGGAGCGCTTTAGGCGCGTGCCGGCGGGGGCGCGCAGGCGCAGTTGGAACTGGCCCGTGTCGGCGGCCGGGAACACGTCGGTGCCGACGCTGGCGGCGATGGCAGCCACCGCCAGCATCGCCACGACGAAGTAGGCCGGCAGCAGCAGGCGGCGGCGGCGGGCGATGGCGCCGGCGCGGCGCTGCATCGCCCCCCGCAATTTTTGAAATGCGCTCTCAATCCGCCCGTCCGGATGCCGGTGCGCTTTACGCCGGAACTGCCAGACCGCCAGCACCGGCACCAGGGTCAGCGAGAGCGCCAGCGAGGCCGCCATCGCCAGGCCCACCGCCAGGCTGAGCGGGATGAACAGCGAGCGGCTGATGCCCTGCATGAACAGCGCCGGCAAAAACACCGCCGCCACCGCCAGCATGGCCAGCACCTGCGGGCCCAGGATTTCGCCGCCGGCGGCGATGACGGCCGTGGCCGGCCGTTCGCCGCGGGCGAGGTGGGTATGGATGTTCTCCATCGCCACCGTGGCTTCGTCCACCAGGATGCCGATGGCGAGCGCCAGCCCGCCGACCGTCATCAGGTTCAGGCTCTGCCCCAGTAGCCAGAGCCCGCCCACGGCTGCGAGCAGCGCGCAGGGGATGATGACGACCACGATCAGCGCGCTGGCGCCGTCGCCCAGAAACAACCAGACCACGAGGCCGGTGAGCCCGGCCCCCAGCAGGCCGTCAATCAGCAGCCCGGTGAGCGCCTCGCGCACGTACACCGACTGATCGAAGCCAAACGTCACCTCGACATCCGCGGGCACCTGTTCGCGCATTCGCGGCAGCGCGTCCCGGACTTCGCGCACCACGCGCAGCGTGGAGGCGTCGGCGTGTTTGGTGATCGGGATGTAGATCACGCGCTGGCCGTTGAGCTCGGCGTAGCCACTGACCACGTCGGCGGCGTCGGTGACTTCGGCCACGTCGCGGATCAGCATCCCGCCGGCCGGGCCCTGGCGCAGCGGCAGATCGAGCAGTTGCTGGTAGCTGGGCACGACAGTGTTGACGTGGACGATGCGGTTCAGGTCGCCCATGCGGGCGTTGCCGCTGGGCATGACGACGTTGCCGTTCACCACGGCGTTGACGACATCGTCGGGGGAGAGGTGGCGGGCGGCGAGCCGGTCGCGGTCGAGTGTGAGGATGATGCTGCGCGGATTGCCCCCGAACGGCGGGGGCGCGGACACGCCGGCGAGCGAGGCGAACAGCGGCCGAATGCGCGTCTGCGCCATGTCGTCGAGCTCGGCTTGCGAGCGGTTCGGGCTCGACAGAATCAGATCGCCGACCGGGAGGCTGCCGGCGTCGTAGCGCATCACGAACGGCGGCACCGTGCCCTTCGGCATGTAGGCGAGCGCGCGGTCAATATAGGAGGTCACCTGCGCCGAGGCCTGGCTCATGTCCGTGCCCGGGTGGAACGAGAGCTTGATCAGTCCGACGTTCTGGATGGAGCGCGACTCGACTTGCTGGATGCCGGAAATGAACAGGAAGTTCTGCTCGTAGTAGTTGACGATGTAGCCTTCCATCTCCGACGGCGACATGCCGCCGTAAGGCTGGGCGACGTAGATGACGGGGGCGTCGAGTTTGGGGAAAACGTCAATCGGCATGCGCAGGATGGCCATGGCGGCAAGCCCCGCGAGTGCGACGACGGCGACGGCGACGGTGACGGGTCGGGCCAGTGCGCGGCGAATCAGGTTCATAGGCGTGCCCCGCGGGCGCCCGCAGGGACAAGCGGGCTGCCCGGCGTCGCCAGCAGACGCCGCCGGACCGTCACATGCGAGCGGCGGCGCGCCCAGCGCCGGCGCTCGCAGAGATAAGCGGGATGCCCGGCGGAGCCGGGCAGGGGCCCGTGCCAAAATTCGTCAATAAGGTTCATGGCGTGGGTCCGGAAATGAGGTCAGGGCCGGGTGGGGCCCAACAGCGGCTGCAGATCGCCGGCGGCGTAGGCCGACTCGACCAGTGCGCGCCAGAGTTGGAGGCGGCTGAGGGCTTCGTCGGAGTCGGCCTGCGCCAACAGTTGCTCGGCGTTGGCAAGATCCACCACGCCGGCGAGGCCGGCCTGATAGCGGACCCGGGCCTGCTGCTCGCCGACCTCGGCGGCCTGCAGCGCAATCGGCGACTGTTGAGCGATGGTCTCGGCGGCGGTCCAGTCGGCGGCAGCGCGGCGGCGGGCGGCCAGCAGGGTGATATTGACCTGGCGCAACTGCTGCTGCTGCTGGGTGACGGCGGCGGCGGCCTCGGCGCGCTGGTCGCGGTTGGCCCGCCAGCGTGTGATGGAAAAATCCAGTCCCAGGCCCACGGCCCAGTTGGCGGCCGTGGTGGGGGCCAGCCCGGCCAGGCCCCTACCCAATTGGCCGGGCGCGCCAATGCCGGTGCCGCGGCCATAGGCGGAGCCCAAGGCGTACCACCGTGGCAGCGCGGAACGGGCGGCCTCCTGCGCTTGTGCCTGAGCCGCGGCGAGGTTGTCGGTCTGAACCCGGACTTGCGGCGGCGCGCTGGCGGCAGGCGGCGGCGGCGACGGCGCTTGGGCGTTGACGCCCGCCAGCGCCGGCAGCACCTCCGTCGGGTCGAGGCCGAGCGCTTCGGCCAGCGTCGCCTCGGCCGCAGCGCGGTTGCGCTCGGCCGCGGCGATCCGTATGCGCGCCTGCGCCAGCTCCGCTTGCGCCCGGGAAGCGTCGGCGCCGGGGCGCAACTGCTGATCCACAAGTGCCTGCACGGTAGTTGCGATTTCGCTCCAGCGCGCTTCGTCGCCCTGCGTCACCCGCAATTGTTCGCCCGCCGCCAGCACGTTCAGATAGGCGTCGGCCGCGTGGGCGCCGACTTGGAGCTGAACGTAGGCGGTCTGGTCAGCGGCGGCCGAGGCCAGCTCCCGGAAGTAGCGCACGTTGGCGGCGCGGCGGCCGAAGTCGGCCACCTCCCAACTAAAGTAGAGTCCCGCGGCACTCGTCCAGGTGCTGCGCTGCGAGTAGACGCTCACCGGCACCGAGCCACTGATGCCGGGCAGCGGCGAGGCGAAGGCGAGCCCGGGCGAGGCATTGTCGGTGGCGCGGTCCCACTGCCCCGTAAGCCCCGCGGTGGGCCAAAAGGCCACGTGGGCTTCGTCCGCCACCGCCAACGCGCGCGTCGCCGACGCCTGCGCCGCCGCCAAATTCGGGTAATGGGTCCAGGCCTGGCTGATGGCCTCCGCCAGCGTCAGTGCGCCGGCCGGCTGCGGCGGCTCCGCCGCCACCGCCGCGCCCGCCATCGCCATACCCACCATTGCCATCCATGCCCACGCCCGCATGCCTCCTACAGACGAAATTTAGGTCTCAGAGGTTACATCTTGCGTGTGACCATGGCGCCCAACGGCGGGCGCGCCACCTATTTTAGGCGAAACATGGGGTGCTGGCGTGCCGGTAATGCTGACGGGCAGCACCGTGCCGCGGCCACTGTGCCGCACCAAACGAGGCAACTTGGACGCGCCCTGAGCAGAGCGGGCGCGCGTTGCCGCCAAGCGAATTCCGGCCGCAGCCCGACCATCGGGAGGGCGTCCTGAGAAGGGCGGCCGTGCCGCTCGGCGGGAACGGCCGCGGAATTTCCCCCCTAACGAAGCAGTGCGGCCCCCCTCCAGGGTCGAATCAACGTAGGTGTGGCAAAACTAGCGGCAATAAAACGCTTGGCACACAAGACGAACCTGGGTAGTCTGGATGTATGAAGCCGCAAGATATGCCCAAAACGTTGCAGCAGGCCGTCGTTTATTTCTCCGATCCGCAGCGGGCTTTTGATGCGGCGGTGGCGCTCCGCTGGCCCGATGGCAAGATCAGGTGTCCGCGTTGCGGACACGATCAACACTCGTTCATCAGCACGCGCAAGCTGTGGTACTGCAAGGGCTGCAAAAAGCAGTTCACCGTCAAGGTTGGAACAATCTTCGAGGATTCGCCGCTCGGGTTGGACAAATGGCTGATTGCATCCTGGCTGATCGTGAGCTGTAAGAACGGAATCAGCAGCTACGAACTGGGGAAGGCTGTGGACGTGCGGCAGACTACCGCATGGTTCATGCTGCAACGGCTCCGGCTCATGATGCAGGCTCCCGGTGGCGGCAAGATCTCAGGCGGCGTCGAGGTAGATGAAACCTTTATCGGCGGGAAGGCGCGGAACATGCACGCACGGAGGCGGCAGGCTTCTGGCGTGAAGCAGGGCGGCGCTGGCAAAACCGTGGTCATGGGGCTGCTCAAGCGGGGCGGTGAGGTCCGAACCATAATTGTTCCCGACCGTGAGAGCAAGACGTTGCAGCCCATTGTGCAAGGGAACGTCCGCAAAGGATCGAAGGTCTACACCGATGAACACGTCAGCTACTGGGGCCTGAACGAGGATTTTGTCCACGGCATCATCAATCACGCAAAGGAGTACGTGAACGGCCAGATCCATACCAATGGGCTGGAGAATTTCTGGAGCCTAGTGAAG
>JBOGKJ010000302.1:0-11744 GCA_050745565.1 Terriglobales bacterium | reverse complement strand
CCCGCACCTGCTTTTGGTCTTCTCCGTGCTCCAAACGATGCTCGCTCACTTCTCCGGTCTCCAGGTCCAGCACCGCCACCTGTTGAAACCGGCTATGCAAATCGCAACCGATTACAATAGCCATCTACGGCCTCCTTGTTCCGAGTGGCTCGGTTTTGGACAATTCCACTCTACTCGGACGCGGGGAGGCCGTGGTGCCTCCTCCCGTGTGGATCGCGCTAGGGGGTCCCCGCGGGAAAACCCGCGGGGGCGCGAAGGCGCCACGGCCGTCGTGATACGATCACGGGAGGTGGCGCCGGTTCGGAAGGCTGCTAATTTTGCCACACCTACTTTGATTCGGCCCTAGCCTGCCCACGGTGCATTACACGCTGGACCTGTCGTACCCCAACAATCACTTGGCCGGTGTTACAAGGCGCCACGGCCGTCGTTATACGATCACGGGAGGTGGCGCCGGTCGAAAGGTTGCTAATTTTGCCACACCTACTTTGATTCGGCCTTAGGTGCGGCAGCGGGCGAGGGCGGCGAGCACGGCGGTCTCGACGCGCAGTATGCGTGGACCCAGCGAGACGGAGATAAAGCCGGCGCCTTCGGCGGCGCTGAACTCTTCGGGCGCAAACCCGCCCTCGGGTCCGGCCAGGAGCACGGCATCGGCCGCAGGGGGCTGGAGGGAGGGGGCACCGGGCAGCTCGCTCAGCAACAGGCGCTGTCCGGAACCGGGTGCTGCCAGGAAGTGATCGAGCCGGCCCGGCTCCGATAGCGTCGGCCAATCGGCGCGGCGGGATTGTTCGGCAGCGGCGAGCAGGATCGCCTCCCAGCGCGGCCGGCGGGCGGGAGCGGCGGCGGCCAGACGCGGGTCGGTGTGGCGGGTGAGCAGCGGCTGCACGGCGCTGACGCCGAGCTCGACAGCCTTTTCCAGCATCCATTCGAAGCGGTCGAACTTGAACAGCGCCACCGCCAGCTCGAGCCGGGGTTCGGGCGTCGTGGCGGCGAGTTCCTCATCAATAACGAAAGCGACCTCGGCGGTGCTGGAGTGGCGCACGGTGGCCAGGTAAAGACGGCCGCCGTGGGCGAGCTCGAATTGCTGGCCGGGGCGGGCTCGCAGCACGCGGTGGAGATGGCGGGCAGCGGGGCCGGCGAGGTAGGCTTCGCCGCCCTGGACGGAGGTGGCGAAGAAGCGGCGGCGAGCCATGGCGCTGGTTGGCGGGCCCGGGCTATCAGCCGAACAATTCCCGGACCTTCTCGAACAGCCCGGCTTCATGGGGCAGGTTCTGGTTGGGCATGAGCTGGTCGAGTTGCTGCAACAACTGCTTTTGCTCGCGCGTGAGCTTCTTCGGCACCTCGATTTGCACGATAACGTGCAAATCGCCGCGCCCGCGGCCATTGACGCGGGGTGCGCCCTTGCCCTTGAGGGGCGCGAGTTCGGCGCCGCTGGGGGTGCCCGGCGGTACGGTGGCGCCCTCTTGGCCCCAGGGGGTGGGCACGCGCAAATCACAGCCGAGGGTGGCCTGCGGGAACGAAATCGGGATCGAGCAGTACAGTTCGACGCCCTTGCGCTGGAAGAAGGCGTGCGCGCGAACGTGGATGAGGACGTAGAGATCGCCGGCCGGGCCGCCGCCGGCGCCGGCTTCCCCCTCGCCGGTGAGGCGCAATTGCATGCCTTCCTCGACGCCGGCCGGCACGGCAATAGTGCGGCGGATTTCGCGGTCGAGCCGGCCCTGACCGCGGCAGGAGGGGCAAGGGTCGGAAATAATGACGCCGCTGGCGGCGCAGGCAGGGCAGGGGCGGGCCACGCTGAAGAAGCCCTGCTGGAAGCGGATCTGGCCGGTGCCGCGGCAATGGGGGCAGGGCGAGGGCGCCACGCCGCCGCGGGTGCGTTTGCCATGGCAGGACTCGCAGGTTTGCAGGCGGTGAAAGCGGATTTCGGGTTCGCAGCCAGTCATGGACTGCTCGAAGGTGATCTCCAGGTCGTAACGGAGGTCGCTGCCGCGCTGGGCGCCGCGGCGGGAGCGGCGGCCGCCGAACAACTCACCGAAGCCGAAGAAGTCGCCGAAGATGTCGCTGAAGTCGGCAAACGCGGAGGGGTCGAAACCGCCGCCGTTGCCCCCCACGCCGGCGTGGCCGAGGCGGTCATACTGGGCGCGTTTGTTGGCGTCGGCCAACACGCTGTAGGCTTCCGAGGCTTCCTTGAAGGCCTCTTCGGCTTCGGGGTTGTCGCGGTTGCGGTCGGGGTGGTACTTCAGCGCCAGCCGGCGGTAGGCGCTTTTGAGTTCGACCTCGGTCGCCTGCCGCGCGACGCCCAGGACTTCGTAATAATCTCGTTTGTCGGACATGCGGGGCGTCAGGAGCGGGTGCGCATGCGCGCCACCTTCACCATGGCGGGGCGCACCAGGCGGTCTTTCATTTTGTAGCCGGGCTGCAGCACCGCGACCACGGTGCCGTCCGGGGCGGCGTCGGTGTCGACCATCTCCAGCGCTTCGTGCAGGTGTGGATCAAACGGCTGCTCCAAGGCCGCGATCGGCTCCAGGCCGGCCTTGCGGGCGGCATCGAGTAGCTGGCGGTGCAGCAGTTCCATGCCCTTGCGCAGCTCCGCGGCGGGGGCATCGAGGTGGGCGGCGGCGCGCTCAAAGCCGTCTAACACGGCGAGGAAGGGGCGCACGGTATCGGTGGCGGCAAAAAGGCGGGCATCCTGCAGGTCGCGCTGGGTGCGCTTGCGGTAGTTGTCGGCCTCGGCGAGGGCGCGCAGCAGCCGGTCCTGCAGGTGGTCGCGGTCCTCGGTGAGGCGCCGGATTTGGTCGGCGGCTGCCTCGGCGGGCGGCTCGGGCGGCAGCTCGTGGCCGGTGTCGAGCGGGGCGGCAGGGTTGAAATCTCCCTCGGGCGGGGTCATTGTCCCACCGTCCCGAGAACGCGGTCGAACACCTGCTGGACGAGCATCACGCCGTTGAGCGCCGTCAGATACTGCATGCGGGTCGAGCCCAGCACGCCCAGCGCGCCATGGCGATGGTTGGTCGAAATCAGGGTGAACTCGGGCATCTGCTCCTGTTCCAGGCCCACGTGCACGCGCAGCCAATGCAGCGAGCCTGCCGGGGCCGGCGCCCACCGCACCACGTCGTCGGCGGGCACATCCATATCCATGAGCAGATGCAGCCACCGCTCCTTCTGATTCAGCCAGACCAGCATCTCGCCCAGGCGTTCGCCTTGCAGTAGCGCGGCGAGGTGGCTGGTTCCCTGGCAGTACATCTGTCCGTCATCCTGCATGCCGAGCACGCCGCAATGCGAAAGCACCAGCACGCGCTTCAGCAGCGAGTCGTAGGCGGCACGCTCCTCCTCGATACGCTGCCGCAGTTCGCGGCGGATGCGATCCAGCCGCGCGCCGGCGAAATGCAGGTTGAAGTAGCGGCCGGCGCCGTCCAGCTCCGGCTGCGTGTAGGGTTCCGGCACCCGGCAGATGCGTTCGCGCACCTCGCCATCGGTGGTGACCAACACCGCCAGCACACGTTGATCGGTGAGCCGGAGGAAGCGAATGTGTTTGAGGCCGGAATCGCGCCAGGGCTCAACCACCACCAGGCCGACCTGCTGGGTGAAGTCGGAGAGAAACTCCGAGGCCCGCAGCCAGAGCGTGGTCTCATCGGCGGCATCGCGCAGCCGGGCTTCGAGTTGGCGCGCATTTTCAGAATCCAGCAATGCCGGCGGCTGCTGACGCTGCAACCACCAGCGGATGGCGCGGCAGGTGGGGATGCGTCCGGCGGAGGTATGTGGCTGGTCCAGGTAGCCTTGCTCGGCCAGCTCGGCCAGGACGTGGCGGATGGTGGCGGTGCTGGGGCTTTCGGCGTGCATTTCGGCCAGCACCCGGGATCCCACCGGCGCCCCCGAGCACAGGTAGGACTCGATGAGGTCGCTTAGGATGGCCGCCGCCCGCCCTTCCGGGCCCGCCCCGCCTGCGTGTTCAACTTCCCGTTGCACGCTTCGATTATAACAACTCGGCTATTGGCTGGTGGGGCCGGTTCTGAGCCGCCGCCACGGCCGCAAAGGTCAATGCGCCTTTGTAAGTATTGACGCCTGCGCGCAAGCCCTGATCGCGTTGGACGGCGCCGGGGAAGCCGTGATCGGCGAGCATGCGAACGTAGGCGAAGGTGGCGTTGGTCAGCGCCAGCGTGGACGTGCGCGGCACGGCGGCGGCCATATTGCTGACGCAGTAGTGGACAACGTCGTGGACCAGATAAGAAGGATGGGTGTGGGTAGTGGGGTGGGCGGTCTCGATGCAGCCGCCCTGGTCAATGGCCACGTCCACAATGACGGCACCGCGTTTCATGCTTTCCACCATGGCGGTGGAGACAATCTTGGGCGCGCTGGCGCCGGGGATGAGGACAGCGCCAATCAGCAGGTCGGCGTCGCGCACGGCTTCGGCGATGGTGGTGGGGTTGGCGGCCAGCGTCAGCACGCGTCCGCCAAACAGGTCGTCAATCTGACGCAGCCGGGTGAGGCTGCGATCCGCGAGCACCACCACCGCGCCCAGGCCCACCGCCATCTTGGCGGCGTTGGTGCCGACAATGCCGCCGCCCAGTACCAGCACGCGCGCCGGCGGCACGCCGGGGACGCCGCCGAGCAGCATGCCGCGGCCGCCGTAGCGGCGTTCCAGATACTGCGTGCCGATTTGCACCGCGAGGCGCCCGGCGACCTCGCTCATGGGTTCGAGCAACGGCAGGCCGCCGGCCGGGCCCACTACGGTTTCGTAGCCGATGGCGGTCACCTGCTTTTGCAGCAATTCCTCGGTCAGTTCCGGAAGCGGTGCGAGGTGGAGATAGGTGAACAGCAGCAACCCCGGACGAAAATAGCGGTACTCGGGCTCGATCGGCTCCTTGACCTTGCAAATCATTTCCGCCCGATTCCAGAGCTCCTTGGCGGTGTTGACGATTTCCGCGCCGGCGCGGAGGTACTCCTCGTCGTCAAAGAAGGAGGCGTGGCCGGCACCGGTCTCGACCATCACCTTGTGCCCCAGTCCCACCAGTTCGCCGACCCCGGCGGGCACTAGTCCAACGCGGGTTTCGTGATCCTTCAACTCACGCGGTACGCCGATCAGCATAGAGGGTTCTCGATTATCAGTCGTCGGTTGTCAGTTGTCGGTTCTGTGCGCGGTCGCCTATTCGCCCGTGTCAATCTGGGCGCGCTGCAGTTGGCCGCTATAGTCCACATAGAGCGTTTTCCATTCGCTATAGACGTCCAGGGTCGCCAAGCCGCTTTCGCGATGGCCATTGCCGGTGGCCCCTACGCCGCCAAAGGGGAGATGCACTTCAGCGCCGATGGTGGGGGCGTTGATATAGATGATGCCGGTATGCAGATCGCGCAGCGCCCGGAAGGCGGCATTGACGTTGGCAGTGTAGAGCGACGAGGAAAGCCCGTAGGCAACGCCATTGGCAATCTCCATGGCGTGTTCGAGGCCACGGCAGCGCAGCACGGAAATGACCGGGCCGAAGATCTCCTCCTGCGCGATGCGCATCGGGGGCGTGACCTCGGCAAATATGGTGGGCTCAAAAAAATGCCCGTGCGCCAGCGCGCCCGTGGTGGCGCGCGCGCCGCCGAGCACCAGGCGCGCGCCCTCCTGTTTGCCGGCCGCGACGTAGCCGGCCACGCGCTCGAGTTGCTTGGCGTTGACGATGGGGCCGACCTGCACCGCATCCTGCAACCCGTTGCCCAGCGCCAGCGCGCGCGCCCGCGAACTGAGCGCCGCCACAAAGCGGTCGTGAACGCCCTCCTGTAGGATCAGGCGGCTGGTGGCGGTGCAGCGCTGTCCGGTGGTGCCAAACGCACCCCAGAGGCAACCTTCGAGGGCGAGATCGAGGTCGGCGTCGTCGAGCACGATCATGGCGTTCTTGCCGCCGAGTTCGAGGTTACAGTGCTTGAGCGCGCCCGCGGCCTGGCGGCCCACTTCCCTGCCCACCGCGGTCGAGCCGGTGAAGCTAATGATGCGGGTGCGGTCGTCGGCCACGAGCGCCGCTCCGGCTTCGCCACCGCGCCCATAAACGAGGTTCACCACCCCGGGCGGCAGGCCGGCGTCGGCCAGCGTCTGCACAAAATTCAGCGCCGAGAGCGGCGTGTCCTCGGCCGGCTTCAACACTGCGGTGTCGCCGCACAGCAGGCAGGGCGCCAGCTTCCAGCTTGGAATCGCCATGGGGAAATTCCAGGGCGTGATCAGCCCGGCAACCCCCACCGGGGCGCGCACGGTCATGCACATCTTGTTGGCGAGCTCGGAGGGCGTGGTCTGGCCGTAGAGGCGGCGGCCCTCGCCCGCCATGAAGTACAGCATGTCGATGGCTTCCTGAACGTCGCCGCGGGTCTCGACCAGGACCTTGCCCATCTCGCGGGTCATGGCGCGGGCGTAAGACTCCTTGCGCTCGACCAGGAGTTGCGCGGCACGGAACAGGATTTCGGCACGCCGGGGCGCGGGGGTGGCGCGCCAGGCGGGGTAGGCGGCGGCGGCGGCGGCGACGGCGGCGTCCACGTCGGCGGCGTCGGAGGCGGGGATGCGGGCAACGAGTTCGCGGTTGTCGGCTGGGTTGTGGCGCTCGATGTAGGCGCCGGTGCGGGGCGCGGCCCATTGTCCGCCGATCAGGTTCTGCAGCGTGGGTGCTTCAGGCATGCGGAAATCAGTTTAGCAAACGGCGCAGCGCCGTCAGTACTGGTAGAAGCCACGGCCGGTTTTGCGGCCGAGCCAGCCGGCGGCGACCATGCCGCGCAGCAGCGGACAGGGGCGGTACTTGTCGTCGCCGAGGCCGCGGTGCAGCACCTCCATAATGTTCAGGCACACGTCGAGACCGATAAAGTCGGCGAGGGTCAGCGGGCCCATGGGGTGGGCCATGCCCAGCTTCATGACTTCATCCACCGCCTCAGGCTTGGCGACGCCCTCGAGGACGCAGAAAATGGCCTCGTTGATCATGGGCATCAGCACGCGGTTGGAGATGAATCCGGGGTAGTCGTGGACCTCGATCGGGGTTTTTTCCAGCCGCTGCGACAGGGCCATGACCGCGGCCGTGGTGGCATCGGAGGTGGCGAGGCCGCGAATCACCTCGACCAGCTTCATCATCGGAACCGGGTTCATGAAATGCATGCCGATGAAGCGGTCGGCACGGCTGGTGGCGGCGCCCAGGGCGGTGATGGAAATCGAGCTGGTGTTGGAGGCCAGCAGCGCTTCCGGCGGCAGCAGTTGATCCAGGCGGCGCAACACGGAGGTCTTCAGTTCGAGCTGCTCGGGCACCGCCTCGATCGCCAACTGGGCGCCGCGCGCGGGCTCAAGGTCCAGTGTGAAGGTGATGCGTTCCAGCGCGGCGCGGGCCAGGCCCTGATCGAGCTTGCCCTTGGCCACTTCGCGGCCCAGGTTCTTGTCAATGGCGGCGCGGGCGCGGGCCAGCGCCTCGGCGTTTGCCTCGAAGAGCACAACGTCCAGGCCGAACTTCGCCAGCACGTGGGCAATGCCGTTGCCCATGGTGCCGCCGCCGGCCACGGCGACTTTCTGAATGCCGGGAGCGCTCATGGCTGGAGCCTTTCAATGGCCATACCCACGGCGTTGCCGCCGCCGAGGCACAGCGCCGCGATGCCGCGGCGCACGCCCCGGCGTTCCAGCTCATACATCAGCGTGACCAGCACGCGGGCGCCGCTGGCGCCGATCGGGTGGCCGAGCGCCACCGCGCCGCCATTCACGTTGACGCGATCGGCGGGCAACTGCAGCTCGTGAATCAGCGCCACGCCCTGCACCGAGAACGCCTCGTTCAGTTCGTACAGGTCCACGTCGGCGGTCTTCCAGCCAGTTTTTGTCCACAGCTTGCGCACCGCCTCGACCGGCGCCATCATCACCCACTTCGGCTCCAGCCCGCTCACCGCCTGGGCCACGATGCGGAACTTGGGCTTGAGGCCGAGCGCGCGGGCCCGGCTGGCGGTCGTGACCACCACGGCAGCGGCCCCGTCATTCACGCCCGGAGCATTGCCAGCGGTGACGGTGCCGTCCTTCTTGAAGGCAGGCTTCAGCTTGCGCAGGGCCTCGATGGTGGTGTCGGCGCGGGGGCCTTCGTCTCTGGTCACCACGATCGGGTCGCCCTTTTTTTGCGGGATCTCAACCGGGACGATCTGGGAATCGAAGCGGCCCTCGTTCATGGCCGCCAGTGCTTTACGGTGGCTTCCGAGCGCGTACTGATCCTGGTCCTCGCGGGTGACGTGATATTTCTCCGAGACCAGCTCGCCGGTATTGCCCATGTGGTAGTCCTCGTACACGTCCCATAACCCGTCGTGAACCATTGAGTCCACCAGCGTGCCATCGCCCATGCGGTACCCCTGACGGGCGCCGGGGAGCAAGTAGGGGCAGTTGGACATGGATTCCATGCCCCCAGCAACCACAATCTCCGAGTCGCCCAGCAGCACCGCCTGCGCCGCAAGGCCCACCGCTTTGAGACCGGATCCGCAGACTTTGTTGATGGTCAGCGCGGCCACATGGGGCGAAAGTCCGCCAAACAGCGCGGCCTGTCGCGCCGGGTTCTGGCCCAGGCCAGCTTGCACCACGTTTCCCATGATGCACTCGTCTATCTGCTCGGGTTTGAGGCCGGCGCGCTTAACCACCTCACCCACGACGATCGCGCCCAGCTTCGGCGCCGGAATCGACGCCAACCCACCGAGAAACCGCCCCACTGGAGTTCGAACTCCGGCCAGAATCACTGCCTCTTCGCTCATGAGACTAGGTTATCAGTTATTGGTCATAGGTCATCAGTCGGCGGTCATCAGTTCCGAGCGGGGCGTGCCGCTGCGCTTGCGTGCAGGGTCCGGCTCGCGGCATGCCGCGCCCACGTTGCCGCCGGCGCAAGACGCGCGGCCACCGTGAATTGTCTTTTTCGCGCTCACGGAATTCGGGAGTGCTCGCACACTACATGCCCGACGGCTGATCGCTGCTCGCTGCATTGGCAACTGGCCACCGGGAACTGGCAACTGGTAAGACATGGCAGCAATTCCTGCGCTGTTTCGCGGGCGCGAGGCCCGCACCGTCTCCGACATCATCGTGGACACCCTGCTGGACTGGGGCGTGGACACCATCTTTGGGCTGCCGGGTGATGGCATCAACGGCATGTTCGAAGCGCTGCGGCAGCGCGCTGGCCAGATTCGTTTCATCCAGACGCGGCACGAGGAGGCGGCGGCGTTCATGGCCACCGCGCATGCCAAGTACACCGGCAAGCTCGGCGTGTGCATCGCCACCTCGGGGCCGGGCGCCATTCACCTGCTTAACGGGCTCTACGACGCCAAGCTGGACAACGCCTCAGTGCTGGCGATCACCGGGCAGACCTACTCCGACCTTAAAGGATCACATTATCAACAGGAGGTTAACCTGGTTCGGTTGTTCGCCGACGTGGCCGAGTACAACGAGGCGATCGTCAATCCCAATCAGGCCGAAATGGTGACCGACCTGGCCTGTCGCCATGCGCTCGCCAAAGGCACCGTGTCGCACGTCAACATTCCGGTGGACGTTCAGGATCTGCCCGCGAAGCATAAACTTTCGCCCATGCGCGCGGCGCGCACCACCACCTCGGCGGTGCGTACGCGCTATACCACCGTGCCATGCGCAGCCGACATCGAGCGCGCCGCCGCGGCCCTGAACCAAGCCAAGAAGATCGCCATCCTGGCCGGCGCCGGCACGGTGCATGCCCGCCAGCAGTTGATCGCGTTGGGCGAGCGGCTGCAGGCGCCGATCATCAAGGCGCTGCTCGGCAAGGCTGCCATTCCCGACGACCACCCGCTCAGCGCCGGTGGATTGGGACTGATCGGCACGCTGCCAGCGCAGAAGGCGATGGAGGAGTGCGACCTGCTGTTTTTAATCGGGACCTCGTTTCCATACATGGAGTGGTTGCCTGAAAAGAAGAGCATCCCCTGCGTGCAAATTGACATTCGGCCGGAGCGCATCGGGCTCCGCTTTCCGGTGACGGTGGGGCTGGTGGGCGAGGCGGCGGCGACGATGGACATCCTGCTGCCGCGGCTCAATAAGCACCACCGGGGATTTTTGAAGGCGACGCAGAAGCGGATGGCGGACTGGAACAAGTTGATGCGCGAACGTGGGACAAACATGAGCAAACCGATGAAGCCGGAGATGGTGGCACAGTCGCTTTCCGAGTTGGCGCCGCGCGACGCCATCATCAGTTGCGACTGCGGCACGGTGACCACCTGGATGGCGCGGCATTTCAATATCCGGGATGGACAGAAATGGGGCATTGCCGGCAACCTGGCGACGATGGCGCCGGGGCTGCCCTATGGCATCGCGGCGGCGGTGGCGTACCCGAAGCGGCGCTCGATTGCGTTTGTCGGCGACGGGGCGTTCACGATGCTGATGGGTGAGTTCGCCACCGCGGTGAAATATCAGTTGGGGCTGACGGTGGTGCTGATCAAGAACAACACGCTGGGGCAGATCAAGTGGGAGCAGATGGTGTTTCTGGGCAACCCGGAGTACCAGTGCGAGCTGCACCCGATTGACTTCGCCGCGTACGCGCGCGCCTGCGGCGGCATCGGCTACACCGTCGAGGACCCGGCGCAATTGCGGACCACGCTGCAGCAGGCGTTGCGCTCGTCCAAACCCAGCCTGGTGGAGTGCGTGACCGACCAGTTCGAGCCGCCGCAGCCGGCCGAGGCCACGGCCAAGCAGGGGCTACACCTGGCCGAAGCGCTGGCGCGGGGCGAACCCAACCGTGGGCGCATCGCCTTGACGCTGTTCCGCGACAAGGTGCGCGATTTGACGCGGCATTAATTGGAGCGGGTGACTTGGCTGCGCAACGCCAGCCGCGTGTCGGCTGGAGCAGGGTCAGGCGGCGGACTACTGCCCGTCACCGCCAATCACTGATTGCTTCGACCGTTGGTGCGCCGCTCCGGTGGTTTGCTCCAGAACCATTTGCCGCGGACGGTCTACAGGATTTTCCCGCGCTGGAATACTCACCCGACGGCTCCCAATTGTTGTTGTCGCTGCCCACGGACCAGGGGCGCAGCAACAACTGGCTACTGTGTCGTTCACTTCCCGCGGCGGTGCGCCACCCGGAGCGCCGATGCAGCTGACCGGCCCCTCCTCTGATGTCCAGTACGCCCCCGCGTGGTCGCCGGACGGAAACCAGATCGGCCATTTCATTTCCCGTCGGTCGGTGTAGAAGCTTATGCTGGTGGCCACCACCGGGGACGCGGCCCCGCACGTTTAAGGGCCGCGGTCGGGCAGGGCGCGATGGTGGACGCGACCAGACCCGCCTGGAGCTGCGACGGCCGCTGGATCGCCTTTCTGGCGACGGATGGCCTGGTGCATATCGTCGCACCCGACGGCTCCGGCGAGCGCGTTGCCAGCCGGACCCAGCTGGCCGCCCCGCTAGTACCGGGCTACCACCTCACCCTCGCACCCGACGGCCACAGTGTGACCTATAGCACCGGTGACTACACGCATGAACTGGACCTGGTCGCGCCCTATTCAATTTCCGGCGGCATCGTGGCGCGGCTGCGGCGGTGGCTGAGGATTAAATAGGGTTGTAAGATATTGGTTGTTTGTTCTTGGTGCAGATCTAGTACGTTACCCAGGCAATCGCGTCGATGGGCCGCCGCACACCAAGCATTCGTTCCGCGATGCCGAGCAGTGCACTGGATCGGGCTTGGGCCGCAGGCAAGGCCCTGGCTGCCTCGACACAATCCCGGGTGCGGTTCGGCATGCAGTAGGTCTCGAACAGAGCTTCCACGCTCGGGGAGCCTTGTCG
>JBOGKJ010000301.1:0-4708 GCA_050745565.1 Terriglobales bacterium | reverse complement strand
GCGAAGGGCCGCTGAATGTCCCGGCAAACGAAGCGGCGCGGGTGTGGCAAAACCAGCCGCCTTCCGACCGGCGCCACGTGCCAGTTCGGGTGACCACAGCAACCGTGATTCTGCCGTGGCGAGATGCTGCTCGCGCCCCCTTGGGCTCACCGGGGCCCGGGCCGGCGCTCCACAGCCCCTCGAGTGTGGGCCCGGCGCTGCGAGCGTCTCAGCCGAGCAGGCGCCCGTGCCCGCGCCGACAACGGTTGCTGGGCGCCTCGGGCCGGTGCATGATATCGGAATATGACGGCGCCCGGTCAGGCTATCGGCCACTATCGGATCATTGAGCGCTTGGGCGCGGGCGGCATGGGCGAGGTGTGGCGGGCGCGCGACACGCGGCTCGAGCGGGAGGTGGCGATCAAGCTGCTGCCGGCCGCCTGGGCAGGCGACGGCCTCCTACTGCGGCAGCTGGAGCGGGAGGCGCGCCTGCTGGCGGGGCTCAGCCATGGGAACATCGCCACCATCTACGGCCTCGAGCATGGCGCCTTCGTGATGGAGTTGATCGAGGGCCAGACGCTGGCGGCGCGGATGGCGCACGGCCCCATCCCGGTGCGCGAAGCTCTGAACCTGGCCCTGCAGATCGCGGCCGGACTCGAGTACGCGCATCAGAAGGGCATCATTCACCGCGACCTGAAGCCGGGCAACATCATGATCACGGCCCAAGGCGTGGTTCGGATTCTGGATTTTGGCCTCGCCTACGCCGCCACGCCCGGCACCGGGGCCGAGGCCGCCGAGGCGCCAACGGTGAGCCTGCCGGGCGCCATCCTGGGCACGCCCGCCTATATGTCGCCTGAGCAGGCGCGCGGCGAAATCCTGGATGTGCGCACCGACATCTGGGCCTTCGGCGTGATCGTCTATGAGATGTTGACCGGGCGCGCGCTGTTCGCCGCGCCGACGCATGCCGAAACGCTGGCGGCGGTGCTGCAGCGCGAGCCGGACCTGACCCTGCTGCCGCCGGGGGTGGGCCCGGTGGTCGAGCGCTGCCTGAAGAAGAGCGCGTCCGAACGCTGGGGCTGGATCGGCGACGTGCGCGTGTTGCTGGAAGCCGGCGGCATGGCGGCGCCGGCGGCCCCGAAGGCCTCGGCCGGTGTCTGGAAGTGGGCCGTCGCCGCTCTGGCGGTCGCCGCCCTCGCGGGCCCCTGGCTGGCGTGGCGGCTGCGCCCGCTGCCGCTCGCGCCCTCGCCCGAGGTGAGCCTGAATCTGGGCGCCGGGGTCGTGGATGGCGAAGTCGCGGTCACCCCCGATGGGAAGAGCCTGGTCTACCCGGTGGCTACGCCAGGCGGCGGTACGCAGTTGGTGATCCGGCGCTTGGATCAGCCCCAGCCGCAAGTGATCACCGGTAGCGAGGGCGCCAGCGGGCCGCTGTTCTTTTCACCCGACGGCACCCAGGTGGGCTTCTGGAAAGATGCCGGGGAAATCGCGGCTCTGCCGCTCGCGGGCGGCGCGCCGGCCACGATTTGTCCGGCGGGCTATTTTTCCGGCGCCAGTTGGGACGGGCAAGGTGACCTGATCCTGGCGCAAAATTTCTCCGGCGGCGCGCTCCGGCTCGCGCCCGCCGGTGGTGGCGCCCCGCAGCCCTGGCTGCATCTGGCCGGCCGCGACGTCGAACAGTTCCAGCCCCAAGTGCTGCCCGGCGGCAAGGCAGTGTTGTTTATCGCATCGCCGAGCGTGAACGATCTGGACCAGGCCGAGGTGGAGGCGGCCCGGCTGCCCGGCCTTGCCGTCACGCACGTGCTGGCGCCGGCGCGCTGGGCGCGCTACCTGCCCGGCGCCGCCGCCGCCAATCGCGGCTATTTGCTCTACCTACGCGGCACCGCGCTTTATGCCGTAGGCTTCAATCTCGACTCGCTCGCGACGCATGGGCCTGCCGTGCTGCTGCTCGACCACATTCGCGCCAACCGTGACTATCCTGAACAGGCGGCCCTCAGCCTTTCGCCCGACGGCACGCTGGTCTATGAGACCGGAGCCGCGCCAGAAGCCCAATGGAACCTGAATTGGCTCGACCCCTCCGGCGCTACCCACCCGCTGCTCGCCACTCCAGGGACGTACCGTCGGCCGCAGTTTTCTCCCGATGGCAGTCATCTTGTATTTGAGAACGGATCCACCGACGCCCCGGATCTTTGGGTTTATGACCTGCGTCGCGGAACCGCAATGCGGATCGCCGCCGGCACCGAGCCGGTTTGGGCGCCGGATGGACAACACCTGGCCTTTGCGGGGGTAGGTGCGCAAACCGGCATTTATTGGGTGCGCAGCGACGGCGCCCTGCCGCCTCGCCGTCTGCTGGCCGCGCCGGCCGTGCCCTGGTCGTTCTCCCCGGACGGCGCCCGCTTGGCCTACATGCTCCAACCCCCCGGCGCGCCCATATCGAGTTGGCTGCTGCCGCTGCAGCATGGCGACTCGGACGCGCCCGTCGCCGGCGCCCCCCAGCCGCTGCTCAACGGGATCGCCCCCGCCATATCGCCCGACGGACGCTGGGTGGCCTATTCCCGGTTGAGCGGCGACCACGCCCCGGACGTCCGGCCGCTGGCCGGGCCCAGCGCTCGCTGGCAAATCAGTTCTGGAAAGGCTAGCTGGATCACTTGGTCACGCCGCAGCCCTAAGTTGTATTACGAGACCGAAGACGGCCATTTAATGGTGGTGCCTTATAGCCTCCGCGGCGGCCTGTTCCAGCCCGGCCAACCGGCGGCGTGGTCCCCGGTGGCGCTCCTGAACCACAAGCCCGGAGGCAGCAATTACGCCCCCGACCCGGCCGCGGACCGCATGGCCGTGCTGGGCCCGCCCCGGACGCCCCCGTTGCCGGTCGTGGCCAATGTGATCCTGAACGTGGCCGGAAAAATCGAGCGTGCCCTTGCCAGTCATAGGTGAGTGAAGTATACTCGGCTCGCCGATATAGGAGAGGCGGAATATGGCCAAGCCAAAGGTGAAGAAAGCAACCAAGAAGACGACCAGAACAACGGCGAAGAAAGCCAGGAAAACCAGCAAGAAGGGGTCCCTGCTGAAACGGGTAACCGCTTCCAAGGGCGCCAAGGGCGCCAAGGCCGGCAAGCCCGTCCGGCCTGGAACGCGGCGTTTCCTCAACCACCCCGATCACAAGGACGGCCAGGATGCCAATCAGTTGGAAATCGCTGCGGTCAGATATCAAGGTAGGGACAAGAGCGGCCACCCCGGTCAGGACAGCTCGGACCACGAGAAACACGACGGCGGCAACAGGGATGTAGACACGTCCCTGAAAAACGATCACCGCGAACCCCTGGACGCCAACCAGGGGTCAACCCGAGGCGGCTATCAAGGTAGCGACAGCAGCGGCCACCCCGGCCACGACAAGAAAGGCCACGAGAAGCACGACAGCGGCAACAAGGATTAAGTGAGCCCCGCGGTGCGCTCACGCGACGCGCGCCAGTCGGCCGCGGCCCCGGCCACGCTGGCGGAATTGCTGGCGCCGCGGCCGAAGACGGCCTTTCTCGCCCGCCATTGGCAGCGGGAATACGCGCTGGTGCGCGGCCGGCGAGGCCGGTTTGAGCAACTGCTGCCTTGGGCGGAACTGAACCGCATCCTGAACGAGCACCGCTTGGCGGCGCCGCGGTGGCGCCTGTACCGCGCCGGCCGCCAGGTGTCGGGCGGCGGCGAGCCGGCGCTGCGGGCGGCGGCGCCGCTGGCCGACGAGTTGCGGCGGGGCGCCACCCTGATTGTCGATAGCGTCGAGGAACTGCACCCGCCGCTGCGCCGCCTGGCCGCGAGCCTCGAGCGCGAGCTGGACTGCGGCGTTCAGGTCAATGCCTACGCGGGATGGCGCGCGACCCGCGGCTTTGATCTGCACTGGGATGATCACGACGTCTTCATCCTCCAGGTTTACGGCTCGAAGCAGTGGCAGGTGTTCGGCGCGACGCGCCCGCATCCGCTGCCCGGCGATGCCGTGCCCCGGCCGCGCCGGCGCCCGCTGTGGAGCGGCACGCTGCGCTCGGGCGACCTGCTCTACCTGCCGCGCGGCGCCTGGCATGTGGCCGTGCCGCGCGGCGAGCCCACGCTGCATCTGACCGTCGGCTTCCACACCGAAACCGGACTGGACCTGCTGGCATGGTGGGCCGCGCGCGCGCGCCGGCTTGAGATCGCGCGCCGCGATGTGCCGCGCCTGGCGCCGGCGGCCGAGCGGCGCGAGTACGCCGAGGCCCTGTGGCGGGCGGCGGCGCGCCTTTGGCAGCCCGGCCTGCTGGAGGAATACCTGTCCGAGCGCGACAACGAGCGGCGGACGCGCCCCAGCCACGGACTGCCCTACACCGCGCTCGCCCAGCCCCTGGCCGGCGCGGCTGCGCAGGCGCCATCGCCATCCCGGCTGCGCTGGGCAGCGCCCCGACGCGCGCGCTGGCAGCGTTCCGCCGAGGCCCTGAAGATTGACGCGCTGGGCCGGACCTGGCATTTCGACGCGGCCGCCGAACCCCTGCTCCTGCGCCTGGCCGACGGCGCAGCGCACAGCCTGCGGGAAATCCTCGGCGCCCGCCCCCGGGGCGTGAGCGCGGCCCAAGTGCGTGAGCTGCTCACCCAGTTGCTGCGTCAAGGCCTGCTGGCGCTGGAGGCTTAGTCCGCATTTCTCACCAACCCAGCCGCTGCCACGCGCGGCATAGCGCGCCCGTCTAGAAAAATGGGCGGCGCAGCACCTGCCCTGGTGCCATCG
>JBOGKJ010000300.1:0-8386 GCA_050745565.1 Terriglobales bacterium | reverse complement strand
AAAGGGCGGAACACCTTGCTTTCAGCGCGCCGGCTGCGCTAGACTGCGCCCAGCCAGGGAGGCTGAACCATGTTGCGACGCTGGTCGAGGCTGACAGGTACGGTGGCAATAACGTTCGCGGTGGCCGTCATCGGCGCTTGGGCGCAGGGCCGCGGCCGTGGGCTGGCGATGCCGCAGGGGGAGCCGGCGGCGGCGCCGCCGACGGCCATGCTCGAGGTCTCGACCGCGCTCGACGGGCGCGGACAGGTGCTGCACAATACCCGCATCCTGGTCGAGCATGGCAAGATTTCCGCCATCGGCCCGGACCTCACCGCTGCCGGCGCCGTCTGGTACGACCTGCGCGGCCAGACCGTGATGCCCGGCCTGATTGACGTCCATGTGCACCTCACGCGCCACTTCGGCCCCAACGGCCAGGCCGACGATGCGCGGGAAAACCCCATGCAGGCGACGCTGGGTGCGGCCAACAACCTCTGGGTCACGCTGCAGGCCGGCTTCACCACCGTCCAAAGCGTGGCCGAACCCGATGACGTCACGTTGAAACAGTACGTGGCGAAGGGCATCACGCCGGGGCCACGCATTCTCACCGCCATCAACCCCATCAGCGGCTCGCCGCGCGTGGGCAACGACGACGTGCTGCGCGCCCGAGTCGAGATGCTCAACTACCAGCACGCCGACCTGGTCAAAATCTTCGCCTCGCAAAGCATCCGCAGCGGCGCCGGCGAGACGCTCACGCTCGACCAGTTGCAGGCGCTGTGCGGGGAAGCCAACACGCTGGGCCTGCGCACGCTGGTGCATGCCTACCGCGGCTCGGTGCACAACGCCACCATCGCTGGCTGCACCGAAGTCGAGCACGGCACCTACTCCACTCAACAGGACCTCGATCTCATGGCCGCACGGGGGACGTATTTCGACCCGCAGGTCGGGCTCGTGATCCAGAATTATATCGCCCACCAGAAGCAGTTCTTTGGCTCCGGGAACTATGACGCCTCGGGCTTCGCCGCGATGCGCACGGCGCTGGCCATCAACAAGAAGCTGTTTCAGGACGCCATCCACACGCCGCATCTCAAGGTCGTCATGGGCACCGACTCGGTGGCGGGCGCGTTTGGCCATCAGGCCGAAGAGATCATCGCCCGCATCGAGGCCGGCCAGCCCGCCCTGGACGCGATTGACGCCGCGACCGCGCTCAACGCCGAATCCCTGCGCCTCGGCAGCGAGATTGGCAGCCTCGCCCCCGGCCTCGATGCCGACATCATTGCGGTGAGTGGTGATCCGCTGACCGATGCCGCCGCCCTGCGCAACGTTTCGTTTGTGATGAAAGGTGGCACCGTCTACAAGGACACCGCCACCGCTCCGGCCGGTCAGCAATAACCCCAACCATGCGCTACCTCGGCCTGCTCGCCCTGCTGCTATTCCTGTCTCCGCCGCCTCCGGTTCCCGCCATCGCCGCCTCCGCCGCGTTCGACGGCTATTCGCCCGCAGCCACGCCGGCGGAGCAGAAGTGGGAAGCGGCTTTCCGGACGTTGCCGCAGCCCGAGCGCATGCGCGCCGCCATGCAGCGCATGTCGCTCAAGCCGCACGCGCTCGGCCAGCCCTACGACAAGAACAACGCCGAGTGGATCCTGGCGCAATTCCAGAGTTATGGGCTCGAGGCCCACATCGAAACCTTCCACGTGCTGTTTCCCACGCCCAAACTGCGGGTGTTAGAAATGACGACACCCACCCCCTATCGCGCCAAACTCGAGGAGCCGCCGGTGCCGGGGGACCCCACCTCCAGCGCGCCTGGCCAGCTTCCGCCCTTCAATGCCTACTCGATTGACGGCAACGTCACCGCACCCCTGGTTTACGTCAACTACGGACTGCCCTCGGATTACGATCAGCTCGCGAAGCTGGGCGTGAGTGTTCGCGGCAAGATCGTGCTGGCGCGCTATGGGCAAAGCTGGCGCGGCGTGAAACCCAAGGTGGCCGCTGAACATGGCGCCATCGGCTGCATCATCTATTCCGATCCCGCCGACGATGGCTACTTCCGCGGCGATGCGTTCCCGCAAGGCGCCTATCGCCCCCAGGACGGCGTGCAGCGGGGCAGCGTCATGGACATCAGCCAGGGCGAAGGCGATCCCTCGACGCCCGCCCTGGCCGAGGGGAACCTGAATCCGCCCCGGCTGCCGGTGGACAAGATCCCGACCCTGACCAAAATCCCCACCTTGCCCATCTCCTATGGCGACGCCCTGCCACTGCTGCGGGCGCTGGGCGGGCCCGTGGCGCCGCTGGCCTGGCGCGGCGCCCTGCCCGTGACCTACCACATCGGTCCGGGCGCCGGGATCGTGCATCTGCAGGTCGCCTTTAATTGGGACGTGGTTCCGCTCTACGATGTCATCGCCACCATTCCGGGGACGGAGTTCCCCAACCAGTGGATCATCCGCGCCAACCATCACGACGCCTGGGTCTTCGGCGCGAGCGACCCGCTCAGCGGCACGGTGGCGTTGCTCGAAGAAGCACGCGGCATGGGCGCCCTGCTGAAGCAGGGCTGGCGCCCGCTGCGCACGCTCATCATTGCAGCCTGGGATGGCGAAGAGCCCATGACCCTGGGCTCGACCGCCTGGGCGCTGCATCATGCGCCCGAGCTGGAACAGAAGGCGGTGGTCTACCTGAACTCGGACAACACCGGGACCGGCGCCCTGCGCATCTCCGCCTCACACACACTGGAGCATTTCTTTAACGACGTCGAGAAGACCGTCCAGGACCCGGTCAAGCACCAGTCGCTGTGGGAAGTGGCACGCGCCCAGGCGCTGACGCGCGCGCGCGGGCCGGCCAGGAAGGCGATCGAGCGGCGCGCGGATTTGCGCGTCGGCGCGCTGGGCTCGGGCTCGGACTACACCGCATTTCTCGATCACTTGGGCATCGCTTCCGCCGACCTGCGCTTCACCGGCGGTTCCAATAGCGGCGGAGTTTATCACTCCACCTACGACGATTTCTATTGGTTCACGCACTTCAGCGACACCACCTTCGTCTACGAGCAGGCCTTCGCCGAGGTGATGGGCACCGCAGAACTGCGCCTGGCCGACGCCCCCGTGCTGCCCTGGGACTTCACCGATTTCGCCGACACGACGCACACGTATTTGCAGCAATTGGAGCAGCTTGACAAACACACCGCGGCTGCCCCGGCGCTGAGCTTCGCCCCGCTGAGCCAGGCCCAGAACCGGCTGCGCTTCGCCGCCGCCGGCTACCATCGGGCCTATGCCACGGCCGCCGCGTCCGGGTCGCTTTTCAATGCCCCGCAGGCACAGCTCGCCGCGCTCAACCGGCTGCTCTACCAGAGCGAGCGCAAGATGATGATCGCCGGCGGCCTGCCTGGCCGGCCCTGGTACCGGGATGCGATCTATGCCCCGGGCACCTACACCGGCTATGGCGTCAAGACCATGCCCGGGGTCCGGGAGGCGATTGAGCAACAGCGTTGGGATCTGGCGCAGCGGCAGATACAGGCGGATGCCGGGGTGCTCGATGCCGTCAGCGCGCAGATTGAGGCCGCGACGGGGAGGTTAGGTATTAGGTATTAGGTGTTAGGTATTAGGGAAGGCTCGGCGTGTGGAGCGGGGGCTGGCGGCGAAGCGCTCCCGGGCTGTAGAGGTGCCGGACGCAGGGCAGGGGCGAGGCGAGCGTTCCTCCGGCCTAGTACCCAAGACCTAAGGCCTACCGCCGAGCGTTGCTCCGGCCTAAAACCTAATACCTAGCACCGAATACCTAATACCGAACCCCGTCCTTGCGGAGGGCCAGTTCACGGGCGGCTTCGCGTTCGAGGAAGGGCATGAAGGGGGTGATCTCGAAGCTGAGTTTATCGGCGGGGCTGAGCAGGGCGGGTGAGGCGGCGTCGAGCAGGCTGAGCTGATCGCTCCAGGGGTCGAGGTGGATGCGGGCGCCGAGTGGGAGGGCGGGGAGCTGGTGCAGGTCGCGGGTCTGCAGCAGGGGCGCAGCGGTCAGCAGCGCGTGCATGCGGGCGACGCGGCCCTGGAGCACCATGGGGTTGCCGAGGTGGGGGCTCAGCAGGTTGGGGACGCCGCGGGCGGCGCGATCGAGGGCTTCCAGAAAGAGGCCGGGCTGGGCCAGGTCGTTGCGGTAGGGGGAATTGTCCAGCAACTGGAGGCCACGGCGGTCGGCGGCGGCTTCCTGGGAAGGTGAGTGGGTGAGCCGCAGCTTGAGGAAGCTATCAATATCGGGAAACATCATCACGTCGTCGAAGGCGTACTCGGTGTTGATGCCCTGGCCGAGGTCAATGTGGCCCAGTTCGTGGGCCAGCATCATGGCCAGGCTGGCTTCGTCGGGCAGGACGTCAATCAGGCCGCGACTGAGGACGATGGTGTGGCCGACGGTGAATGACTCGAGCGGGGTGATGAGCAGGACGCGGCAGGTGACGGGGGGGGTGAAGTTGAGCTTGTTGGTGATCTCGAGGTTGCGGGCCACGGTGTCGAGCACCTGATCCACGGGGCCGGGCGGGGCCAGCAAGCCGGCTTGCTGCAGGCGGGTGAGCACGTCCTGCGCCGCTTTTTGCTCCCAGGCGCGCTGTTGTGCCAACGGGGGGCGCAGCTGCTGCGGCCGCGCCGCGCCGGTCACGGCCGAGGCCGGGTCCACGCTGAGGTCGGCATAGCGGGTTTGGGGCCGGGCGAGGCTCAAGGCGTAGCCCCAGAAGCGCACTTGGGCCTTGAAGGCAATGTGGCTGAACCAGCCGGTGCGCTGGTCCTCTTCCTGGCTGTAGATGGCGACCGGGAGCCAGAGGTCGGGGCCGACATTGGCGCGCCAACTGTCGAAATGGACGTATTTGTGTTTGGGGTTGGGCACGTAGGTGCCGTCGAAGCGGACGATGTGAAATCCCTGATCTTCGGCCCACAAGCGGCCCATGAAGCTGCCATGGGCGGTGCCGGGCCGGGGGGTGAGGTTGAAGACCAGGCAGCGCACCGAGCCCAGAAACTGTTCCCCCTGGTAGCGGAAGCGATAGTGCTGCTGATCGAAGTGGCGCCAGTCGGGCGAGAGCATACCAGAGAAGCCGACGGGGAAGAATTCCTTGGCCAGCCGGCCCTGGTTGGAGCTGGCGAACAGGGGTTCCTGGAAGCCACGGGTCAGGTCCAGGATGCCGAGGTAGTAGGCGTCGGCAATGGGCACCGTACCCCGGTCCCGGTCCGGGCCCAACTGCTGGATGTAGGTCTCGACGCGCGGGTGATAACCGCGCATCTGCTGGTTGAAGGCGTGTTCCTGCTGCAGCATGCGGTCCAGCGCCGCCGGCACGGACAGGCCCGGCGTCTGTGCCGGGAGCGAGGAAGCCAGCAACCCGGCCGCCAGCCCTACAGCCGCCGCTGCGCCCAGCCCCCGGTAGCTACCTCGTCCCATGGTGACTGCAGATGAGGTCCCGGCAACGGGCGCTGCCGCGCGGCCGGAAATTTGAGGGCCGCCAGTCCCATACTGGGGACCGTGCAAGGCGGCCGGGAAGCGGCTGCAGCAGCGGACAGCTCGTGGTACGCTAGCGCCCAAGGAGGCAACTCATGCGACTCACCGCCGTTTCCGTCGCCCTCATCGCCTTTTCCGCCGGGGCGCTGGCCCAGTCTGCGGCTCCGGCGGCCAAGCCCGGCACCGAGGTTCGGGTCGAGCTCGAAACCAAGCTCGACTCGCACAAGTCCAAAGTTGGCCAGCAGGTCAAGGCCAAGCTCAACCAGGACTTGAAGAGTTCCGGGCAAGTCATACTGGCCAAAAACAGTATGCTGCTCGGCGTGGTGACCATGGTTACCGCGTCCGACAGCGGCGGACCCGCCAAACTGGGGGTGTTGTTCAACCAGGGAGTGCCCAAACAGGGCGCGGCGATCGCGCTGCGGGCGGCCATCATCCACGTCATACCGGATGAGAACTCCGACAGCAACGCCGGCGTCAGCCTGCCGACCGAAATGGGCGGCGGCAGCGTGGCCCGCACCATGGACGCCGGCAACCCCGCTTACGCGCATATGGACCGCTCCACCAATGGCATGCCCATCCAGTACAGCCTGATGGAGACCTATAATGGCAGTGGGACCGATTTGGGCGGCGTCATTCAGAGTGTAGGCAACAACTTTACCCTCGACGACGGCACCCACATTGAGGTCCGAATCCTGCACTAGGGAGCGGTCATGAACATCGGCATCATCGGCGCCGGCCACATTGGCGGCACCCTCGCCCGCCGCTTTACCGCCGCCGGGCACAGCGTGGCCATCGCCAACTCGCGCGGCCCGGCGTCGTTGGCGGCGCTGGCGGCGGAATTGGGCGCCACCGCGGTCACGGTGGAAGAAGCCGCCCAGGGCCGCGATCTGGTGGTGGTCACGATTCCGATGAAAAACCTCCCCAAACTGCCCCCAGGGCTGTTTTCGGAAGTGCCGAACACGACCGTGGTGGTGGACACCAACAATTACTATCCGCGGCATCGCGATGGCCGCATTGACGGCATCGAGCAGGGCACACCGGAGAGCCGCTGGGTGGAGCAGCAGTTGGGCCGTCCGGTGGTCAAGGCCTTCAACAACATCTTCGCCCAGCACCTGCTGGAGCGCGGACAGCCGCAGGGCGCGCCCGGGCGTATCGCGCTGCCGGTGGCGGGCGACGACGAGCAGGGCAAACAGGTCGTCCTCCATCTGCTGAACGAGATCGGCTTCGACGGCGTCGACGCCGGCGGGCTCGACGACAGTTGGCGGCAGCAGCCCGGCACCCCGGTCTACGCCGCCGATGGCGATGCCGAGACCACGCAGAAACTGCTGGCGCAGGCGCAGCCCGGGCGCAAGCCGGAGTGGCGCGCGGCGTAGTTGCCGCCAGGGTGCCGCTGGCGGGAAGTTGAGAGTTGAAAGTGGAAGGCTGAAAGTAATGCGGGGCGGCGATGGCCGCAACGCGGGAGTGCGTCTACGCCATAGGCCGCAGGTTGGGCGGGATGATGAGGCGGGCTTCGGTCGCCTGTTGCACCTGCTCGACGGTGAATTCGGGGGCGATCTGCTCGAGCACCAGCCCCTCCGGCGCCACCCGGATGAACCCCATCTCGGTCACGATGTAATCCACCACGGCCGGGCCGGTGAGCGGCAGCCGGCAGCGGCGGAGGATTTTGGGTTTGCCGTCGCGGGTGGTGTGCTCCATGGCGATGTACAGCCGCTGCGCGGCGGCCACCAGATCCATGCCCCCGCCCATGCCCTTGATCATTTTGCCGGGGATGATCCAGTTGGCCAGGTCGCCGTTTTCGGCCACCTCCATGGCGCCCATCACGGCCATGTCAATGTGGCCGCCGCGGATCATGGCAAACGACTCGGCGCTGGAGAAATAGCTGGTGCCGGCAAGTTCGCTGACGGTTTCCTTGCCGGCGTTGATCAGGTCGGGGTCTTCCTGGCCGGGACGCGGGTAGGGGCCCACGCCCAGCATGCCGTTTTCCGATTGCAACACCACCTCGATGCCGGGCGGCACGCAGTTGGCCACGAGCGTCGGCAGCCCGATGCCCAGGTTCACGAAATAGCCGTCGCGCAGCTCCTGAGCGATGCGGCGCGCGATGCGGAGGCGTTTATCCTGATCGGGCATGGTCAATCCTGGCGCAGCGTGCGGCGTTCGATGGGCTTGCGGTAGTCGCGGCCCACCACCAGGCGCTGGATGTAGATGGCCGGCGTCACCACGGTTTCCGGATCGAGGGCGCCGGGTTCGACCAGCTCCTCGACCTCGGCAATGGCGATGCGGGCGGCGGGGGCCATAACGGGGTTGAAGTTGCGCGCGGTCTTGCGGTAGGTGAGGTTGCCCCAGCGGTCGCCGCGGTGGGCCTTGATGAGGGCAAAATCGGCGCGCAGCCAACGCTCCATGAGATAGGCGCGGCCCTCAAACTCGCGCGTCTCCTTGCCCTCGGCCACCACCGTGCCCACCCCGGCCGGGGTGAAGAAGGCGGGCACGCCGGCGCCTCCGCAGCGGATGCGTTCGGCGAACGTGCCCTGCGGCACCAACTCGGTTTCCAACTGGCCGCTGCGCGCCTGTTGCTCGAAAATCGAGTTCTCGCCCACGTAGGTGGCGATCATCTTTTTGATTTGGCCGGCGGCGAGCAGGATGCCGATGCCTTCGGCGTCAACGCCGGCGTTGTTGCTGATGACGGTGAGGCCGCGCGTGCCCCGTTCGTGCAGCGCGCGGATCAGGTTTTCCGGGTTGCCGCACAGGCCGAAGCCGCCAATCATCACCGTCGCCCCGTCGGGGATGTCGCTCACCGCCGCGGCCGCCGAAGCCACCACTTTGTTCATCTCCCGCCTATCGTACCGCAGCCGCCACTAGAATTGAGGGATGGATCTCAGCGGCAAAGTCGCGCTCGTGACCGGCGCCCGGCGCGGCATCGGCGCCGCCGCCGCCGCCGCGCTCGAGGCTTGCGGCG
>JBOGKJ010000299.1:0-18184 GCA_050745565.1 Terriglobales bacterium | reverse complement strand
AAGCGCCACTGGCGCTTTCACCCCGTTTGGAATTCCGCGGCCCTTCGCGCCGATTTTGCCCGCAGTGCAAACGGCGCGACTCCCGCGGGTGGAAAAGCCGCATGAAGTCTGGCCTGCCAGACTACAGCGGGGCTGATTCTGCTCGAAGGGCGGCGAGCCGCCGGGGAGTGAAGCGGGCGCGGTCCCAGCGATGCGCCCGCCGGGCTGGGGCTCAAGGGGTTCCCGGCCCGGCCTACCGGGGTAATTCGGGTGCGGGGACGGCGAGGCCGCGCTCGGGCCCGCGCCAAAAAATGATGCCGTCAACATGGCCGGGGATCCGGCCCGGAAAACCTTGGGCTGCGTGAATGCCTTGAGGTACCATGGTTGGGCATTGGCTCCGCCTACGAGGTTCCTTCTATGCGCCGACTTGCGACTGCTTTCGTTGTCTCCAGTTTACTCTGCGGCCTAACGATTCTGGTGACCGCCGCGCGGCCCCCGGCCCCCAAAAAGCACGCCGTGGCGGCCGGATACGGCAACGCCAGCGCCATCAGCATTGGCGAGCTGAAGGATTACGACTATTTCCTGGCATCGGACCAGATCGAGGGCCGCAATCTGCCTTCGCGCGGCTACGATATCGCCGCTCTCTACGTCGCCAGCCAGCTGAATGAATGGGGCCTGAAGCCGGGCGGCAGCACCACGGGCACCGATGGCCCGCTGCAGCCCTACTTTATGCCCCTTGACCTCGAGACCACCAACCCGAATCCGGAAGCCATGCGCCTCAGCGTCACCATCCCGCGGCCGGCCGCGCGCAGCGGGCGGGGCGGGCGGGGCGGGTTCTTCGGCCGCGGGGCGCAGTTGACGCCCGGCTCGCACCCGATTCCCTATGGCCATGGCTGGCTGGTCGAGGCCGGGCGCGGCCGCAACGCGCCGCCACTGGCGGGCGGCACGTTCACCGACAGCGCGGTTGTGTTTGCCGGCAACGGCTATGTGATCGGCGATCAGAACCCCTATCAGAACCTCGACGTTCGCGGCAAAGTCGTGGTGGTCGGGGGCGAACCGGATGCGTTGACGAAGTATCAGGCGGCAATGCAGGCCGCGCGCTTCGGCCGCGGCGGCGCCAGCAGCGCCGCGCCGGTCAACCCGATGGGCCCCAATGACATGACGCCGCAACAGTACGCCGCCAAGAACGGCGCCTTGGCGCTCATCACCATTCCCACCTACCCCCAACTGAGTGCCATGGCCGCACCCGGTGCCGGCGCGCTGCGCTTCGGCGCCAATGGCCCCAACTATCAGGTCACCAAGTTCATGGCGGCGCAGGATCCCAGCGTGCCGCAGCTCACCGCCGGCATGGATCTGCTCGACGCCCTGTTCCAGGGCGAGCGCCTCTCGGCCGCCCAGGTGTTCGCCGGCGCTGCCGCCAACAGCGACGCACTGCCCAGCTTCGCGCTCAGCGCCGGCAAGACGCTCAGTGCCACGATCGCCGTCACCACCACCCACAACCATGGCGAGGACGTAATCGGCATTCTCGAAGGCAGCGATCCGGTGCTCAAGAACGAGTACGTCATCATGAGCGCGCACCTCGACCACATCGGCCTCAGCAGCGTCTCCGCGCGCTGCACCGCGGAGAACCCGGTGGCCGCCGCTGGCGACTCGACCGATTTCGGGCTCCCCGCCGTCGCCGATCAGAAGAACTGCGACGCCATCAACAACGGCGCCGACGACGACGGCTCGGGCTCGACCGGCCTGCTCGGCATTGCGCATGCGTTCGCCACTGGCGCCGCCAAAGGCCTGCGCCCGAAGCGCACCATGATTTTCCTGTGGAACGCCGGCGAGGAAAAGGGCCTGTGGGGCTCGCAATACTTCAACGAGTTCCCGCCCATTGACATCCACAAAGTCGTGGTGGATCTCAATATGGACATGATTGGCCGCACCAAGACCCCCGGCTATGTGGATCCGCCCTCGTACTACCTGGTTAAGCCCCACGAAACCCTGGTGGTGGGACCGGATATCAGCAGCAACGATCTCGAACACACCCTGGAGCAGGTCAACAACAACTTCCAGAAACTGGATCTGAACCACTTCTATGACGTCACCCAGCCCGACGCCACCCATGACAACCTGGGGCCCGGCCCGCAGGGACAGCGCATTTTTTACCGTAGCGACCATTACAATTTCGCCAAAATGGGCATTCCCATCGCCTTCTTCAGTGATGGACTGCACGTGGACTACCATCGCGTCACCGACAGCCCGGACAAGATTGACTTCACCGAGATCCAGCAGGTCAGCAAGACGGTGGCGGCGGTGGCCTGGGTGATCGGCAACGAGCCCGAGGGAGCGACGCCCAAGCTCAATGCGCAGTTGCCTCAGCGCCTGATTGACGACATGGCCGCGGTCAAGCGCGAGGGCTGGGGCCAGCTCACCCCGGTGCTGCCGCCGCTGCCTGGCGAGCCCTTCTAAGGCAGCCGCAGCCTGGCGGTTACCGCGGCGCGAGCCTGCGGAATGGCGGAGTTGCGGCGACGAGCACGCTGAAAGCGACCGCGCGGCCATGCGGCCCCGCTGCGGCAATGTTGGTTGGTCCCACCACGGCCGCGTTGCCGCGCCCCGCGCGCCGGCCCGCGACGGAGTGGATGCCGCAGCTAAAATTCGGCAAAATGCGCCACAGTTGGCGTGTTATGTTCAAGCTCAAACTGTCTGGGTTGACGATCACGCTATGAAACCTGCTCAACGCAAGGCCGCCTTTGTGCTGGCCGCCACCGACCACGGTCCGTTGATCCTCAACCGTTTCGACTACAAGCCGCTCGGCCCTGACGAAGGGATCGGCGTCGGTTATAACCTCCTGCTGAATTCTTCCTACGATTCGCAGGAGGTGGGCGTCGGGCTGGCGATGCTGGATTTGGCACGCAACTTCCGTGGCGCCGGTGTGGTTGCAGTGGATTGCGGCGCCAACCTCGGGGTGATGGCCGTGGAATGGGCGCGCGCTATGACCGGCTGGGGCCGCCTGCTGGCCTTCGAAGCGCAGGAGCGCATTTTCTACGCCTTGGCCGGCAACCTCGCCCTCAACAACTGCTTTAACGCCGAGGCCCGCCACGCGGCGGTGGGCGCGACCTGTGGGACTATGCGCATCCCCATTCCCGATTACCTGCGTCCCGGAAGCTTTGGCAGCCTCGAACTGCATCCCGGGCCTGAGAACGAGTTCATCGGCCAGGAAATTGACTACGCCACAACCGCGGAAATCGCCTGCGTGACGCTCGATTCGCTGGGACTGGAGCGTCTGGATTTACTCAAGATTGACGTCGAGCGCATGGAGCTCGAAGTGCTGGAAGGCGCGCGCGAATGCATTCGCCGCTGCCGCCCGATGATGATCGTGGAGTCTCTCAAGAGCGATCAAACCAAGTTGCAGGCATGGCTGGAATCGGCCGGATATGCGGTCTTCGCCATGGGCGCGAATTTTGTCGCGGTGCACCAGACGGATCCGGCACGGCCGCTCATCCGGCCCACACACTGAGGCCACGCCGACCGCGGATGTGCCCTCCCCAAGTCGCCGGCGGCTTCGCCCCTTGCCCGGTTTCCAGGCCCGCCGGCATGCTTCCACATGAGTGCGCCCCACGCCGGGTTAGAATTGTTGAAGCCCATTCCCAGGGCGCCCAGGCGCCGACGTAGCTCAGTTGGTAGAGCGGCTGATTCGTAATCAGCAGGTCCGCGGTTCAAGCCCGCGCGTCGGCTCCAACACTCGTTTCGTATTGCTGACCGCTGGTTGCCCATTTTTATGCGCTGGTCCCAAGCCTTCATTCCCACGCTGCGTGAGTCGCCGACCGACGCCGAAGCCGCCAGCCACGTCTTTCTGCTGCGCGCCGGCTACATCCGCCAGCTCGCCGCCGGGCTCTACAGCTACCTGCCGCTGGCGTGGCGCTCGCTGCTGAAAATCCAGGCGATCGTGCGTCAGGAGATGGATACCATCGGGCAGGAGTTTCAGCTCCCGGCGCTACACCCGGCCGACATCTGGCAGGCGAGCGGACGCTATGAGCTCATGGGCGGCAATCTGTTCCGGCTCAAGGACCGCTTCCAGCGCGACCTGTGCCTGGGCATGACCGAAGAAGAGGTCATGGCCTCGATCGCCGCCAGAGAGTTGCGCAGCTACAAGCAACTGCCGCAGATCTGGTACCAGATTCAATCCAAATTCCGCGACGAACCCCGGCCCCGCAACGGCTTGCTGCGGGTGCGCGAGTTCATCATGAAGGACGCCTACAGCTTCGACGTGGATGAGGCCGGTCTGGATGTCAGCTACCAGAAACACGACCGCGTCTACCGCAACATCTTCGACCGCTGCGGGCTGCGTTATGTGGCCGTCGAGGCCCACTCCGGCGCCATGGGCGGCTCGCAATCGCAGGAGTTCATGGTAATGGGCGAAGCCGGTGAGGACTGGGTCGTGCGCTGCGGCGGCTGCGGCTACTCCGCCAATCTCGAAAAAGCGGCTGGAGCCCCGGCCAACTTCGACGACCCGGCTGGGCCCGCCGACCCCGAGCGCTTCCCTACCCCGAACGCGCGCACCATTGCGGAACTGGCCGCCTTCACCGGCGAGCCCGAAGCCCGGCTGGCTAAGTCGCTGGTGTATGTAGCCGGCGAACAACCGGTGCTGGTGCTTCTCCGTGGCGACGACGAAGCCAGCGAGGCCAAACTGGAAGGCATGCTGGGCGGGACCTATCGGCCGGCGCACCCGGAGGAGATTGTGCGCTTTACCGGCGCCTCGCCGGGTTCGGTCGGACCGCTACACCTGGCGCTGCCGGTGCGCATCATCGCCGACACTGCCCTGCGCGGGCGCTCGAACCTAACCGTCGGCGCCAACCAGGATGGATTTCATCTGCGCCATGTCACACCCGGCGTGCATTTTCAGCCGGAGTGGGCTGACGTGCGCGCCGTGCGCGAAGGCGACGCCTGCCCACACTGCCAAGGCGCCTTGCAGGTTTCGCAGGCGGTCGAGGTCGGCCACATTTTCAAGCTGGGCCGCAAGTACAGCCAGGCGCTGGGCGTGCGCGTGCTCGATGCCGCCGGCGGCGAGATCGTACCCATCATGGGCTCGTACGGCATCGGCATCGAGCGCATCCTCACCGCCGCCATCGAGCAGAACCATGACAAGGATGGCTTCTGGCTGCCGCCCGCGATTGCACCCTTCGAGACCCTGATCACCCCCACGAATCTGGGCGACAGCGCCGTCGCCGATCTCAGCCGGAAGCTCTACGACGGGCTGCGCGCGCAGGGGCGCGACGTGCTGCTCGACGACCGCGACGAACGTCCGGGGGTGAAGTTCAAGGACGCCGATTTGATCGGCGTCCCACAACGCATCACCGTCGGCAAGAAGGCCGCCAGCGGAATCGTCGAGGTCGTGGACCGGGCCAGCCGCGCCGTGCGTGAGACAGACGCCAGGGAGCTGATCCCGGCCGGTCTATAGGCTGGCCGGCGCAGGCCGGCCATGCGCCGGGGTGTGCACGCCCGCTGGGCGGCCCCGACGCACCACCCAACGCGTGCTACACCTACGCTCTTTTTCACCTATAGCAGGATCACAGTTGCTGTAGTTACCCGAACTGCCGCGTGGCGCCGGCCAGCGGCCGGCGCGCGGGTCGGCGACCCGCCCCAGATCAGCGCCACGGCTACAGCATCTGTGATTTTGCTCTAATGCGTGGCGGCGCCCAGGAAATGGCCCAGCGACTCGGCCCCGCGCAGAATGTGGCCGGCCTCGAGGCCGCCGAGCACGCGGTAATGCGCCACCGCCGCCAAGCCCATCGAGGCGATGCAACCGCAGCGCGAGCAGTCCGGATCACCGCCGAACTGGCAGGGGGCGACGCGCGATTCGAGATCGGCCGAGACCACTTCGGTCATGCGCGCAAACACGCATTCGGCGGGTGAGGCGGGCGGATGTTCGAGTTCATGCACCATCGCCGCCGGCATCTCCAGGCGCGGGTAAACGAGCCGCAGCCGCAGCAACTCGGTGATAATGGCGGCGCGTTCGGCCGCGCTCGGAATTTCCTCGAGTTCCTGCCCGCGCTGCGGGGTGAAAACGCTCATCCAGATTTTGCGGACGTTCGGGTTCTCCGACCACTGCCGCACGAACGTTTCCAGATAGCCCGCTTGCCGCACCATGGGCGCCGTGATGGTGCAGTGAATGGTGACGTGCTGGCCCTCGATGTGCTTCAGGATCCGCGCATACGTGGCGGGCGCACGCCGCCGGTCGTGCTCCGGCGCCAACCCGTCCACCGACACCACCAGCTCGAACCTCGGCAGGCCGGACCAGGCCGCCGGCAGCGGCCGGAAGGCGCTGGTCACGACCTGCAGGTACACGCCCATCGCCAGCAGGCGCGGCACCAGGACCTCGAGTTCGCGGTAGCGCACCATCGGATCGCCCCCCACCAGCGACACATGCAGCGGACGCTGCCGCTCCACCAGCTCCAGCACCCCGGTTATCAGCGCCTCGCCGCGCCGGTCGCTCAACTGCCGCAGATCCACGCCCGCGCCCACATGCCCTTCGCTGAAGGCGTAGCAGCCCGGACATCGCAGCGGGCATTCTTTGGTGATCTCGATGGAAAGCGCCGGCTTGCGACCTCGTAACACCGCAGCCCCGGCGCGGATTAGATCCGCGCTCGATATCATTATCTTCAAGCATAACCGCCAACGGCTCGCTGCGCACACCACATGTGCTGCGCGCAGTTCCCCGCGTGTGCACGCGCATCCCTTGCGACTGGAGTATTCTTGGGGAAAGGCGGCCACCCCCGGAGCCCATGGGCCAACTCTGACGCTCACGATCAAAACCCGCCCTGGATGGCGTTGGCTGGCACACCCGGCATCACGCGCCCTGGCGGCCGTGCTGCTGGCGGTGGGGATCGGCGTTGGGGTCATTTTCATTCATTACTACAACATCTATGCCGCCATGATTGATCGGCGGCTGAGCGCTCCGATTTTCAACCAGACCTCGATCGTGCTGGCCGGGCCTAAAGTGGTGACGGTCGGCGAGGCGCTCACCCCGGTGCAGCTCGCGGGCTGGCTCGACCGCGCCGGGTACAGCGAAAACCAAGCCTCGCCGGTTGGCACGTACACCGTAGCCGGCGACCTCATCGCCGTTCATCCCGGCCCGGAGGCATATCGCGCCCCCACGCCGGCCCAAATCGCATTCCTGAACGGCGCCGTAAGCTCCATTACCGATTCGGCTACCCAGGCGCCCCTCACCACCTATGCGCTGGAGCCCGAGTTGCTGACCTCGCTGTTCAACCAAAAGCGGGAAAAGCGCCGCCTGGTGCACTTCAGCGACCTGCCCCCGCTGCTGCTCAACGCGGTGCTCGATATCGAAGACCGTGAGTTCTTCCATCACGGTGCAGTGAACTGGTGGCGCGTGCCGGTGGCGGCCTACCGCGACGTGCGCAGCGGGGGCGTCGAGCAGGGCGCCAGCACCATCACCATGCAGACCGCCCGCAACATTTTCCCCCTCGGGTTCGAGCGCACCTTCCGGCGCAAGGCCGAAGAGACGCTGGTGGCGACGGAACTGGAGGAGCGGCTGACCAAGGAGCAGATTTTCGAGCTCTACGCCAACCAGATCTACATGGGCGAGCGCGGCAGCTACAGCATCCACGGCTTTGGCGAGGCCGCCGACGCCTACTTTGGCAAAAGCGTCGGCGAACTGACGCTGCCGCAATGCGCGCTGCTGGCGGGCATCATTCATGCCCCCAACGCCGACTCCCCCTATCGCCACCCCGCGCGCGCGGTCCGGCGCCGCAACGACGTCCTGCGCGCCATGGCCCGCTACGGCACCATCACGCCCCAGCAAATGACCGCGGCCATCGCCCTTCCGCTCCACCTGCAGCCGGCTAACGACGAAGCCACCGACGCGCCCTACTTCGTGGACATGGTGCGCGACCGCATCGGCCACAGCATCTCCGAGCGCAACCTCACCACCCAAAGCTACCGCATCTACACCACCCTGGATCCGGACCTGCAGACCGCCGCCGCCAACGCCGTCAACAGCGGCATGAAGATCGTGGATAAAGAACTGGCCGAGCTGCGCGCGGCGCACCGCCCGCGTCACGCCAAGGCCGCACCGCAACCCAAGGCCCAGGTGGCGCTGATCGCGCTCGATCCCCACACCGGCGCGGTGTTAGCGCTGGTGGGCGGCCGCAATTACGCCTTCAGCCAGCTCAACCACGCCCTCGCCCCTCGACCCACCGGCAGCATCTTTAAGCCTTTCGTCTACGCCACCGCGCTGGACACTGGCCTGATACCGAACCTCACCCCCATTACCCAGACCTCGACCGTCATGGACGAACCCACGACGTTCGAGGGCGGCTATCAGCCCCATAACTTCGAGAACAAGTACTACGGGCAGGTCACCTTGCGCACCGCGCTGGAGCACTCCCTCAACAACGCCACCATCACGCTCGCCGAGGAGGTCGGCCTGCAGGCTGTCACCGACCTGGCGCATGAGGCCGGCATCGTGGACGCCGAGCCCACCCCGTCGGAGGCCATCGGGACCTATCGCGCGACCCCACTGGATATGGCCGGCGCCTACACTGTCTTTGCCAACGCCGGCCTCAAAGAGCAACCCTGGATGATGTATGGCGTGCGTGCCCGCGATGGCGCCGTGATTTATCAGCAGCCCCGCCGCCAGCAGCAGGTGCTCGACCCCCGCATCGCCTTCCTGACCACGAACCTGATGGAATCCGTGCTGCAGTCGGGCACCGCCATGCGGGTGCGTGAGTCTGGCTACGATGCCCCGGCCGCGGGCAAGACCGGCAGCTCGCACGACGCCTGGTTCGCCGGCTACACCAGCAATCTGCTCTGCGTCGTCTGGGTGGGGCTCGACAACTACAAAAACCTCAACATTGAGGGCGCGCACGCCGCCTTGCCCGTCTGGGTGGATTTCATGAAGGCCGCGCTCAAACTTCCCACCTACGCCAACCCGCAGCCGTTCGCACCCCCGCCGGGCGTGGTAGCGGTCAAAATTGACACCGTCTCGCGCCAGTTGGCGACGCCTCTCTGCCCTCCGGCGCAAGTGGAAACCGACTACTACCTTGAGGGCACCGAACCCAAGCAATTCTGCCATCTGCACCCCACCCCGCTCCACCCCGGCGCCGTGATTGCCAACACGCTGCGCTTCTTCCACGTCCTGCCGCCGCCCCCGCCCGCAGCCCCGCCCGCCTCCCCGCCCATGACCGCTGTCGCGCCTCCAGGGCAGCGGGCCACCACCCCGCCCAAACCTGCGCCGACAACGCCCAAAAACCAGAAGCGCGGCTTCTTCGGCAAGCTCTTTCATATTCTGACCGGCGGCAGCGGTAGCGGTGGCGGCGGCACCCCACATTAAGCCGCCCCTCCCCTCCGGACTTGCAATCCGGCGAACACCGGAGGATACTGGGGCCAGAGTCGTTCGCCAGGGAGGCGCTATGAATCGCCCTCTTCGCCTGCTGCAGTTGCCAGTCGCAGCGTTGTGTGCCGCCGCGATGCTGGCCTTGACCCCGCCCCTTCCCGCGCAGGCGCCGCGGACCGCCTCGTCGCTGGCCGCGCCCCCTACGGCGACGCTCACCGCCGCTGAACGCGCCGACATCTTCTTGGCCGAGCGCAACTACCCGGCCGCCATCGGCCTACTCAAGGACTCCATCAACCGCCGTACCGCCGATGCCAGCATCTACAACCGGCTCGGCATCGCCTATCTCCAGACAGAAAATTTCGGCGGGGCGGAAAAAGCTTTCAAGGAAGCCATTAAGCGCGACCAAACAAGCGCCAATTACATCAACAACCTAGGCACTGCCTACTACCTGCGCCACAAGTTCAAGGACGCCGCCAAACAGTTCCACAGGGCCATCAAAATCACCCCCGCCCGGGCAGCCTTTTACGTCAATCTGGGCGGCGCCTACTTCGCCTGGAAAAAATTCCCGCAGTCCATCGCCGCCTATCGCGAGGCTCTTCGCCTCGACCCCAACTCGCTGTTCCCCGTGGACAACGGCACCAGTCCCGTCGTTCAGGACATCACCGGCAGCGATACGCCCCGTTTTCACTACTACCTGGCACGCCTGTTCTGCTCCATGGGCATGGTGGATGACGCCGTGCACCAGTTCCTGCAGGCTTACGACCTGCATTATTCCAATCTCAAACTCTCGCTCACCGACCCCGTGTTTGCGCCGCTGCGCTTGCGGCCCGAGTACCGAACCGTAATGCATTTGCCGCCGCTTCCGCCTCAACCCCCCAAGGCTGGCGGCGCAACGCCGCAGAGCACGACCGGCAGCGGCGAATAGATCTCGACCGGCGCTTGGGTGCGCCGGGATTGACACCGAAGTGAGCGATGCACATCATAGACTAAAAGGGGGTAGCGATGGTCAGCAAGCGTTGCGTAATTTGCGGCGGCTATTTCCAGGGCGATTGGAACGGCGTTTACGCTTGTAGGGCCTGCCAGCAAGCTGGCGTTGTTCCCTCACGCCCGCTGAGCAGTCTTGACAGCCTCGCGGCGCTCGCGACCGCGGCGTCGGCCGTGTTCGAGCCCCAACCCGATCCACCCAAAGCCAACGCCAAGGCCAAAGGCAGGGCAGCTTAAGTCCGGTGCGCCGGCTCGGGCTCCGCCAGCACCCTGCATTGACTTGCCTGCCCTGTCGCACTACCATCTGGGGCCATGACCGAATACGAGCGGCCTCTCTGCCCGAAATGCCATCTGCCGATCCGCGACGATCAGCGCTCGATTACTCATCTCGGCAAGACTTATCACAGCGGCTGCGCGCCGGCTCCGGAGTCGGCCGGTGACAAGGACGAGCCGTACCCGGACCGGATCGGAATTTAGAGCAGAGTCAGCTCCGCTGTAACCTGGCGCAGCGAACCCCGTGCGGCTTCCCCATCAGGAGCAGCCGCGCGCCACTGCCCAAAGCGGCATGCGCCTGCGCCGATTCTGCACTTAGGGCCGAATCGAAGTAGGCGTGGCAAACTTAGCAGCCATCCGACCGGCGCCACCTCCCGTGGGGCGGGTCGCCGACCTGCGCGCCGGCCGCCGGCCGGCGCCACGCGGCAGTTCGGATGATTACAGAAACTGTGATTCTGCCGCAGGCCGCCGTCGGTGGCTTGCGCTTACGAGCTCGGACCCAGCGTGTAACCGATTGCAATGCCGGTCTGCCAGGCGTTAGGCACGTCGAACTCGAAGTTGTGGCGAACGGTATAGAAATCCAGCGCCGGGCGCAGGAAAAGATGATCGGTGAAATATACCTTGAGCCCCACACCGGCATGGAGCATTCCGTGGTTGGAGCTGGTGTAATCGCTGCAGCCGGTGAAAGCTCCGCAGGTATAAACGCCCTGGTAGAACCGTAAGCTCTCCGCCCCCGCCCCGATGGAGAAGTCCGGCCGGAATTTAAAGCCAGGCGCGATCGGTTCCCAGGCGAGGTTGAACGAATACATGATGGGTCGCACGCCTTCGCCAAAAAAATCCGTTTGGCTGGCGCGCCAGGCGACCTGGGCGCCGAAACCGATCCCGTGCGGCAGGAAAATGATGTCGCCGCCAGCGGAGGGAAACAGCCCGCTGCCGAGTTTGGGGGCGCCGTTATTGGGGGATTTGGTGAGGAGCGCATTGAAGCCGAGGAAGGCGTCCACGGATTGGCCCAGCGCAAAGCTGGCGCAGAACAAACAGGCCGCAATGACCGCAAGATAGCGCAAGTGTTTCACACGTTCTCCTTTTAGCCGCCGAAGCTATATCCCAACGAAACGCCGAACCGCCTTGTATTGGACGTGCCAAACGCCGAATTGTTTCTGATGAAATAAAAATGCGCCTCCGGGCGCACGAAAATGTGCTCGGTGACATAGACCTTCAGGCCGACGCCTACATGAGCGGCAAGGTTCGACCCGGCATAGGAGGCGCAACTGCTGAGCCCACCACAACTCGCCGTACCGGTCAGCGCCTGGATGGATTGGGCCCCGACGCCCACCATCAGTTCCGGGACCGCGGAGCGCGCGATATGTACCGGAGCGAGCAGTAAGTTAAAGTCGTAGTAAATCGGCCGCAGGTTTGAGCTGTTGCCCTGCGCACGAAACGCCACTTCGCCGCCGAGGCCCACGGGTCCGAAGAACAGGTTGACGCCCGCGCTGGGAAACAGCCCCCCGCCGAGGCGCGGAATGCCGGACACCGCCTGGCTGGCGGACAGCGCGTTGAGGCCGGCAAAAACGTCCAAAGACTGGCCGCTGGCCACTGGCAGCGCTGCCAGCAACAAGCCCACGGCCACGAGAATTGTAGTACGTACAGATCGCAATTTAGCCCCCTTGTGCTGCGATGCGAACGCGGTGGCAACCTATTCCCTTCAGTATATCCCGAATGGAACCGTTGCCATTCTTAGCTGCAATTCAGGGACCATGCTGCGGCGATCAGGATACGGCGTTGGTACATGATTGGCCCCGCCGTAATGCGGGAAAACCGGGATTTATTTCGTTGGCCGGGTTGGTTAGCCTCAGGAGTGAGGTCGCGGCATGGCGAATCTTGCATCGTCGAAGCAGTTCTGGGAGGAGAAGGCGCGCGAGAATGCCCTCTGGTATGTGTCCTCCACCGGGCCCTACGCCAATCGCGACGCGTCCGAATTCTGGGCTGCCGGCACGGCTATCTGGGAAGAGATCAAGCAGACGGTTGGGTATCGGCCCACGGCGGCAGACACCGTGGTCGAGGTCGGGTGCGGGGTCGGCCGGCTGACGCGAGCCATTACAGCCGAGGTAGCCCTCTGCCACGCCTTCGACATTTCCGAAGGCATGCTGGCGCACGCGCGCTTGGGGCTCGGTGGCAACGCCCACCTACACTTGACCGGCGGCAGCAGTCTGCGTCCCATTGGCGACGGGGTGGCGAATCTCGCGCTGGCCTATTGCGTTTTCCAGCATCTCCCCAGCGACGATGTGCTTGCCGGAAATCTGGTGGAGATGCTGCGGGTGACCAAGCCCGGGGGGCTGATCGTCTTCACCACCTCGCCCAAGGACTGGCGGTCGCTGCTGCTGCCCCTGGCTCGAACCCGGGGGGCGCTGCGGGCGGCATGGCGCGCGACGGGTCCGCGCGACACCTACAAAAAGGAGTGGGTGGGAATCAGACCGAGCCGCAAGCGCGTCGAGCGGCTGTGCCCGGTGCCGCTGCAGTTCCATGAACTGCCTCACGGGCGATGGCTCTACTGGGGAAGGAAACTGGCTGGAGCGGGAGACGGGGATCGAACCCGTGACATCCAGCTTGGGAAGCTGGCGTTCTACCGCTGAACTACTCCCGCGCTCGCCTCCCACAATAGCATCTTTTGGCTGGCAACTCTGGCGCGCTCTCAATGTTCTCTGCCGGCGAGGCCGTCCAAATTGCTGCTGTGCGCCGCCCTGTTGGGCCCGGTGCTGTTCGTTGCCACGCTCGGCGCCCAGGGCACTGGCACGCTGCCGCTCCCGGTGGTCTCGCGCGCCGCTGCTGCTGCTGGCGCTGGGACTGGGCTGGCAAAGCGGCGCGGCCGCCCTTTTCAGGACGCCCGCTCGCCAGTCGGGCTGCGGTCGAAATTCGCTTCGCGGGTCGCGCCGTTGGCACGGCGGGCAAACTCGGCGCGAAGGGCTGCGAAAGCCCGGAGGGGTGAAAGGCCAGTGGCGCTTTCACCGCTCCCGGCAAACGAAGCGGCGCGGCCCTCTTCCAGCCATGCCGCTCGCGCCGGCTTGGGCTCGCCGGGCCCCGGGCTGGCGCTCCACAGCCCTTCGAGTGCGGGCGCGGCGCTGCGAGCGTCTCAGCCGAGCAGGGGCAGGGGCCCGCGCCCGTAATTGCCGCGAGCGTCTCAGCGGGCAGGGGCCCGCGCCAGTCGCTCGGCGGCAACGCGCGCCCGCTCTGCTCAGAGCGCGTCCAGGTTGTCTCGATGCAACCGAGTTAATTTCCCAACAAGGCCTGCGGCTGGCTCGTGCCCAGCCGGTCGGCGCCGGCAGCGATCAGCGCGCGCGCCTGCGCCGGAGTGCGGATGCCACCAGCGGCCTTGATGCGCGCACGTCCGCCCGCGAGCCGCCGCAGCAGTTCGACCTGTGCGACGGTTGCGGGGCCGGCCGTGCCGGTTGCGGTCTTGAGAAAATCCACACCCGCATCGAGCGCCAACTGCACCGCCCGTTCCTGTTCCGCCGCCGTCAGCAGCGGCAATTCGAGGATCGCCTTCACCCGGGCCCTGGCGGCGTGGGCCAACTCGACCACGCCAGCAAGCTCAAGCCGCACCGCAGCGCTGTCGCCGGATTTCAGCGCGCCCAGGTTGATCACCACGTCCAGCTCGTCGGCACCCAGCTTCACGCACTCGGCGGCCTCGTAGCGCTTGGCGCTGGCCGTGGCCGAACCCAACGGAAACCCCACCGCGGCAACCACCAGTACCGGTGTCGCCCGCAGCCGCTCGGCCGCCAGCGCCACGTGGCACGGAGCGACGCACACCGCCGCCACCCCCCAGGCCGCCGCCTGGTCGCAGAGCAGTTCGATGTCGGCCGCAGTGGCACCGGCGGAAAGCAGCGTGGCCTCGATCGTGGCGGCCAGTGAGCAATCCAGCGCCGGCGCCAACTCGGCGGCGATCGCCTCGACCAGGGCGCGGTAATCGGGGGCGGCCAGCTCGATCATCCCGGCGATCATACCACCGCCCGATGTATGCATCGGTTGCTATACTGATATGCATGCGGACCCGAACGACCATCAACCTCGATGACGACCTGATGGAAGAAGCCCGCAACATGACTGGCGTTCGGCAAAAGACCGAGCTCATTCACCGCGGGCTGCGAGAGTTGATCGCGCACGAGGCAGCCCGGCGGCTTGCGGCCTTGGGCGGCAGCATGCCCGGGATGAAAATGCCGCGCCGGCGGCGCTCCCCGCTTCCGCCCAAATGATTCTGGTGGACTCCTCGGTTTGGGTTGATCACTTTCGGTCGCCGAGCACGGCGATGCGGACGCTGCTGGTCAGCCGGCAGTTGTTGACACACCGCATGGTGATTGCCGAGTTGGCTTGTGGACAATTACCGGAACGGCGCAGCACGCTCGCCTTGCTGCACCTGCTTCCGAGGCTCGAGGAACTGCCTGACGCCGAGGTCCTGGGCACGATCGAGCGCAAGCGCTGGTGGGGATTGGGCATCGGTTGGGTAGATGCCCACTTGGCCGCCGCCTCACTCACGGCGGGCATCCCGCTCTGGACGCTCGACCGCCGCCTGTCACGGTTGCTGCACGGGTAGAATCGCCACTCATGTACCGGCTCAGCGATGTGGACTTCATGCGCGAGGCGCTGCGGCTGGCCGAGGAAGGCACCGCCCTGGCCTCGCCCAACCCGCGCGTGGGCGCGGTGGTGGTGAGCGAGGGTGAAATCGTGGGCCGCGGTTCGCACCGCTTCGAGCAGCTCTCCCATGCCGAGGTGCTGGCGCTCGAGCAGGCAGGCGAACGCGCCCGGGGCGCGACGCTTTACGTGAACCTGGAGCCATGCTGCCACACCGGGCGCACGCCGCCCTGTAGCGAGGCCATTGTCGCAGGCGGCATCGCGCGCGTGGTGGCGGCCCTGACCGACCCCAACCCGCAGGTCGCCGGCGGCGGCTTCCGCGCACTGGAGGCGGCTGGCGTGCGGGTTGAGACCGGCTGCCTGGAGCGCGAGGCACGGCGGCTGAACCGCGACTTCAGCAAATGGGTGCGCACCGGCCTCCCGCTCGTGACACTGAAGGCGGCGGTGAGTCTCGACGGCCGGATTGCGGCCGCGCCGGCCTCCCGCACGCCGCTCAGCTCGGCGCCGGCGCGCGAACGCGTGCAACAGATGCGGCACGCCGCCGACGCCGTGCTTACCGGCATCGGCACGGTGCTGGCCGATGATCCGCTGTTGACGGACCGGAGCAAGCTCCCCCGGCGCCGCCGGCTGCTGCGCGCGGTGGCCGACTGCCACCTGCGCCTGCCGCTGGAGTCGCAGCTCGTCCGCACCGCCCGACGCAGCCATGATCTGCTGGTGTTTCACACCGATGGCAGCGACGAGCGCGCTACGGAGTTGACCAAGGCGGGCGCGCGGGTGGAGCGCATGGTGTCGGCGCCGGATGGCCGGGTGGCGCTCGAACCGTTGCTGCGGCGGCTTGGCGAGGAAGGCATTCTCGGGGTGCTGCTGGAGGCGGGCGCTGCCATGAATGGCGCCATGCTGGCCGGCGGGTGGGTGGACCGGATGGTCCTGTTCCAGGTGCCATGCCTGTTGGGCGAGGCGGGCGTGCCGCTGGCGGCGGGCGCAGTGGCGCGCCGGTTGCCGGTGGCCTTGGCGGCCGAGCCGGTGGGCTGCGACCTGATGCTCGATGTGGATTTGACAGAATAGTCCCATGTTCACCGGCATCATTCAGGCGGTGGGTGGGGTCGCGGCGCTGGAGCGGCGCGCCAGCGGCGCACGGCTGCGGCTGGCGGTGCCCGCCGCGCTGCTGCGGCACCTGAAGCTGGGCGACAGTGTCGCGGTGAACGGGTGCTGCCTGACGGTTGCGGCCAAAACTCGGGGCGGCTTCGCGGCCGACCTCAGCGCGGAAACCCTCGCCCGCACCACCCTCGCCGCCTTCCGGCCCGGCCAGCGCGTCAGCCTCGAACCCGCGCTCCGCTACGGTGACCCGCTCGGCGGCCATCTGCTGCAGGGTCATGTCGAAGGTACCGGCCGCTTCGTCACGTTCGAGCCTGGGGGCATGCTGCGGATCGAGGTACCTGCCGCGCTGCGGCGCTACGTTGTGCTCAAGGGCTCGCTCGCCGTGGATGGCGTGAGCCTCACCGTCGCCACTCTCCGCGGCCGGGATATCGGAATCGCGCTCATCCCGCACACGCTGCGGCACACGCACCTGAAGACGCTCGCGGCCGGCGACCGTGTGAACCTGGAAACCGATCCCCTCGCCCGCCACCTCGAACGCCTGCTTCAGCGTCGCGACGCACGCTCGGCCGCCGCTCCCCCCTCCACCACTGCCGCTGCTCCGCCCGCCCTCACGCTCGCCACCCTCCGCCAGCAGGGGTTCTAGGGCCGAATCAACGTAGGTGTGGCAAAACGAGCAGCCTTCCGACCGGCGCCACCTCCCGTGGGGCGTGGCGCCGACCCGCGCGCGGGCCGCCGGCCGGCGCCACGCGGCAGTTCGGGTGACTACAGCAACTGTGATTCTGCCGTAGCGTAGCGCGACAGAGGTAATGACCAAGTCGCAGCACCAGAGCATCCGACTCATCTTGGGGACAATCCGCATCCGAGCACGCCCGATAGCGTTCGCCATTTCTGACGAACCGCGGTTATTGGCGCGGGCCCCAGCGCGGCTTCGCCGTCCCCGCACCCGTTTTATGGCAGGCCGGGCCGGGGGCCCCACGAGCCCCAACCCGGCCTGCAGTTGACGATGCGCTGCCACGTCAACCGCAGGGCCGCGTCTGCTTCATTCCCCGGGGGCGGTGTGCGCTGAGACGCGCCCACCCCTATGGGCGGGCGCGGGCCCCTGCCCCTGCTCGGCTGAGACGCTCGCAGCGCCGCGCCCGCACTCGAAGGGCTGCCACTGGCGCTTGCACCCCTCCGGACTTTCGCAGCCCTTGGCGCCGATTTTGCCCGCAGAGCAAACGGCGCGACTCCAGCGACCGGCTGCACGTCTTGACCTGGTTTGCGCAGACTGGCAGGGTCGAAGTCCAAGCGCAGGACCGCGCTAAAATGGAGGGGTGAAGGCAAAAGCGCCGTTGATGTTGCTGGGCGTGGCCGTGGGGCTGGCGTTCATTCTTGTGATATCTGGCGCGGGGCTGCGCACTCAGGTCACGGCGGACAATCAGGCAGTGGCGGCGATGGCTAGGGCCACGCCGGCGGCCGAAGCGGATGCGGCGACCGGGCAATTGGTGCTGCATGCTTGCGGGGGCTGCCATGGGCTGAGCACGCTAAGCCAGCACCCGCAGGACGCTGCCTCGTGGTCAAAAACTGTCGCCAGCATGGAGCAGCTCGGTGCGCAGGTGCCGCAGCAGCAGGAGCAGGACCTGATCGCCTACCTGGCCCGGCACTTCGGACCGCAATAAAGATCTGACATGTCAGCGACGCCCTCGAAAATGGTCGCGCTGGGCACCACAGCGCCGGACTTCGCGTTGCCGGAGGTGGCGACGGGCGCGGCGATTTCGCTTGCCGATTTTGCCGCCGGCCAGCCGCTCCTGGTGATGTTTTTGAGCCGCCACTGCCCTTATGTCCAGCACGTGCAGCAGGAACTCGCGGCGCTCGGACGCGATTACAAGGCCCGCGCCGCGATGG
>JBOGKJ010000298.1:0-5549 GCA_050745565.1 Terriglobales bacterium | reverse complement strand
GTGAAAGCGCCAGTGGCGCTTTCACCGCTCCCGGTAAACGAAGCGGCGCGGCCCCCCCTCCAACCATGCCGCTCGCGCCGGCTTGGGCCCGCGCCCGGCAATGGCTACAGCATCTTTGATTTTGCGCTAACGGCGGCGGGTCGCGGGCGCCAGCGGGTTGCGCCAGCGCAGGCCGGGGAAGCGGGCGAAGTCGGCGTCGGTCGAATGCAGCTCGGCCTGGTGCTCGAGCGCGAGCGCGGCGAGGTGGGCGTCGGTGGTCAGGTTGCCGGCGGTGCCGATCGCGTCGAGCAGATCGAGCAGGATGCCGGCGTGGCGCGGGCCCGGTTCCAGCACCAGTACGTGGGCCTGCGCCAGCCAGGCACGCACGTGCGCGGTGGCCACCCCCACCGCCATGGGCCGGGGCATCACCTGGGGATGGGTGCTGAGGCGCAGGAACCCGAGCAGCACCGCCCAGGGCAGGCCCACGCTGCCCTCCCCCTGCATCAGCTCGAGCCACCAGCGCCGGGCCCCGGCGTGGTGGGGCGAGTCGCCGTTGTAGGCATGCAGCAACAGGTTGATGTCGGGCAGGATCATCGGCCGAGCTGCCGGGCGCGGGTGCGGGCGTCGAGCTCGTCAGCGAGTTGGTTCATGCGGTCAAGGTCCAGACCGGGCCGCGTGCCGAAATGGTGCGGCTGATAGCTGAAGCGGCGGGCGGCGGAACTCGCGCCGCCGAGCCCGCGCCGGACGGCCTGGTTGATCACGGCCTTCAAGCCGCGCCCCGTGCGCCGCATTTCCCGCTGCAGGGCCACGGCGACATCGGCCTCGAGGGTCACGGTGGTTCGCATATGAGCATCATGATGCCCAATTTCTGTTACGTCAAGATGGCCAGAAGCTTCCACCCTATCTGCGGGCGGCCCGCGCGTATCGACCGGTTCGGCGGCGCGGCCGTCGCCCGATTAGGAGGCCGGCGCTCGACGGCGCCGCGATGCGGCGCGGCCGCCCTTCTCAGGCCGCCCTCCCGCTGCTCCCGCCCCAAGGCGCAAGCGCCTCGGGGGCCCCGGGGCTCGGGCGGCGGCCGGAATTCCCTTGGCGGCAACGCGCGGGCGCCAGCGGGTTGCGCCACCGGCGCCTTCACCCGTCCAAGTTGCCTCGTTATGAGAAGATGGCCACGCCCGGCGTCTCCTCCGGGCGCAGATGACAGAACACCGCAAGACGGGCTCGGTCCCGGCCGCGGCTGCGGCCGTTGGGGGCGACGCCAGCGCTGCGGCGAGCGGGCGGCGGCGGCGCGTGGGGCTGGGGCTGGCGACGGCGGTGGTGGCGAGCAACATGGTGGGCGGCATTTACCTGCTGCCGGCCACGCTGGCGCCGGTGGGCAGCATCACCACGCTGGGCTGGCTGCTGGCGGCCGCCGGGGCGCTGGTGGTGGGCCGGGTGTTGGGGCGGCTGGGGCGGTACCAGCCGGCGGCCGGCGGCGCCTGCGCCTACGCCGGGCGCTCCCTCGGCCGCTTCATGGGCTATGAGACCACGGCCGTCTATTGGGTGGCGTGTTGGAGTGGCAACATCGCGATTGCGCTGGTGGCGATCGGCTATCTCGCCAGCCTGGCGCCCGGGCTGGCGTCGCCGGTGCATATCACCGTGGCCGCCATCGGGTTCATTTGGCTCATGACCGCCGCCAATGTCACCAGCCCCCGCCTGATCTGCCAGATGGAATCGGTCGCGCTGGCCGTGGGCATGGTTCCGATCCTGATTGTGCTGGTGGGCGGCTGGTGGCATTTCCGCCTGGGCGTGTTTCAGGCGGGCTGGAACCCGACCGGGGCGCCCATCGCGCACGCCCTGCCGCCGGCGCTGGTGCTGATGTTTTGGGCCTTCGTCGGCCTCGAGAGCGCCTCCATCGGCACCGCCTTCGTCGAAAACCCGGAGCGCAACGTCGGCCGCGCCACCACCTACGGCATCCTGCTGGCCGCGGCCATCTACATCCTCAGTTGCGGCCTGATCATGGGCATCATTCCGGTGGCGCGGCTGGCGCACTCGACCGCGCCCTTTGCCGACGCCGTGGCGCTGATTTTCGGGCCGGCGGCGGGCGCGCTGGTGGCGCTGGCGGCGCTGGTGAAGGCGGTGGGTTCGCTGGGGGCGTGGATTCTGCTGACCACCGAAACCGGCGAGTCCGGCGCCGAGCGCGGCGATTTCCCCACCCTCTTCGCCCGCCGCAGCCGCCGCGGCCTGCCGATGGCCAACCTGCTGCTGGTGGCCGTGATCACCAGCGTGGGCGTCGCGCTTTCCACCTCGCCGACGCTGGGCGAGCAGTTCGGCAAGATCATTTCGGTCTCGGTGAACCTGACGCTGCTGCTCTATGTGTTTGCGTGCCTGAGCGTGTGGCCGGCGGCGCGCCGCGTGCCAGGACTGCGCGCCGAGCGGGGCTGGGCGGCGGCCGGGATTATCTTCTGCCTGGCGGTGATTGGCTGGTCGGGCGCGCCGATGCTGGTGGCGACGGCGGTGGCGCTGGCGCTCATCAACCTGTTCTACCCGCTGTGGCGGCGCCACGCGGCGGAGGCCAAGGCGGCGTGAGGCGGCACCGCCGCCCTTCTCAGGGCGCTCTCCCGTTGGCCTCACCCTGGCGGCAACGCCTGCCCGCTCTGCTCGGTGAACGCGCCGCCGGCGCCTTCACGAAGGCCCGCGCCGGCTTGGGCTCACCGGGCCGGGGCCGGCGCCGCCCTTCGAGTGCGGGCACGGCGTAGCCAGCGTCTCAGCGAGCAGGGGCAGGGGCCCGCGCCCGGCACGCGTCCAAGTTGCCTCGTCCTATTTTTGCGGGATGCGGCTGGCGACTTCCTTGGCCCAGTTGGTCACGACCACGAGGGATTCGCTGACGGCGGCGCTGACGGGCTTAACCAGCAGGAAGCGGCCGCTGGCGCTGACGTCCCAGATGCGACCCGAGGCGGTGGAGTAGGGGGCATAGGAGAACAGCGCCTTGGGCGCAGCGGCGGAAAAACTCGCGCTACCGGTCTCGACCGGCACCGCCATCATCTCCGCGCGGGCGCCGGCGCCGGCGACGTAAAACAGTTGGCGGCCGTCGCGCGACCATGCCGGGGTTGTGCCGGTCGTGGTCGAAATTTGCCAGCGTCCGCCGTTTACCGCGGGAAAGGGGCGGGCGTAGACTTCAAACTGCCCGGACTCGTTGGACTGCTAGGCGACCCAGCGGCCGTTCGGGGAAACGGCGGCGGCGTACTGGTCGAATTTCGGGTCGGTCAGCAGCGGCTTGGGGCTGGCGCTGGCCGCGAGCTGCGCGAGCACCAGGCCATCCTGGGCACTGCCGCTGCGCAGAAGCGCCAGCTTGCGTCGGGTGAAACGTAATAGACCGCGGTGACGCCAACTCCAACCGCGGCGGCGGCGCCGGTGCCATCGGCGGGCTTGCGAAACAGCGTGAGCCCGGGCATGGAGTCGTAGTAAACCTCGCGGCCGTCAGCCGACCAGTAGGGATACAACTGCGTGCCTGGACCAAAGGTGAGGCGGCTCAGCGTGGAACGCACGGTGTCCCAGATCCAGATGTCGCCATTCGACTCCAAGAAGTTGACGGCGACGCGCTTGCCATCGGGCGAAAGCCGCGGATAGTCATAGGGGTGGGGCGGGGCGGCGAGCGGCTGTTCCCGGCCCTGCTGATCCACCCACACCAGCACGCTTTGTTGCACCGGGATGCCGCCCGGCCAGTAGACGAGCGTGCCACTGGCGGAGACGGCGATCTGACCGGTGTGCTCGCCGTTGGTTTGCGTAATGTCCTCGACCAGCGGCACCGGGCCGCCACGCACCGCCCCGCGCGAGGCGTCGAACGCCAGGCCATAGAGGGCGCCGGCGTGAACGTAGACCAGCTGGCCGCTGGCGAGCAGCAGCGGATTGGTGCCGCCGGTGAGCAGCGTGCGGCGGCTTGTGGGCGCGCCGAAGCCCTGAACGACGATTTGGCCGTTGTCGGCGGCGGCCGGGGCGAAATCCGGGACCACCGCAAACAGCACCCGCCGGCCGTGGTCCACGAGCTGCGGATCGGTGGCAATCGCGCCGGCGGGGGCGGTGGCGAGCACCTGGGGCGCGCCCCCGCTCGCGGGCACCGACTCGATGGCGCTGTAGCCGCCGGGGATGAAGTCGCCGAACACGATCCGGCCGTCGCTCCAGCTTGCGCCCGCGGGTTCGCCCTTTAGCTGGCACAGAGTGACCGGCGCGCCGCCCGCCAGTGGAATTTTCTGCAGCAGGTTTGAGGCGGCGTTGATGAAATAGGCAACCCACTGGCCGTCGGGCGAGATGACCGGCTCATACGGATCGGTGGGGCCGCCGGGGATGGGCTGGGCGTCGAGGGCGTTGAGGGCGCGCACGTAGAGGTGCAGGTTGGCGACGTAGACGATCTTGGAGCCGTCGGCGGAAATAGCCATCACGTGCTCGCCGGTGCGGGTGAACGCCTGCCCGCTGGGCAAGGCGAAGCTGAAGCGGTCGACGGGCGCGGCGGCTGGCGGCGGCGGGCGCAGCGACCAGCTCAGAAACAGGGCGAGCAGCACGATGGGCACGCCAATGGCGGCGGCGAGCCAGAAGGAGCGGCGGGCGCCGGGGGCGGCGGCGGCGGGCGTGGCGTCCTCCAGGAGCGCGTGGCGCAGGTCGCCGATGCAGCCCCAGCGCTGGCGCGGGTCCTTCTTCAACGAGCGTGCGATGGGCGGCCGCACGCGCGCCGGCAGCGGGTCGAGATCGGGCTCGGACCGGAGCACCGCCGCCAGCGTGTCGCTGATGTCGTCGCCCAGGAACGGGCGCCGGCCCACCAGCATTTCGTAGAGCACGACTCCGTAGGCCCAGATGTCGGCGCGGCGGTCCACGGGCCGCCCCTTGGCCTGCTCCGGCGCCATGTAGGCGGCGGTGCCCAGGATGGCGCCGGCGAGCGTGGCCGGGGTGGTGAGGGTGGGGGCGGTGGCGCTGACTTCGGCGGCGGTTTCGGTGGCGACGGCTTTGGCGAGGCCGAAGTCGAGCACCTTGACTTTGCCGTCGGGGGTGAGTTTGATGTTGGCGGGCTTGAGGTCGCGGTGGACGATGCCGTTGTCGTGGGCGTACTCGAGGCCGTCGGCGATCTGGGAGGCGATGGGGAGGGCTTCGTCGAGCGGCAGGGGCCCGCGCGCGATGCGCTCCGCCAGGGTTTCGCCCTCGACCAGCTCCATCACCAGCGCGTTCTGCTCGACGCCGTAGACGTGGGCGATGTTGGGGTGGTTCAGCGAAGCCAGCACGTGCGCCTCGCGGGTGAAGCGGGCGAGGCGGCCGGGGTCAGAGGCAAAGACCGGCGGCAGCAGCTTGATGGCGACCTCGCGCTGCAGCTTGGTGTCGGTGGCGCGCCAAACCTCGCCCATGCCGCCGGCCCCGAGCTTGGCGGTGAGGCGATAATGCGCAATGGTGGTTGGCGTGGCGGAAGCCATTCCCGGGTAGTGGTAGTGTACGCTCATCGGGAGTCACCGCTCCGGGGGGCCGGCGCAGAGCGGCGGTGACTGGGCGGGGCGGCGGCGGGCGCGAGCTTCAGCGGGTTGTGCCGGCGCGGGCGCGGCGCAGGGCAGCGC
>JBOGKJ010000297.1:0-11350 GCA_050745565.1 Terriglobales bacterium | reverse complement strand
CGGCGAAGGCAAAGCCGTTCCAGACCTGGCGCGGCGTGCCGCCCGCGAGCGGCACCATCCAGAACGTTTGGCTGCCGTCGGCGCCGATCTGCAAGTACAGCACCTCGCGGCCGCCCAGCGCGAGCGCAGGGCCGGTGGCCTGGGCGCCCGCCGGCGCCGTGATTAACTGCATCAGGCCGCTGCCGCCGGCGTTGATGCGCCAGATCGTATTGGAGTCGCCGCCGCTGCCGAATATCATTTGACCGTTGGGCGCGACATTCAGATCGTACGGTTGGTCGGGGAGCGCGGCCGATAGCACGTGGGCATTGCTGCCATCGGCGTTTTCCGCCCAAAGCTGGGATTGCGCGCCGAGCGTGCGGAACGCAACCAGGCCGCCCTGGGGCGTCCAAGTCACGCCGCCTTGATTGCCCTCCTGGTCGGCGCCGCCGCCGGGGAGCTGCTGGAACGCGCCACCCGGGCGCGCCTGCACCCAGAGCGAGGCTTGCGGGGCCGCGTGGATCATGGCGATCACTCCGCTGGCCGCCAGGCTGACCGCGGCGTAGCCTTGCAAATCGTTGGTGAGCTGCAGGAGCCGCCCGCCGGGATAGCTCATCTCATAAGCCTGCGAGGGCTGCGTGCTCGATGTCTGCGCCGTGAATACGAGGCCGCGCTGGCCGGGCAGCCAACTGAGGTCAGCCGCGGAGAACTGATCGATGCCCGGACCCAGCGTGTGCATTTTGCCGTTGTGGGCGTCCACCAGCGCCACATGGCTGTCGCCGCTGACCGGGCCCAAAGCGACCGCGATCCAGTTGCCATCCGGTGACCAGGCGGGCGCATGGCTGGGCTGATTGAAGCTGCTGATCCAGCACTGCGACATGTAGCCGGCGCCGGTAGGGGCGGTGTTCAAGGTGTGCGGCTGGGAGCCGTCGGCGTGGGCGATGACTACGCTGCTCGCCGGTGCTTGGCTGGTGATATAGGCGATTTCGCTGCCGTCGGGAGAAAACCCGGCGCCGCTGCAGGCTGGGGCCGCGATCGTCCGTACCGCGCCGCCCAGCACCGGCACCGCCTTGAGCTGCAGGTTGTCGAGAAAGTAGACCTGGCCGCCATCGGGGGAGAAGGACGGCGATTGGCAGCATCCCGGCGCCGGGGGCATGATCTCGACGTCGCTGCCGCTGGCGATGGAGAGCAGGTGGAGCGAGGAGCCTTGCGGGCTCGCGTCCACGTGGGCCAGGAATTTGCCGTCGGGCGATAAGACGGCGTCAATGACGTGGCCGCTGAACGTGAGCTGGCGGAATTGCAGGTGCGACGGCGGCGCCGGGCGCTGGCTCCAGTACCACCAGCCGGTGGCCGCGGCGGCGACGATGACCACCGCGATCGCCGGCCAAAGCCAAGGGCGGCGCGCGGCGGGCGGCGCGATGGCGGTGGGCGGGACCGATGCCGGCGGCGCGGCGGCGACACCCGATGCGCTGGGGGAGGGCGAGGCGGTGGAGGCGCCTGCCAGGCGCCGCAGGCTGATGCGGAGATCGGCGGCCGACTGGAAGCGCTGCTCGGGATCTTTTTCCAGGCACTGTCCGATGATGTCGTCGAGGCGCGCCGGAACGGCCTCGTGCACCGAGCTCGGCGGCGGCGGCGCGCTCAGCAGGATGGCGGCGGTGAGGTCGGCGGACGTCTGGCCCTGGAAGGGCGGGCGGCCCGCGGCCATTTCATAAAGCACCACCCCCAAGCTGAACAAATCGCTGCGGGCGTCGGTGGGCTGGGCGCGCGCCTGCTCGGGCGACATGTAGGCGTAGGTGCCGAGCGTCGAGCCTGGCGACGTCAGCGGCCCGGCGGCCGCGGTGATGGTGGGGGCGTCGGCGGCAGCTTCGCTCGCCACGGCTTGGGCGAACTGCGCCAGGCCGAAGTCGAGCACCTTGGCCGCACCCCGCCGCGTGATGAAAATATTGCCCGGCTTCAGGTCGCGATGCAGAATGCCCTTGGCATGGGCCGCCTGCAGCGCATCGGCGACCTCCGCCCCCCACTGAATCACCTCGGCGGGCGCGAGCGGCCCCCGCCCCAGGCGCGCGTGCAGGGTCTCGCCTTCGAGCAGCTCCATCACCAGATAGGGCTGGCCGTCATGCTCGCCGGCCTCGAACAGCGTGCAGATGTGGGGATGGTTCAGCGCCGCAATGGCCAGCGCCTCGCGCTGAAAGCGCTCGCGCGCGGCGACGCTCGCCCCTTCCGGCAGCACCTTCACCGCCACCATCCGGTTCAGGCGCTGGTCGCGGGCCTTGTAGACCTCGCCCATGCCTCCGGCGCCCAGGCGTTCCAGGATCTCGAAATGGCCGATTTCGCGCTGCACTGCCATGGGCTGTGGTTGGAATTATAAATCACGCCAATTGTGGCCCCGGCCGGCTGGGGCTCCCGGGGGTCCCCGGCCAATCAATGCGCAGGGCGGCGTCCTGCCGCCGTTTCCTGTAGTTTCCTGCTGTTTTCCTGCGGTATCCTGCTCTGTACTTATGCTCGGGACCCGGCTCAGACAGAAGGACAGTCATTTTTATTTCGTGGCGTTTCCCGCCGATGAGTTGCTGCGCCACGTGCGTTTCCAGCGCCGCTACTACGGCGACGACGGCGACGAGCCGGTCGCGCCCGCCGGCGCCACCGCCGATTCCGAGATCGCCGGCTTCATTGCCTCGATCGAACGCAAGGACAAGGCCTTTCAGCGCGAGATCTCGGCGCGCAAGGTGAAGGCCATCAAGGCCTTCTTCGAGAACGCCCAGGAGCAGCCGCCGATTCCGGGCGCGGTGCTGCTGTTCAGCGCCGAAAAGCTCGCCTTCAAACCACTGCCACAGTTGCCGGGCGTGGGCGATATACAACTGCCGCGCGAGCCTTTTCTGATCATTGACGGCCAGCACCGGCTGGCGGCGCTGCGCTTCTATTTGAAGGAGCGGCGGGGCGAGGCGGCCGAGTTGCGCGTGCCCTGCATGCTGTTCGATGGCAGCAGCGCCGACTTTGCGGCCGAGATGTTCGTCACCATCAACTCCAACGCCACCAACATCCGCAAAAGCCACCTGGTGGACCTCTACGAGCGCGTCTCGTGGGCGGCGGCGGACAAGAAGATGGCGGCGCGGATCGCCCAGATGCTCTACGAGGAGTCCGACAGCCCGCTGCGCTACAAGATTGACCGGCTCGGCGGCCGCAGCCGCCAGGGCAAATGGATACTGCAGGCCGAACTGTTCAACGAGCTGCATCGCTGGAACCGCGACCCCGATACCGACTACGACCGCGCCTACGTGACCGGCGCCTACGCCGCCGCCCGCGACATTCTCGCTTGCGCCCGCGAGTTGTGGCCGGCGGGCTGGCCCGACCCCCAGCGCAAGTACATGATCACCCGCCCGGTTGTGCTCAAGGCACTGCTGCGGGTGGCGGCCGACCTGATCGCCGACGAGGGCGACGAGGCCGCGCTCGAGGGCCGCCAGAAGCGCTGGCTGCGCCGCCTCGAGCCCTGGCGCGCGCTGGAGCGCGAGTTCCGCGACGACGGCGAGTTCTACACCCGCTTCGCCGCCAAAGGCCAGCTCGAGCGCGTCGCGGTCATCCACAAGCGCCTGGCTCAGGCCGCCGGCGTCAAGCTCCGCCCCCAGCGCCGGGCCGCCGCCGCCGAATAACCCAACCGCAGCCGCCACTTGCCCAGGCGAGGAAGGTCGCGAAACGCGGCTCCCGGCGCGCTGGCACGCCGGGGTGGCCGCGGGACGGCGTCCTGAAGAGGGTGGCCGCGCCGCCATTTTTGTTAGAATGCCGCCCAGGAGGTGCAACATGCGCCAGCGTTGGCTTGCGGTGATGGCAGGAGTGCTTCTGGCGGCGGTGGCGGCGCTCGCCGCCCGTCCGGTCAACTGGATTGATGTGATGAGCCTGAAGGGCGTATCGAGCGCCGTCATCTCGCCCGACGGTCACTGGGTGCTGTTTCAGGTCACCGCCTGGTCGCCCGATCCGGCAGCGCAGAAAAAGCCGGTCAAGGAAACCCGCATCAGCCACATCTGGATGGTCTCGGCCACCGACCCGTCCGGCGCCGGCGCCGCGCGCCAGATCACCTTCGGCCTCCATGGCGAACATGCGCCCGCCTGGTCGCCTGACGGCCGCAACATTAGCTTCATTGCCGACCGTCCCAACCCCGACGCCGCCGCAGGCGCGCCCGCCGCGGGCCAGCTTTACATCATGCGCGCCGACGGCGGCGAGGCCCGCGCGGTGACTTCAGGCGAGGGCGGCGTCTCCGGTTATGCCTGGGCGCCCGATGGCGGCAGCATCGCCTTCCTGCGCCAGCGCCCGCCGAGCATAGCCGAGCAGGACGCCCGCAAACTGGGCGTGGACCAGGAAATGTTCGAGGGCGATTTCCCCCCGACCCAGCTTTGGCTTGTCAACGTTGCCAGCGGCACGCAGACCAACCTGACCGCCGCTTTCGCCATGACCGCCAAGGGCACCCCCGTCTGGGCGCCCAATGGCGGCGAGATCGTCTTCACTGCCGCGCCCACGCCCATGCTGCGCGACAGCCGCAGCAACCTGTACCTGCTAACCCTCGCTGGCGACCATATGCGCCAGTTGACCCATGGCGCCTCCGCCGTCAGCGCACCGGCCTGGTCGCCGGACGGACGCACCCTCGCCTATGTCTTCAGCCCCGATAGCCGCAAGGCGCTCGCCGACGGCATTCCCTTGAGTGACACCCACCGCGATCACCTCATCCTGATGGATACGGCGACGTGGACCGCGCACGATACCGCCACGCCTGCCTTCGACCTCGCCGCCGGCGCCCCCATATGGACCGCCGACAGCCAGCACATCATCTTCGTCACCGGCCAACAGGTCTATCGCACCGTCTTCGGGTTCTACGTCCCCAGCGGCCTCTTCCGCCCACTTTCCCCCGAGGGCCTGTTCGCTCTGGATCCGCACGGAACCTTCAGCCGCGACGGTCGGCACTTGGCCTTCATTCAGGAGTCGGCTACCTCGCCCGGCGACGTCTATGCCGCCGATGACAGCTTCGCCGCACCCCGCCGCCTCACCCACATCAACCCCCAGACTACCGATTTCAGCTTGGGCGAAACCTCGGTGATTCAATGGAAAAACCCTCAGGATGGCTGGCCAGTCCAGGGCATTCTGGTCAAGCCGGTGGGCTATCAGCCCGGCCACCGCTATCCCATGCTGCTTGAGGTCCACGGCGGCCCCACCGGCGCCTTCAGCGACGGCTACAACCTTGCGGCCCAGGTCTGGGCAGGGAAGGGCTGGGCGGTGCTGCTCACCAACCCGCGCGGCTCGACCGGGTACGGCGAGAAATTCCTGCGCGGCAACCTCGAGGATTGGGGCGGCGGCGACTACCGCGACATCATGAGCGGCGTGGATTACGTCGTCGGGCAGGGCATTGCCGACCCAGACAAGCTGGCCGAGTGGGGCTGGAGCTACGGCGGCTACATGACCTGCTGGATCGTTTCCCAGTCCCAACGCTTCAAGGCCGCCATGATGGGCGCCGGGCTCAGCGACCTGGTGAGCATGTATGGCGCAACCGACATCCCCGACTATCTCGGCGGCTTCTTCAACGGCTACCCCGATCCCGCCACCGCCAAGCTCTACCGCGAGCGCAGCGGCATCACCTACGTGGATCAGGTCTCGACGCCGCTGCTTATCCTGCAGGGCGCCAACGATCACCGCGTCCCCACCAGCCAATCACTGGAGTTTTTCCGCGCGCTCAACGATCGCGGCAAAACCGTGCAACTGGTGTTCTACCCGCGCGAGCGCCACGGCTTCGTCGAGTACTACCACATCCTCGACCGCCATCGCCGCATCTTCGACTGGATCAGCCATTACACGCTGGGCGCCGAACCCGCCGCCCCGCCTGTCGGTCACTAGACCGCATTTCTCACCAACCCAGCCGCTGCCACGCGCGGCATAGCGCACCCGTCTAGAAAAATGGGCGGCGCAGCACCTGCCCGGCGCTATCACCTTCCCGACAGCGCGTCCTGATCGCCGCTCGAGATCGCCGCCCATTTTTTGGGGCGCGCCGCGCCTGGACGCGAGTGCCGCGACCTGACTGTGAGAAATGCGGGCAAACGCCTTGGGGGCCCCGGCGGTCGGGCTGCGCCCGGAATTCGCTTGGCGGCAACGCGTGCCCGCGCTGCTCAGGGCGCCTCCACGTTGCCGCGTTCGGTGGGCACTGCGGCGCGCACTCCCCTTCGGACTTGACCGCGCGACTCCCGCGAAGAGGCCTCGTTCAGGTCGCATAGACGGTGAGCAACGGCGGCAGGGGCGGGAGCAGGGCGGAATCCACCCTCAGGCGGAGCCGGCGCAGGTAGGAACCGGCCGCGATGCGGTCGAGCTTACACACGCCAATGGTCGTGCCGCGGCTGAGCTCGACCCAGCGCCCGCCGGCCGCCTCACCCTCCAGGCGATATGCCGCGACCCGCTGGCCCTGTTGCACCGGTTCCTCGAGCCTTGCCAGGCTCACCGGCTGCCAACGGCCGAAGTCCAGCACGCCGCGGGTGCCGCGCCACTGCCACTTCCCGGGCACTGCACGGAAGGGATCGAACAGCGTGTGCAGCCGCTGGTCAAAATCCGCCAGCCGGTCCACGTCGCCATGATGCAGCAGGCCGGCGGGGGTGGGCGGCACATTGAGCAACAGCTTGGCGTTGCGCCCCACCGAGCCGAAGTAGATTTCCACCAGCTCCGCCAGCGATTTGATCTTGGCGTCCTCGGCGGCATGGTAGAACCACCCCGGCCGCAGCGAAACGTCGGCTTCTCCCGGCCGCCAGGCGCTGCCGCGCGGATCGCCGTGCTCCAGCATCGCGGTCACCGCCGCGCCGCTCGCACCCGGCAGCGGCACCGTGGCCGGATCGACGGCGGCCCAGTCGGGGTCGCCCGCCAGGCCGCGCTCGTTGCCAATCCAACGCAGGTCGGGGCCGGCGTCGGAGAAGATCAGGGCGTTGGGCTGCAGGCGGCGCACCGTGGCCCAGATGCGCGCCCAGTCGTAGACCTGTTTTCTGCCGCTGGGGCCTTCGCCATTGGCACCGTCGAACCAGACCTCCTGTAGCGGGCCGTAGTCGGTCAGCAGCTCCTCGAGCTGGCCGCAGTAGAAGTCGTTGTAGGCGGGCGAGCCGTAGCTGGGCTCGTGCCGGTCCCAGGGCGAGAGGTACAGGCCCGCGCCCAGGCCCGCGGTGCGGCAGGCATCGGTGAACTCGCGCACCACGTCGCCGCCGCCGCCGCGCCAGGGGCTCGACGCCACGGTGTGGCGGGTGAGCCGGCTCGGCCACAAACAGAAGCCGTCGTGATGTTTGGCGGTCAGGATAAGGGCGCGAAAGCCGGTGTCGCGCGCCGCCCGCGCCCATTGGCTGGCGTCCAGCGCGGCCGGGGCGAACAGCCGGGGCGACTCGCGGCCGTCGCCCCACTCGCGCCCGGTGAAAGTATTGATGCCGAAGTGAATGAACAGCGCGCGCTGGTCGCGCTGCCAGGCCAGTTGGCGCGCCGAGGGCAGCGCTTCAACCGGCGCGGCTCCCAGTGCGGCTTTGCCACGCCTCCCGCTGCCGCTCGCATCGCTGGCGCCACCGGCGGCCCGCCCCGGCAGCGCCGCCAGCGCCGCGCCGGCCGCGGCTGCGGTCAGGAAGCGCCGACGATCCATGCCAGCCAGTGTAGCGCGGCGGCGCCGGTTGGCGCGGTCCCGGCGCGGCCTCGCCGCTGCGCCGCCGCCAGCCCGCATTTCTCACCAACCCAGCCGCTGCCACGCGCGGCATAGCGCGCCCGTCTAGAAAAATGGGCGGCGCAGCACCTGCCCTGGTGCCATCGACCTCCAGACAGTGCGTCCTGCTCGCCGTTCGATATCGCCGCCCATTTTTTAGGGCGCGCCGCGCCTGGATGCGAGCTTCGTGACCCGACTGTGAGAAATGCGGACTAGGCCAACCCATGCGTCGCTCTGTAACCTGTTATGAGCCCTGAGCGCGTTACCGGCGCCCTGGCGTCGCCAAGCTCCGCTGGTGGCGGGTTCCGGCGGCGTTTTTGTGTGCCCCAGCCGTTCTCCGCTTCGCCGCGGTCAGGCGATGCAGATGATTTTCGACTTGACCGCGAACAGCACCAGTTGCGCCTTGTTGTGCAGGTCGAGCTTGCGCATGAGGTTGAACTTATGGGCCTCAACGGTTTTGGTGCTGAGCTTGAGCTTGACCGCCACTTCCTTGACCGAGAGGCCCTCAGCCAGGAACTTCAGGGTTTCGCGCTCGCGCGGAGTGAGGGTGGCGAGGCGGGGTTTGAAGCGCTCGCCGGGGTTGCGTGCGCTGATGTCCTCGACCAGCTTGGAGAGGATGCGGGGGCTGAGGAACTTGCCGCCGCGGCGCACCTCGCGGATGGCGGCGATGAGCTGATCGGCGGGGCTGTCCTTGAGCAGGTAGCCGGAGCCGCCGGCCTGCAGGCACTGCTGCAGGTAGTCCTCGTCGTCATACATGCTGAGGAAGACAACTTTGGTTTCCGGCCGCAGCTTGCGGATCTGGCGCACGGCCTCGAAGCTGGCGAGGCCGGGCATGCCGATGTCCATGAGCACGATGTCGGGTTTGAGCTCGCTGGCCCGGGCGACGGCCTCGCCGCCGTCGTGGGCCTCGCCCACCACCTGCATGTCGTACTCGGCTTCCAGCAACTGGCGCAGGCCCTGGCGGAACAAGGTGTGATCATCGGTGAGAAGAATGCGCATTTTCATCATAGGAATCAGAAATCTCAGCCAGCGTGGGCGGCCAGTGCCGCCGGCGGGGTTTTAAGCGGGAGCTCGAGTTGCAGGCTGACGCCCTGGCCGGGCGCGGAGCTGAGCTGCAGCGCGCCGCCGGCAAGACGCACGCGCTCGCGCATGCCGACCAGGCCGAAATGGCCGGCGATGACACGCTCGCCGCCGCCCGCGGGCAGGCCCACGCCGTCATCACGCAGCAGGATGCCGACGCGGCCGTCCGCCACCGCAATGCGCAGCCAGACGCGCTGGGCGCGGGCATGGCGGGCGATGTTGCGCAGGCCTTCGAGCACCACGCGGTAGATCAGTATTTCGAGGCCGCGGTCGAGCCGTTCGGGGCCGGCGGCGAACTGAAAGCGCGTGCGCCAGCGCTGCTGCAGGCGCAGGCGGCGCAGCTCGAGCCGGAGCGCGGGTTCGAGCCCGAGCTCATCGAGCAACAGCGGCGACAGTTGGGCGAGTATGCGGCGCAGCTCGGCGACGCTGGAGTCCACCAGCGCCACCCCTTTGCGCAGCCAGCGCCGGATTTCGGTGCGCTCGCCCTGGCGCAGGCCCATTTCCAGGTAAAGGCGCAGCGCCAGCAGCGCCTGCCCGGTTTCATCGTGCAGGTCGCGGCTGATGCGGCGCCGCTCTTCGTCGTGGGCGTCCAGCAGGCGGCGCGAGAGCTCGGTGACGCGCGCCTGTTCGCGCGCCAGCCGCTCCAGCATGCGCGTGCGCTCGATGGCGAGGCTGGAGCGTTCGGCCAGCGCCAGCAGCAGGTCGCGTTCCTGGGGCAGGCACTCGTAAACGCGGTCAAAGGCCAGCGTCAGCACCCCCAGCACCTCCGCCGGCCGCGCCTCCGCCGCCCCCGCGCCGGCGCGCTGGGGCGCCAGCAGCGGCACCGCCCACACCGACTTCACCTCCAGGGCGCGGAAGTAGGGCTGAGCCACGCGCGGATCATTGGCCGCATCGAGCAGGAAGCCGGGGGTGCGGCGCTCCAGCACCCGCTGAAAAAACTGCCCTACGCCAGCGGCGTGCTGAATCATGCCCGGCCGCAGACCGTAGCTGGCGGCGTGCCGCAGCCGCTGGCGGTCGAGCAGCAGCACCTCGCCCCAGCGCAGCGGAAATAGCTGCGCTGCCTGCTGCAGCAGCTTCTGCAGCAGCTCGGCCTGCCCCGCCGCGCCCAACTCGGCGTCCAGCACCGCAAGCAGCGCATCGACGGCGGTGGACTGCGAGGCGACGAAGGCTTCGGCCACCGCCAGCGCGGTTTGCTGTTGAAACCATGCTTCCATTGCCACTGCGGCGCGCTCGCCGAAGCGGCGGCGAAGACGCTTCTCCGCCAGCGGCCGGAACATCGCCAGCGCTTCATTGACCTGCGCCAGCCGGATGCCGAGCTTCGCCAGCCGCGCGGCACAGTAGCGGACCTGCTCCCACCAGCCTTCAAGGCCCGCCCCCGGCGCCTCGGGCCGCGGCAACAGCAATTGCTCCAGCGCGATCAGCACGCGCGCCGAACGCGGCAGCGAAGCGCTGGCCATGTACTGCCGCCTCCACTCCGCCAAAAGCGCCGGCGCATCGCCCATGAGCGCCTCGTGCGCCTCTCGAAGCAGCGGCTGCGGACACAGTGCGGCGATAGGTATGGATGAGGGTGCTGCGGAAGTCAACGGCTCGCCTGCTTACGGTCGAGTGAGGATTACGGACTTGGGAGAAGTATAGCAGCAGCCCTGAAGGTACAAAGCTAGTGGGCGTAGTGGAAGAAGGCTTAAACGCGGCTCGGGATGGTATGATTTTCCCTCAATGGCACCGCTCCAGATCATCGTGGTGACGGGTCCGACCGCCAGCGCGAAGACGGCGCTGGGGCTGGCGCTGGCGGGCGCGCTCGGCGGCGAGATCGTCAACTTCGATTCCGTCCAGCTCTACCGTGACTTCGACGCCGGCGCCGCCAAACCGACGGCGGCGGAGATGGCGCGCGTGCCGCACCACCTGGTTGCCGTTGCTGATGCACACGCGCCTTGGACGGCGGGCGAGTATGCCCGCCAAGCCCGGCCGGTGATTGAGGCGGTGGCGGCGCGCGGACGGATGCCGGTGCTGGTGGGCGGTACGGGCTTTTACCTACGGGCGCTGATCGAGGGGCTGTCGCCGGCGCCGGCGGCGGATGAGCGGCTGCGGGAGCGGCTGCGGCGGCGCTCCGACGAGCAACTGCACCGGCTGCTGGCGCGCCTGGACCCGGAGCGGGCGGCGCGGATCGCGGTGCGCGACCGGGCCAAGGCCATCCGCGCGCTGGAGGTGCGGCTGCTGAACGGCGAGTCCATGACGGAGCAGTGGCGGCAGCAGCCGCCCTCGCCGTGGGCGGGGGTGGAGGCGCTGAAGCTGGGGCTGGCGCCGGAGCGTGCGGCGCTCTATGCGCGCATTAACCGGCGCGCCGCAGCCATGTTCGCCGGTCCGATCCAGGAGGAGGCGTGCAGGCTGCTGCCGCACTACCCTGCCGAGCTCAGGATTTGGAGTTCCCACAATTACAAGCAGGCGCTGGACATTGTGCTGCGCGGCGCCGACGCGGTTGCGGCGCTCGAGGAAGCGCAACTGGAGCAGCGCCACTATGCCAAGCGGCAATGGACCTGGTTCCGGGCCGACTCAGCCGTGCACTGGCTGGCCGGCTTCGGCGACGATCCGGCGATCCAGGCCGAG
>JBOGKJ010000296.1:0-5745 GCA_050745565.1 Terriglobales bacterium | reverse complement strand
GAGTATAGCAGACCAGCGCGGCCGCGCCGCATTGACGGGCGCGGGCTCCTGCCCCTGCTCGGCTGTAACGCTCGCAGCGCCGCGCCCGCACTCGAAGGGCTGTGGAGCGCCGGCCCGGGGCCCGGCGAGCCCAATGAGGGGCGCGAGCGGCATCTCACTACGGCAGAATAACGGTTGCTGTGGTCACCCGAACTTCCGCGTGGCGCCGGCCGGCGGCCGGCGCGCGGGTCAGCGCCCCGCCCCACACGGAAGCTGGCGCCGGCCGGCAGGCTGCTAGTAGCGCTTTCACCCCTCCGGACTTTCGCAGCCCTTCGCGCCGACTTCGCCCGCCGTGCAAACGGCGCGACTCCCGCGCCATGCACGGGTTGAATGCCTAAGGGAGGGCGCCCCGCCGTTCAGCCATCGCGGAGTGATACACTGCGCCTTATGCGCCAGCGTTTTCTGGGCTTCGTTGTCGTCGGCGCCCTCGCCGCCCTGCTGAGCGCCTGCGGTGGCTCGCGCTACATCTCCCCGACCTGCAGCGGCTGCACCCTGCTCTGGGCCACCACCGCGGCCGGCGACGTGGCCGCCGCCCGCATCGCCAACGGCTCCTCCGCCATCGGCGCCGCCCATCTGGCCCCCGGCCCTGCCGCCAGCGCCGGCATCGGCCTCGCCTGGAACTTGGGCATGGGCGTCGCCGCGCTCTACGTCGCCGACCCCGCCGCCAACGCCGTCCGCGCCTATGCCATCAACATGCAAGACGGCGGCCTCGCCCCGGCGTCCTTCGGTCCCTATCCCCTCACCGGCGCCCAGGGCTCGCCCGGGCAAATCGCCGTCGTCTGGCCCCACCTCTACGTCGCCAGCTCCGGCGGCGCCATTTTTGGCTTCACCATCAATTCCGACAACTCCCTCACTCCGATCGCCGGGTCGCCCTTCGCCGCCGGTCCCGGCGCTTCATCCCCCTGCTCCGGAGGCTCAACCGCGGGCGGCAATGCCAGCTATCTCTACGTGGCCAACACCGGCGACCCGATGGGCGGCATCTCGGCATTTTCCATCGCCTCAAACGGCGCCCTGGCGCCGGTCGCCGGTTCCCCTTTCCCCACCCTTGCCGCGTCCAGCCCGGAGGGCATCCTCTGTTCGTACGGCTTTGTCTACGTAGCCCTGCACAACGCCGCCGCCATCGCCGGCTTCGCCATCGGCACCGGCGGCGCTCTTGTCCCGCTCGCCGGCTCCCCCTACCCCGCTGGCGTGGACGTTTCTTCCTTGGCCCTCGCGGCCGGTTCTGTCTACGCCGAAAACCCCGGCAGCGTTTCCGGCTACAGGCGCGACAGCGTCAGCGGCACCCTCACGCCCGTCGTCGGCTCGCCTTTCCCCGTCGAGGGCGCCACCGGCGTTATCACAGGGTTCTACAACCTGCTCCTCGTCCCCCAAACCAACGGCTACCTGGCCTTCGACCCGGACCCCACCACCGGCGCCCTCGGCCCCGGGACGCCCTACAATCTCGGCGCCATGCCCCTCGCCACTGTCATCCTCCAAACCGCCGTGACGGACCCGCCCAATTAAACAAATTGACGGGCGCAGGCCCGTGCCTCTGCTTGGCTGAGACGCTCGCAGCGCCGCGCCCGCACTCGAAGGGCCGCGCCGGCCCCGGCCCAAGGGGGGCGCGAGCGGCCTCTCGCTACGGCAGAATCACGGTAGCTGGGGTCGCCCGAACTGCCGCTTGGCGCCGGCCGGCGGCCGGCGCGCGGCTCGGCGACCCGCCCCACGGGAGGTGGCGCCAATTTTGCCCGCAGTGCAAACGGCGCGACTCCCGCGAGCGACCCGGTATATTTAGTTAAGGAGCTAACCCTATGCCCGGCATCACCCCCTGCCTTTGGTTCAATGGCGACGCCGAAGAGGCGGCCAACTTCTACGTCTCCCTATTCCCCAACAGCCACGTGGACGCGGTCCGCCATGCGCCCGGCGATTACCCCGCCGGCAAGACCGGCGCCGTGCTGCTGGTCGAGTTCACGCTGCGCGGACAGCCGTTCACCGGCCTGAATGGCGGCCCGCAATTCAAATTCAACGAGTCCATCTCCTTCCAGGTGGACGTCGAAACCCAGGCCGAGGTGGATCGCCTCTCCGACGCCCTCTCCGCCGTCCCCGAGGCCGAGCAATGCGGCTGGGTCAAGGACCGCTTCGGCGTCTCTTGGCAAATCGTCCCCCGCCAACTGATACGCCTCATCGGCGGCGCCGATCCCGCCAAAGCCAAACGCGCCTTTGAAGCCATGATGCAAATGCGGCGCATAGACATCGCCGCCCTCGAGCGCGCCGCCGCCGATTGACCCACGTCCCTCACTCCCGCCGCCGCCGGTGGTCCAGCGCCGCCAGAAAACTGTCCAGTTCCCGCCGCAGCGCGTTGTACCGCGCATAGGCGTCGCCGCCTTCCGCGCGCAGCGCTGCGTACAGCATCCGCTCCGGCTCGACCAGCGACACGACACCATCCCCGAGCACGCCCCGGTCGCGCAACCGCCCGGCCGCCATCGAAACCAGCATCGCCCCCACACTGCGCCGCCCGGCGCGCAAGTCTTCCAGCCCCGCGCCCACCAGCGCGCCCCCCGGCAGGCCGCCCAGATCCGGCTCAGCACCCATGGCAAAACTCCGACACGTCCCGGTGAAACCCGGGCGCGTCAATCGCCGGGTAGCGGATCAGCCGCGGCTCGGCCGCCGCTGCGCTCGATCAAGTCGTCCCGCAGCATTCCCGCCAGATCCTCCCGGTCCCGATCGTGCCCGCGCTGCAGCTTCGCCAGCGCCTGCGAATACGGATCATAGTGATGGAAGTCCACCATCCCTTCCCGCGCAATGAACGGGCTCCGCTCCCGCCACCCGGGCAATTCAGGGACGAACTGGTCCGGGCTCGCCAACCTCACATTCACAGCCAAGGCGTCCTTGAGCGCCGCAATCGCCTCAAACAGCCCCGCGGGCTCCGGATCGGCCTTCAGGTCAATGTCAATAGTGCTGTCACGCCACCCGTACCACACCGCCGTCGCGCCCCCCACCAAGTACACGCGGCCCGGCCCGCCCACTGCCCGCCCCAGCCGCTCCATGAACGTGATGATCCGCTGCTTCCCGCTCTCCGTGCGCACGCCCCATTATCGTCCACTCGCCGCCCCGCTCCGGCAGCTGCGCATCCGTCACCACCGCGCGGCTGCCCGCATCCCTAATGGCTAATGGCTAACGGCTAAGTCGCTAGCGGCCCACCCCTACCGCCCGCCGCTGTCTTTCGCCAACTGGCGGCTGCGCACGCCCGCCGGCTGCAGCCGCCCCGGCCACACCTCCAGCGGCTGCGGCTTCGGCATCTGCGTCGCGCTCAGCCGCGGCAGCATCTGCGGCGCCATCGCCAAGGCGTAGGCCAGCGACGCCTCTTCCACCGCCGCCTCCCGCATATCGGGCTCGAAGATGCGTTCGTAAGTGTCGAAGTTCGTATGGTGGGTGTAGGTGCCGTAATCGAACTGGTCCTGCGCCAGGCCCACCCCGGGCAGTCCGGCGCGGTTGAAGCTGCCGTTGTCGCTACCGCCCAGACTGCGTCCGGTGGTGGCGGACGCCCCATAAAAGCCCCAACCCCGGAACCCGGTCATGATCGCCGCCACCCGTGCCGCCGCATCCGGCGGCCCGAACACGCCCGCGCCGCGCGGCTTGCCCGTCCCGTCGTCCAAATTGATGTAGGTGTCGAGCTTGGAGAACGCGGCCTTCGGCTGCTCCGCGCTCCCGAAATGCTGCGCCACGTAGGCCTGAGAGCCCAACAGCCCCTCCTCTTCCCCGCCCCACAGCGCCACCCGGATCGTCCGCCGCGGCTTCAGCCCGCTCTCGGCCAGCAGCCGCATCGCCTCCAGCCCCACCGTCGAGCCCGCGCCGTTGTCGGTGGCCCCCGTCGCCCCCGCCCAGGAATCGAAATGGCCCCCGAGCATCACCACTTCATCCGCCTTGTCCGTGCCTCGGATCTCGCCGACGGCGTTGTACACCGTCTTCCCTTCCGGATAAAAATGGTTTGTCAACTCCAGCCGCATCGTCGCCGCCGTGCCGTCCGCCACCACCCGCGCCAGCCGCCCGTAGTCGGCGTGCGCCATGGTCGCCGCCGGCAGTTTCGGACCCTCGTTGTAGCCGCTCACGTCCTGCGCCCGGATCACGCCGTAGGCTTCGCCGGCATCGTTGATCCGCGCCAGCGCGCCGTTCGACGCCAGAAACTCCGTCACCGCCCAGTCCACATCATCGGGGCTCAACTGCCCCGGCGCCAGCCCCGGCCCACGCCCGCGCCCGAACCGCCCGGCGCGGCCCCGCCCTCGCCCGCTGAACCGCGCCTCCCACTGCGCATCCGGCGTCCGCAGCGGCGTCGGGAAAAACACCTCCTGCACCGCCACCGGATCGCCCGCCAGCACGATCGCGCCCCGCACCTTCTCCCGCATCGTGTTCAGGTAGGCCTCAAGCTGCGCCCGCGTCGGCTGCGGCGCCGGCCTCCGCACCACCCCCATCGGCGGCGCCTCGCTGCCCGCCTGGGCCGCGGCCGTTTGCTGCGCGTTCCCTCGCCCGCCGCGTCCGGCGGCATGCAGCCCGACGACCCGCAGCAGCACCACCGGCGCCGTTACCGGCCCCGCCGTGCCTGGCGACCACCCCAGCGCCCGCACCTCCACCGCCGCCTGGTAGGGCGCCAGTACGTTCGCCTCGGTCAGCGTGTTCGCCCACCCCGGATGCCCAAAGTCCCACGCCTCCAGGTGCGCGTTCGCCAGCCCCCAGCTCGCCATCGTCTTCACGGCCCACTGGTCGGCCGCCTGCAGCCCCGGCGAGCCCGTCAGCCGCGGCCCATGCACGTCGGCAACCTCGTGCATAATCCACATCACCCGCGAGCCCGACGCCTCCTCCGCCCGCAGCGTCGCCGACGCGTCGTTATTGTCTTGAGCCACCGCCATCAGCGCCGTCGCTAGCGCCGCCGTGCCCAGGACCGAAATCACCAGGGTGGATCTCCGCATGGCGGCCATTGTACTCCGTTGCCCTCATACCCGTCACGATATCTGCCATGATGACGCGCATACTCCTGGCTGCACTCGCTCTCGCCATCGGAGGCGGCGCGCAGCAGGCCGCACTCACGCCTGTGGTCTCCGCCGAGCTCCCGGCCCTGCTGACCACTTACAAGCATCTCCACGAGACCCCGGAACTCTCCCACCACGAGGCCCAACCTTCGGCCTTGGTCGCGGCGCCCTTGCGCGCCCTTGGTTACTCCGTCACCGATCACATCGGCAAATACGAGAACCCCGCCTGGACCGGCTATGGAGTCGTCGGCCTGCTGCGCAACGGCGCCGGCCCCACCCTCATGTTGCGCAGCGAGCTCGACGCCCTCCCCGTCACCGAGCAAACCGGGCTGCCCTACGCCAGCCCCGTCATCGCCAAGGACGACGCCGGCCAAACCGTCGGCGTCGCGCACGCCTGCGGCCACGACACCCATATGTCGGCGCTGCTCGGCGCCGCCGAAGCCATGGTCAAACTCCGCCGCGAGCGGCACGGCCGCCCTTCTCAGGACGCCCTCCCGATGGTCGGGCTGCGGCCGGAATTCGCTTGGCGGCAACGCGCGCCCGCTCTGCTCAGGGCGCGTCCAAGTTGCCTCGTATGGCACGGCACCCTCATGCTCGTGTTTCAGCCGGCCGAGGAAACCATCAACGGCGCCCGCGCCATGTTCAACGACGGCCTGTATACCCGCTTTCCGCGCCCCGATCTCATCATTGCCGAGCACGACAC
>JBOGKJ010000295.1:0-8080 GCA_050745565.1 Terriglobales bacterium | reverse complement strand
GCTCCACAGCCCTTCGAGTGCGGGCACGGCGCTGCGAGCGTCTCAGCGATCACGGGCCCGCGCCCGTCAATGCCTCTAGGCGCTACAATGAACTCTTCCATGTTCGAAATCGTTGTGGAAGAGTCCTTCTCCTCTGGGCATGCCTTGCGCGGCTATCGTGGCAAGTGTGAGAATCCTCACGGCCACAACTACCGCGCCGTGGTTTGCCTCGCCGGGCCGGAGCTGAACAGCATCGGCTTGCTCTATGACTTCACCGAGCTCAAGCGCATGATCCGGCTTTTGACCGATCGCCTCGACCATCAATACCTCAACGACCTCGTTCCGTTCCTCGAAATCAATCCCTCGGCGGAAAACCTGGCGAAGTATCTGTACGAGGGTTTGCGCGATCAGTTCGAAGGGACCCAGTCCAACCGCGGCGGTCCCACCGGCATTCAGGTCAAGTCCGTGCGTGTTTTTGAGACCGACCGCACCTCGGCCGCCTATTCCGAGTGACTGCAGTTCAAATCACCGAGATCTTTCATTCTCTGCAGGGCGAATCCACCCGCGCCGGTGAGCCTTGCGTCTTCGTCCGGCTGACCGGCTGTAATCTGCGTTGCCGCTGGTGCGACACCGAATACGCCTTCCACGGCGGCAAGCGCATGTCCATTCCCGACGTCTTGGCGGTGGTTCATCGCTTCCACTGCCGTCTGGTCGAGATCACCGGCGGCGAACCTCTCTTGCAGCCCGCGCCGGTGGCGGAGTTGGCCCAGGCGCTGCTGGACGGCGGCTTCACTGTGATGCTTGAGACCAGCGGCGAACGTGATTTGAGCATCGTGCCCCCTGCCGTCGTGAAAATTGTGGACGTCAAGTGCCCTGCCAGCGGTGAAGCCGGTGCCTTCCTGGAGTCCAATCTGGCGCGGCTGCAGCCTTGGGACGAACTTAAGTTCGTGCTCGCGGATCGCGACGATTACGATTTTGCCCGCGCCTTTATTGCCCGCCATCGCCTGAACGGCGCTTCACCCACGCTGCTGTTTTCTCCCGCTTTTCGCCAGGATGCGGCCGGCGAGCGCAGCGCCCGTCAGTGCCTGCTTGATCCCTCCGATCTGGCCGCCTGGATGCTGCAAGACGCTGTCCCCGCGCGCCTCAACCTCCAGATTCACAAGTTCATCTGGAACCCCGCGCTGCATGCCGTGTGAACGTGTCATCGGGTAAACCCATCGCGGTGGTCTTGGTCAGTGGCGGCATGGACAGTTGCGTCTGCGCCACGCTCGCAGTCAGGGATTTCGATCCCGTGTTTCTGCACGCTGACTATGGCCAGCGCACTGCGGCACGCGAGCAGCAGGCCTTCAACGACATTGCCGGCTTCTTCAGGGTTCAACGTCGGTTGATCACGACACTCCCGATCTTTCGCCAAATCGGGGGCTCCGCCCTTACCGACGCCAATTTGCCGGTTCCCACTTCCGGAGTGGACCCCTCGGCCATCCCGGCCACGTACGTCCCTTTTCGCAACGCCCATCTGTTGGCTGCGGCGGTTTCGTGGGCGGAGGTGTTGGGTGCCGAAACCGTCATGATTGGCGCCGTCGCGCCCGACAGTTCCGGCTACCCCGATTGCCGGCCCGCCTACTATGAGGCCTTCAACGCCCTGTTGCAGGTTGGAACCCGCAGCGGCAGAGTGCAGGTCGCCGCGCCCCTTTTGCATCTTTCCAAAGCTGACATTGTCCGGCTTGGGCTTGAACTGAACGCCCCGTTTCCATTATCGTGGTCTTGTTACCAAAATTCAGGTTTGGCGTGCGGACGGTGTGATAGCTGTCGGCTGCGGCGGAGTGCCTTTGACGAAGCCGGCGCTCGCGATCCCATCCCTTACGCCGAGGAGATCTCATGCTGACGATCAAACAAATGCGTGGCGGGCTTATGAGCGCGGCGGTGGTCGCCGCCCTGCTCACTCTGCCGGCCCTGGCCCAGTTCTCTGGCGGCATCAAGGGCCGCATTCTCGACACCACAGGCAAGCCCCTCGCCAATGGCGTCATCACCTTTGCTCGCACTGACATGCCCGCCAAGTACACCGTCAAGACCAACAAAAAAGGCGACTACGGGATCTATTCGCTCCCCGTTGGCACCTACGACATGAGCCTCGCCGTGCCCGGCGCCACCCAGATCGTCCAGTTGAACAAGGGCATCCAGACTCACCTGGGCCAGGCGATCCAACTCGACGTCAACTTGAAGGTCATTGCTGCGGCCGAGGCCGGTGAGGCGCCGCCGCCCGGCATGAGCAAGGAAGAAGCCGCTGCCTACGAGAAAAAGGTAAAAGAGCAGGAAGACAAAAACAAAAAGCTCGGTACCCTCAACGGCCTGCTGGCGCAGAACAAGGAGTTCGTCGAAGCCAAGCAATACGATCAGGCGATTGCGGTGATGGAAAAGGCCGTGACCCTCGATCAGAAGCATGACATCCTCTACGCCAACCTGGCCAACGATTATGAGGCGGCCAAGCAGTATGACAAGGCCGCCGACGCCTATCAAAAAGCCATCGCGCTCAAGCCGACCGATGCCGGCTACCTTATCAATCTCGGCACCGTGCTTTCCAAGTCCGGGAAGATTGACGAAGCCAATGCCGAATTCGCCAAGGCTGCCCAGATGGACCCCAAGCAGGCCAAAATGGCCATGTACAACTCCGCCGTCATCCTCATGAACCAGGGCAATATGCAGGCGGCTGGCGCTGCCTTTGACAAGTTGCTGGTGCTCGATCCCGCTAACGCCGACGCATGGTATTACAAGGGTATCTGCATGCTGGGCCAGGCGACCACCGGGCCGGGCGGCAAGCTGACGCCGCTGCCGGGTACCATCGATGCGCTGGAAAAATCCATCAAGCTCGCCCCTGATGGCCCCAACTCCGCCAACGCCAAGGCGGCCCTAAAAACCCTCCAGGGCGGCTCCGGCAACTAGTCCAACCTGCGCTATTCACAGCGAGGGCGGACCGAACCAACAGTTCGGCCCGCCCTCGCTTCCTTTCTGCCTGGTGTGGCAGATTCAGCCGCCTTCCGACCGGCGCCACCTCCCGTGGGGCGGGTCGCCGACCCGCGCGCCGCCCGCCGGCCGGCGCCAATTGCTAATCGCTAATCGCTAACAGCTAATCGCTTCCGCATGGCGCAAGCCATGCGGAATCAGTGCGCGCTCGCCGCCGGAACTACCTGCAGAGCTGAGGCCAAGTGGAAGCGTAGCACCGTTTCCGCGGGCAACGCGACTTCGGCCGGCTTGGTCAATGCCTCGGCCGCCGTGCCCGCCCCGGCGCCGCCAGCGGCGCCGATGGCCGCGCCCTTGCCATGACCCGCCAGCGCGCCAATCACCGCGCCCAGTGCCGCGCCGCCGCCGATGGCGATGGCACTCCGCTTGCCCCGAGACGAGGCGAGCCGCGTCACCGATTGGGTGCTCAGATCGTAGCTCTGGCCGTCATAGCTCAACTGCGACAGCTTGAGCACCAGCCGGGATTGTCCCTTGAAATGGCCGGCGCTGTCGGCCGCCGCCACCGTCCCGGTCACCAACGCGCCCTTCGGAACCGCAACCGCCCCATTGACCAGAATGGGTGCGTCCACGGTGGCGTCGAAGCTTTGACCCGCGCTTGCGGTGGCCGAACTTAACGGCTGCGTGAGCCGGATGGAAATGGGCGTGCCTGCCTCCACTTCCACCGGAGCCGCGGCGTGCATCGCCATCATGGCGCTGCTGCTGGCTGGCGCAGATCTCGCCGCGTGGGTATCCGCCTTCATGCCGGCGCCGGGCGCCACCGTCGCCCCGTTGGCTGGCGTATTCGTGGCAATCTCATTGTTGACTTGGGTCACGCCCGGCACTTGCGCGTCCATGGCCGCTGCCGTGCGCTCGGCGTCGCTGCTGGCGGTGCCGGTCAGCGTGGCGACCCCGTTCTCCACATTGGCCGTGAGGCCAGTGCCCTTGAGCGCAGGATCGGCAGTGAGTTTGCTTTGCACTGCTGCCGTCAGCGCCTGATCATTGTTGCCGGCACTACTCTTGGAACATCCTCCCAATGCCAAACTCAGCCCCAGGGCCACCGTGGTGACCGCCAACTTGCGAATGCGCATTGCTTCCTCCAAAGGGTAAAATCTGCCAGGAGCGTTTGTGGCACGTGCCCCAAAGACGCCCATCTTGAGATCCTAAGCTGAACTACTGCAATCGTAATGCCAAATCCCTATGCTCGCTGGATTCTGGCCTGGGAACGCCGTCTCAACCGCGTGGATCAGGACCGCCGCCTTACGCCCTTCGACTGGGGCACCGAGTGGCTCCGGCAAACCCCGATGAACGGTGTAGCTCCCGCACCGCCGTTGGCTCCCGCCGCCGCGGTGCTTCCGGGATTGCGGGAATGGAACGAGCGCGTCCTGGCCGCAAGCGAAAAATTTTTCAGCTACCCGCCGGTGTCCGGCTTCGATCTCCACCGTGGCATGCTCTGCTTCGCGTCTCCGGTCGCGTCGCCGTACCCGGAAAATCAACAGGTGCTGGCGCGATGGTTTCCAGCCGTCGCTTCCGCGCCACGCCGCGCCGTGGTCGTCATCGCCCAGTGGAATGCGGACGAAAATAGCCACATCGGACTGTGCCGCATCTTCCAGCGCGCCGGGATTGCGGCCTTGCGTGTCAGCATGCCCTACCACGACGGGCGCATGCCGCGCTCACTCCGGCGCGCCGAGTACGCGGTCGACTCCAATCTCGGACGCACCATTCATGCCGCCCGCCAGGCCGTATGCGACATCCGGGCCAGCCTCGATTGGCTGCAGTGCCAGGGTTATACGCGCCTCGGCATCGTCGGCACCAGCCTGGGTTCCTGCTACGCGCTGCTGGCGAGCGCCCATGATGCCCGCCTGCGTGTCAACGTATTCAATCACGTCTCGCAGTATTTTGGCGACGTGGTCTGGACCGGATTGGCGACGGCCCACGTCCGCGCCAGCCTGGAGCCGCATATTTCCCAGGACCAACTGCGCGAGGCGTGGCGCACGATCAGCCCCGCCAGCTATTTGGAGCAGTTCGCCCTTACGCATGCCCTCGCGCCCAAACGCAATCTGCTGTTGTGGGCGCGTTACGATCCTTGCTTCCTGCCTGAGTTCTCGCGTCAGGTGCTGGCGGAATTCGCTCGCCTCCACCTTCCTTCCCAGGCGCACGCGTTGCCCTGCGGTCACTACACCATCGGCCGTGCGCCGTTCAAATACGCCGACGCCTGGCTCATGACCCGCTTCCTCCGCCGCGAGCTCTGATGCCGGTACTGCTCGAACTTCGCAGTCTGGGCGTGGCCATCGGCCGGACCGCGCTGCTGCACGATGTCAGTGTCCAGTTGGCTGCGGGTGAGGCGATCGCCTTGGTGGGCGCTTCCGGCAGCGGCAAGACGACGCTTCTGCGCGGCATTATGGGCTTGTTGCCTCCGCAGGCGATCCTGACCGGAGAGCGCCGCTGGCAGGGACGCGACTTGTTCGGTTTTTCGCACGCCGAATGGCGCCTGTTGCGCGGACGCGGCATCGGATGGATCCCGCAGGAGCCCCTGGCCGCGCTCGATCCACGCCGCACTGCCATCCAGCATCTGCGCGAATGCCTGGTCGCCGCTGGTCAACCCGCGGATCCGGCGTCGCTGGCGCAGGCGTTCGAAGCCGTCGGCTTGGATCCAGGCCGCGCCGCCGCCTATCCCCACCAGTGGTCCGGTGGCATGCAACAGCGCCTGCTCGTCGCTATGGCGCTGGTGCGGCGCCCGGCCCTGCTCCTGGCGGATGAACCCACCTCGGCGCTCGATGCCCTGCACCAGGCCCAATTGCTGTTGCTGCTGCGCCGGCTGCGCGCCGAACGCGGCTTCGCCCTGCTCTGGGTCACTCATGACCTTGCGGTCGCCGCGGCGGTCGCCGAACGGGTCGTCGTCCTTAGTGCGGGCAGTGTGGTGGAGCAGGGAAGTGCGGCTGCGGTGTTCTCCGCCCCCCGGCACCCCGCCACTGCCGCCCTGGTGGTCGCTCAGCCACGACTGGTGGCCGGGAGCGGGGCATGATCGCCAAACCTGTCCTCGAGCTGGAAGGCGTAAGTGCTGCCGTCGCCGGCCGCACCATCGTCCGCCAAATTTCGCTCGCGGTCGCTGCCGGCGAGATGGTGGCGTTGGTGGGTCCCTCGGGCGCAGGCAAAACCACCATTGCCCGGCTGGCGGCCGGACTGATTGCGCCTGCGGCGGGCGCGGTCTCCTGGGACGGCGAACGCATCGCTCAGCTTCCACCCGCCGCTTTCAGTCGCTTGCGGCCCCACGCCCAATTGATCTATCAGGATCCCGATCGCTCGCTCGATCCCACCATGCGGGTCGCCGACGCTGTTTGCGAGGGCCTGGAATTGCAATCGCGGCCGCCCTGGCGGCATCGCGCCGCTTGGCGCCGCCGCCATTCCGCGCCTTGGCTGGAACGCGTGGGCCTCGACCTCGGCCTCGCCGCCCGCTGGCCCGGGGAATTGAGCGGCGGGCAACGTCAGCGGGTGGCCATTGCCCGCGCCTTGGCCGTCGGCCCGCGGCTGCTGGTGGCCGATGAGGCCGTCGCCAGCCTCGATCCCCCGGCCGCCCTCCAGGTGCTCTCGCTGCTGGCCAGTCTCCAGCGCGCCGATGGCATCGCCTGCCTGCTCATCTCCCATCAGCTCGCCCAGGCCAGCCTGTTTGCCGATCGCCTGGCGGTGCTCGCGCCGCATCCGGACGGCGCCACGATCGTGGAATGCGGCACCCCTGCCTCGCTCCTGTCGGCGCCGCAGCACCCGCTCACCCGCGCCCTCCTGGACGCCCTGCCCCCCTGGCCGCCCCCGGCGGCCGCGGCCGCACGGCTTTGATTCTACTGGCGCGTTCCTTCCGGTTATAATCGCGCGCATGGCCACCTCCTCGTCCACCGCGCCCGCCGCCCCCACCCCCCGCCAGATGTCCTCGCTGACCCGCCTGTTCGCCGCATTCTATGCCCCCGGCGCCTGTTTTGAGGACATCGCCCGCGAGCCGCATTTCATCCTTTGCTGGTGCGTCCAGATCGTGATCGGCATCGCCTACATCGAGCTCATGATGCGCCGCGTCGGCGTCTATACGCTCAGCAAGCAGGTCCTCATGCAGAGCTCGCGCGCCGCCGCCATGAGCCCCGATCAGCTCCAGACCGCCATCAACACCAGCGCCAAGTTCTACCATTTCTCGGTGTATCTCGTCCCCGTCGGTTTGATCGCATTTCTGCTGGTGATGGGCGCGATTGTGCTCGCCATCTCTAATTTCCTTTTGGGGCAGGAGGGCCGCTACAAACAGTCGCTCGCGGTCGCCAGCCACGCCTACCTGCCGCAAACGCTGATGGGGCTCTTAACCATGTTGGTTCTGGCCCTGATGGCCGACCCCAGCAATTTCAACTTCGTCAACCCCCTGGGCACCAACATCGGCTTCTACCTGGATAAATCCACCACCAGCGCCTTCCTCTACAATCTGGCCGGTCACATCGGTGTTTTTCCCATTTGGATCGTCACCTTGCTCGCCGTCAGCATCGCCAGCCTGAGCGGCAAGAAGGGAAAAATCGGCCGCGCCTTCTGGCCCATCTTCGCCCTCTGGCTCTTGTTCATCCTTTGCGCGGCTGGCCTGAGCGCCGCGTTTGCCTAGAGCCGCATCCACTCCACGATAAACCTTGGCCTCAGCCGGTGGCAGGCCCCACGCCCCCGCTTGGCTGGGCGTGGCTCGTTCCGCTGCGCACCATCAGAGTCGGCTTTCGCTGTCATTGCGATATCATGCCATGACAAAAAGCTTGATTTATGCTCTGTCATACGGTACAGTCCTAGCCGTTGGTCGTGTGTACTTCCATCTGAGAGGTGTGGTTGTGAAAAAACTGTACGCGCTGATGGTTCTGTGTGGTTTCTTTGCCGTTGCGAGCCTGGGGCTGCGGGCGCAGTCGAACCCCACCGGTTCGTTGAGCGGTGTCGTGACCGATCCCTCCGGTGCCGCCATTCCCGGCGCCTCACTCGTCATCACCGATAACGCCACGCATCATGCCTATAACCTACAGAGCGACGTCACCGGTCGCTATGCGCTGTCGAACCTCTCGCCGGACGTCTACACCGTCGTCGTGAGCCATCAGGGCTTCCA
>JBOGKJ010000294.1:0-3565 GCA_050745565.1 Terriglobales bacterium | reverse complement strand
TTTCACTCCGCCGGAATTCCACGGCCCTTCGCGCCCACTTTGCCCGCAGTGCAAGCGGCGCGGCTCCCGCGACAGGTTCCGCGTCGGGCGGCTCAGCCTTCAAACAACGCTACGCCGTCCCGCCTTGCCGCGCGCCGCAGTTGCTCGTCCAACGTCGCCAGTGGCCACTCCCGGCGCCCCGCCAGCTCGAGATAACAAGCATCGTAGGTGCTGAGGCCGGTTCGGCGGGCCCGGCGCAGGACTGGCCCCAGCACCCCACCGATGCCGACCGCCTCTATTTCCACTCCCAGGCTGCCAAAGATCTCAACCCACTTTTCCACGGCTGCCGCTGACATCTGCCTCAGCCGCTCCGCCCGCGCCAGCGCCTGGCCCACCTCCACCGGCCACACTGCTGGCGCCGCCAGTGCCGCCCCTTGCCCCACAGCCGCCTCCACCGCCTCCGCGTAGCTGTTCATCTGGTTCTCGAAACACCAGCACAGCGCCACCGAGGCGTCCAGCACCATCCGCATCAGCGCTTGCGCCCCGAATGGATCAGATCCCGGATGCTGACCCCCGCCAGCCGCCTGCCGGTGCGCAACTGCTGCGCGCGCCGCATGATTTCTGCCCGATCCGGCCGCATGGGCGCCCCCAGCGGCCCCAGGCGCGCCACCGGCGCGCCGTGCCGGGTGAGCACGAACTCCTCGCCCCGCTCGACTCGTTGGACCAGTGCTGCTAAGTGCGTTTTGGCGTCGAACAACCCGATCTTTTCCATACGACTAGTTTAAGTCTAGTCGGATGGGGCTGCGCGGCCGCCCGTTCCATGACGCCCGGAATTCGCCTGCCGGCAACGCGCGCCCGCTCTGCTCAGGGCGCGTCCAGTTGCCGCGTTACGACCACCCGGCGTTCGCTGCCCTTCGCCCCGGCTATGCCCGCGGTGCAAAAGGCGTGGCCTCTGCAAGTTGCCGCGCGCGGCCGCTCCGGCCCTTGACCGCGGCCAGCGGGGCGCGTAACCTAGACAACTATGGTATGGAGGCGCGGCCTGGGGCGGTGGTTGAGCGGAGCGGCGCGGCTGGCGGGGCGCGAGCGGGCGATCCGCGAAGAGCTGGAAACCCACCGGGCGCTGCGCGCCGAGTTCGAGCGGCGTGCGGGGGCCGAGCCCGCCGCGGCGCGTCAGCACGCCGAGCGCCGCTTTGGCAATGACCTGCGCCTGCGCGAGCGCACGCTCGCCGCCGAGGGCCTGGGCTGGGTCCGCGACTGGCGGCGCGACACGCGCATCGGCCTGCGGATGCTGCGGCGTTCGCCCGGGTTCGCGGTGGCGGCGGTGGTGACGCTGGCGCTCGGCATCGGCGCCAGCGCGGCGGTTTACAGCGCGCTGGATGCGGTGCTGCTGCAGACGCTGCCCTATCCCGGCGTCGGTCAACTGGTCAGCCTGCACGAGCGCAACGCTGGCAGCAACCTCAACCTATCGCTGCCCGATTACCGCGACTGGCGGGCGCAAAACACGGTGTTTTCGGCAGTCGGCGCGTACGCGTTCGGTGGCACCTCGAACTTGGGCGTGGACCAGGCCACGGCCACCTTCAGCTACGTCACCCCGTCGCTGTTCCCGATGCTCGGCATTCATCCCTGGCGCGGAGGCGACTTCAGCGCCGGGCCGCCAAACCCTGGCGGCCCGATTGAGATCCTGCTCGGCTATGCACTCTGGAAGAGGATGGGCGCCGACCCGGCGATGGTGGGCAAGACCATGGGGAGCGCGCCCGATGCCGTGCGCGTGGTGGGTATTTTACCTCCCGGGTTCAAATTCTGGCTGACGCCAGCGCAGTTCTACGTATCGCTCGATGCAATGACCGGCGTCCCCGGCTATGACGACCGCGAAATTCATCCGGGAATTCAGGGCGTGGCGCGGTTGCGTCCGGGCGTGACGCTCGCGGCGGCGCGGGTGCAGTTGGCGACGATTGCCTCACGGCTGGCCGCCGCCTACCCCAAAACCAACCGCGGCATGGGGGCGGTAGCGGAGCCGCTGCGGTCGGAGTATCTGGGCCGGCTGCGGGGGACGCTCGACCTGTTGTTTGCCGGCGCGGGGCTGATGCTGCTGCTGGCCTGCTTCAATCTCGCCAACTTGTTGTTGGCGCGTCTGGAGGCGCGCAAGCCGGAGTTGGCGGTGCGTGCGGCGATCGGCGCCGGCGCCTGGCGGCTGCGCCGCCAATTGTTGGCGGAGAGCCTGGTACTGGCCGCGATGGGCGGCGTGGCAGGCGCGGGGCTGGCCGCGGCCGTGATGCGGCTGGTCGCCGCCCGTGCTCCCGCCGGAGTGCCGAACCTCACCGGCATGCGCCTCGATGCGCGCGTGCTGGGGTTCACGCTGATCGTCACGCTGGCGAGCGTGGTGCTGTTCGCGCTGGCGCCGACGGCGCGCGTGGGGCAGAGCGCGCGGCCGGTGCGGCGTGCGCCGCTGCGGGGGTTCCTGGTGGCTGAAGTTGCGCTGGCGCTGGCGCTCGCAGTCTCCGCCGGCCTGTTGCTGCGCAGCCTGGCCGCCACCCTGGCCGCCGACCCCGGATTCAATCCCGGCCACCTGTTCGCGGCCAAGGTCAGCACCCAGTGCTCGGGCGCCGGTTGCGAAGCCTGGATCAACGCCGCGCTGGCCCAGGCGGGCTCGCTCGCTGGCGCCGCCAGCGCGGCGGCGATTATGCAGCCCCCGCTCGAGGGCGCCATGTGGACTTCGCAGTACTACACCCGCCCGGCCCCGATGCTGCCTGCAGGCGACCAACCCTGGGCCGAGATGAACTTCGCCACGCCTGGCTATTTTTCCGTGGTGGGCGCCAGGCTGGTGGCCGGCCGCGACTTTTCCAGCGCCGACGGTGCCGGCTCCGCTCCGGTCGCCATCGTCAACCAGGCGCTGGCGCGGCGGCTGTGGCCCGCCGGGCGCCCGGTGGGCCGCACGCTGCACGTCATGGGAGCGTGGCGCACCGTGGTCGGCGAGGTGGCCGACATCAAGCAGGACGGCCTCGATCAGCCCGCCAGACCCGAGGCCTTGCTGCCCTTTGCGCAAATGCCGGTGAAGTTCGCCACCATCATGGTCCGCGCCCGGGCCGGCGCCCGCCCGGCAGCGCTCAGCCGCCGCCTGCACCAGGCCCTCGCCGGCTTCGGCGCAGCGCCCGGCGCCCAGGAAGCCACCGACATGGCGGCGGTGGCCGCCGCCACCGCCGGCGCCCGCCGCTTCGAGACCAACCTGCTGACGGGCTTTGCGGGGCTGGCGCTGCTGTTGGCCGCGGTCGGCGTCTACGGCGTAACCTCGTTCCGCGCACTCGAGCGGCAGCGCGACACCAGCATCCGGCTGGCGCTCGGAGCCACCCCGCGCGCCCTGGTCTGGGCCGCGATGGGCGAGACCGGCCGCTGGGTGGCGGCCGGCCTCGCGCTCGGACTCGGGCTGGCGGCGGCACTGGCCGCCCTCATGCGCACGCTGCTCTATGGGGTCGGCCCCTGGGACCCGGCCAGCTTTCTGCTGGCGCTCGCGGCCGTCGCCCTGGCCGCAGCCCTGGCCGCGCTACTGCCCGCCCGCCGCGCCGCCCACCACGCCCCCGCCGCCCTGCTG
>JBOGKJ010000293.1:0-2779 GCA_050745565.1 Terriglobales bacterium | reverse complement strand
GTCGAGGCGCAGCGCCTCGTTGTAGGCGGCGAGGGCGCTGGCGTGTTTCTCTTGGCGGGCGAATTCCCTGCCCTGCTCAACCAGTTGTGCGGTGTGTTCCATGCGCGGTTTCGAGCAGTTGGGCGATGCGGCTCTCCGGGCGCAGGATGGTCTGATCGCGCTCGGGTCCGGTCGAGATCAGGCCGATATCGAGCCGCAGCTCGCACGCCAAAAACGCGAGGTAATCGCGGGCGCGCTGCGGGAGTGAGTTGTAATCGGTGATACCTTCGGTCGGTGACTGCCAACCGGCCAGGCTCTCGTACTGCGGCTCGAGCCGCTCCCAGTCGGCGGCGGCAGCCGGGATAGCCTCGACGGCGCGGCCGTCGAGCGTGTAGCCGACGCAGATGGGGATGCGCTCCAATCGGTCAAGCACGTCGAGTTTGGTGATCACCAGCGAATCGAGCTGGTTCAGCAGCGCCGCATAGCGCATCAGCGGCAGGTCGAACCACCCGACGCGCCGTGGACGCCCGGTGACGCTGCCGAACTCGTTGCCGCGCTGGCGCAGCTCGTCGGCGGTGGCGCCGGCGGCCTCGGTGGGAAACGGTCCGCCGCCAACGCGGGTGCAGTAGGCCTTGCTGATGCCGATGGCGGCCGCGATCCGCGTGGGCGCGAGACCGGTGCCGATGCAGGCGCCGCCGGCGGTGGTCGAGGAGGAGGTGACGAAGGGATAGGTGCCGTGGTCAATGTCAAGCAGCGTGCCTTGGGCGCCCTCGAGCAGGATCCGTTCGCCGCGGTCGGCGGCGCGGTTCAGCAGCAGCGCGGTGTCGGCGACGAAGGGGCGGATGCGCTCGCTGGCGGCGAGGCAGCTCTCGAAGATATGGCCCGCGTCGAGCGGGGCGGAGCCGTAGAGCGCCGCGGCGACGGCGTTTTTTTCTGCCAGCGCGTTGCTGATGTGGGCCCGGAGCAGGTCGCGGTCGAACAGGTCTTCGATGCGCAAGCCGCGGCGGCCCATCTTATCCTCATAGGCCGGCCCGATGCCGCGCGACGTGGTGCCGATCTTGATGCGCCCGGGCGCGCTCTCGGCCGCCAACTCGATCATGCGGTGATAAGGCAGAATGACGTGGGCGCGGCGCGAGAGGTGGAGCTTGCCGGCGACGGTGACGCCAGCCTCTTCCAGGGTGGCGATTTCGGCCAGCAGCGCCTCCGGGTCCACCACCACGCCGTTGCCGATCACCGCCTGCGTGCCCGGCCGGAGGATGCCGCTGGGGATCAGTTGCAGCACGAATTTGCGGCCGCCGATGACGACCGTGTGGCCGGCGTTATGGCCGCCCTGGTAGCGGGCCACCCAGGGAAAGTGCGCCGCCAGCAGGTCAACGATTTTGCCCTTGCCCTCGTCGCCCCACTGGGCGCCCACGATCACTACACAGTTGGAGCGCATGAAATTTTCAGCAACGCCGGTTGGCCGGAGCGGCGGCCGGCTCAGAGCACCGGCGCCGGTTGCAGGTGGCGTTCGATGGCGCGCTTCAGGTTGTCCTTGCTGACGGCGCCGACGATCTGCTCCTCGACGCGGCCGCCCTTGAACAACAGCAGGGTGGGAATGCTGAGCACGTTGTAGGTGGTCGCGGTGCGCATGTTGTCGTCCACGTTGAGCTTGCCCACCTTGATGCGCCCGCTCAACTCGGTCGCCAGCGCCTCGACGTGGGGGGCGATCATGCGGCAGGGGCCGCACCAAGGCGCCCAGAAATCCACCAGGACGGGCAGGTCAGACTTCAGAACGTCGGATTCGAAATTGGCGTCGGTGATTTCGGTGACATTGGCGGCCATGGCTCTCCTCCCTACCTTTATTATTGTAACCGCACCGCCATGAAGGCTCCCCGAGGACAGAATTTTCTCTACCAGCCGGCCTGGCTCGACCGCGTGGCGGCGGCCATCGGGCCCGCCGACACCCTGATCGAGATCGGGGGGGGACCGGGCAACCTGACCTCACGACTGGCGCGCCAAACGCGTCAGTTGCTGGTGATCGAAAGCGACCGCGCGCTGGCCGCGGGCCTCGCCGCCGCGGGCTATGACGTCCGCGCCGGCGACGTGCTCACGATGGACCTCACCGCGCTCGCCAACGGCGCGCGCGTGCGCGTGGCCGGCAACCTGCCCTACTACATCACCAGCCCCATCCTGTTGCACCTGTTCCACCACGCCGCCGCCATCACCGACGCCACCGTGATGGTGCAGCGCGAGGTGGCAGACCGGCTCGCCGCCGTGCCCGCGACGCGCGCCTTCGGGCTGCTGACGGCCACCGCGCAGTTCTATGCGCCCCGGATCAGCCGCCTGCTGGAAGTGCCGCCGGGCGCGTTCCGGCCTCGCCCCAAGGTGAGCTCGACGCTGGTGCGGCTCGAGTTCGCCCCCCAAGCCGCCGCGCTGGGCGTGGACGAGGCCGGCTTCATGCAATTCCTCCGCCGGGCGTTTGCCCAGAAGCGCAAGCAGTTGGGCCCGCGCCTCGGCCTCGCCGGCCTGCAGGCGCGGGCGGAGTCGCTGAGCCTGGCCGAGCTGGCCGCCCTCTACCACCGCCTGCGCGGCTGAACGTGCTTCTATTGACGGGCGCAGGCCCCTGCCCGCTGAGACGCTCGCTACATTGACGGGCGCGGGCCCCTGCCCCTACTCGCTGAGACGCTCGCCGCGCCGCGCCCGCACTCGAAGGGCTGTGGAGCGCCGGCCCGGGGCCGGGCGAGCCCAAGGGGGCGCGGGCCTCGCAGCCCTTCGCGCCGACTTTGCCCGCCGTGCAAACGGTGCGACTCCCGCGAGA
>JBOGKJ010000292.1:0-1594 GCA_050745565.1 Terriglobales bacterium | reverse complement strand
CTGCGCCGGCGGGTGCAGCAACACCTCGCCCGGCTGCCGGTCAGCTTCTACGACCACAACCCGACCGGCGCGCTGGTGTCGCGCGTCATGAGCGACGTCGAGGGGGTGCGTAACCTGATCGGCACTGGCCTGGTGCAGTTTGCCGGCGGCATCATCACCGCCTCGATCGCGCTGGTGTTGCTGCTGGAAATCAACGTGGCCATGGCGCTGGTGGGGCTGGCGTTCCTGGCGGTGTTCAGTTTCAGCATCCGGCACTCGTTCGGGTCCATTCGGCCGGTGTTTCGCGAGCGCCGCAAGATCAACGCCGAAGTCACCGGGCGGCTGACCGAGTCCATCGCCGGCGTGCGGGTGGTGAAAGGCTATCGCGCCGAGGAGCGCGAAGCGGCGGTGTTCCGCGCCGGGCTCGAGCGGCTGCTGCAAAACGTCTTCCAGACACTGAACGCCACCGCCGCCATGGACCTGTCGGCCAAAGTGTTGGTGGGCGCGGTGGGCGCGGCGATCTGGTACATGGGCGTGGTGCGGGTGCTTTCGCACACCATCACGATCGGCGACCTGGTGGTGTTCAACCTGTATTTGGGGATGCTGATGGCGCCGTTGGCGCAGATTGTGGGCATTGGCACGCAATTGTCCGAGGCGATGGCCGGGCTGGAGCGGACTCATGAATTGCTCGAACTCCGCCCCGAGGACGCCGACCCGCGTCGCACGCAGCCGCTCGAGGGCTTTCAGGGCGCGATCGTCTTCGATGGCGTCAGCTTCGCCTATCCCGACGGGGACGGCCTCGGCCCGGAAGTGCTGCACGACATCAGCCTGCAGGCCGCGCCGGGTTCGGTGACGGCGTTGGTCGGCTCCTCCGGGGCGGGCAAGAGCACCATTATTGGCCTGGTGGCCGCGTTTTATACGCCGACCACCGGCATGGTGCGCGTGGACGGCCAGGACCTTTCCCGCCTCCGGCTCGAGGAGTACCGCCAGCGGCTCGGGGTGGTAATGCAGGACTCGTTCCTGTTCGACGGCACCATCGGTGACAACATCAGGTTCTCGCGGCCGCAGGCCACCGAGGCAGAATTCGAGCGCGCCTGCCGCATCGCGCATGTGGACGAATTTGCCCTGCGCTTCAAAAACGGCTACGCCACCGTGGTGGGCGAGCGCGGCGTGAAACTTTCCGGCGGCCAGCGGCAGCGCCTGGCGCTGGCGCGCGCCATTCTGGCCAACCCGGATATTCTCATTCTGGACGAGGCGACCAGCAGCCTCGACTCGGAGTCGGAAGCCATGATTCAGCAGGGGCTCCAGCATCTGCTGCAGGGGCGCACCACGTTTGTGATCGCCCATCGCCTCTCCACCATCCGAGCCGCGGATCAGATTCTGGTGATGGAAAGCGGTCGCATCGTGGAGCGCGGCGCGCACGCCGCCCTGCTGGCGCAGCGCGGGCGCTACTTTGAGCTCTACACCCTGCAGCAGGGGCTCGACCGCGACCGCTTTGTGGCGCCAGGCGAGGGCGATGAACCGCCCACGGAGCGGATCAAAGTCGCAATTTCGGGTGGAGAGGAACTCCCCACTGGAGAATTGTTCAGCCAGGGATAACCGAGCGATAAGATGG
>JBOGKJ010000291.1:0-6687 GCA_050745565.1 Terriglobales bacterium | reverse complement strand
ACGCTCTCTTTCATGGCCGGCTCCTCTCCGCTTGTGGCTCTGGACTTTAGCTCCTACGAACCAAAGCCTAACCCACGCACCGCGCACTGGGGCCGGTCACTCCATATTGACTAGACGGGCGCGCTATACCGCGCGTGGCAGCGGCTGGGTTGGTGAGAAATGCGGACTAGGGCAGGATCACAGTGGCTGTCGTTACCCGAACTGGCGCGTGGCGCCGGCCGGCGGCCGGCGCGCGGGTCGGCGACCCGCCCCACATCCGCGCATCTGTGATTTTGGCTAGGCGGCGTGCTACGGGCATACAGTGATGGACACAGCAGCGCCGGGGCTACAGCATCTGTGATTCGCGGCTAACGTGGAGTGACGGGGGGGCTGGGCGGGCTTTCGTTCCCAAATCGGTCCACAGCGGTGACGCGGTAGCGCGCCCCGCCCGGCGCCTGCGGGTCTTGATACACCGGGGTCGCGACCGGCGCCGGATTCAGCTTATGCCATGACTCGGTTCCGGCCGGGGCGCGGTATACGTTGTAGCCGGCGAGATCGGCGGCAGTGCCGGCGTTCCAGGACAGCGCCACGCCTGCCGGGGTGTGGACGGCCTCCAGCCCGGTCGGCGAGGGCGGCGGGAAATGGTCCACGGGGGTGACTTGCAGCCGGTTCGAGGGCGCGCTGCTCACCGCTGCCGCGCCCGTACCGGCGGTGGCCACCAGCCAGTAGGCATAGCGCTCGCCCCATTGCGCGCTGCGGTCGAGGTAGCTGCTGGCGTTGGCCGGCGCGCTCGCCAGGCGTTGGCCGTTGCGGTAGATCGCCACCGCGCCGGCGGGCGCGCTCGCCGGCGCCCAGCGTAGCTCGACGCCCTCGGCCGTCGGAGTGGCGGTGAGCAGCCGGGGCGGGGGCGCGACCGGGGTGAGGGGCACGACGGCGGGATTCGACCACCCCGCGCTGGCCCCGTTCCGATTGCGCGCGGCCAGCGCCAAGGTGACAAAGCCGCCGCCCCGCGCCCCGGCCGGCGCCCGCAGCCGGACCGAGGCCTGGATCGCGACCGCGCCCTGGGGCGTGAGCGGCAGCAACTGCGGGCAGGCCGGCATCACCGCCCCGGAGGGCACGCGGGCGGCCTCGGCCGGCGGTGGTGGCGAGGGCACCTGCTCGGGGACGGGCGCTAGCGCCGAGGGCGGCGGCGCCAGCGGCGTGCGCGGCGAAGCTGCGCCGGGCCCGGCGGCAATAGCCGGCGCCGAGAGCACCCGCCCCGGCCACACGCACAGCGCGTACGCGGGCGGGGCCGCGAGTTTTTCTCCGGCGGTGGTGGTTTGCGGCGCCGTCCACGCCAGCCGGACTTCCGGCCCCTGCCGTCGCGCGCTGAAGTTGGTCACTGGCTGCGGCAGATGCGCGCTCGGCGGCAGCACCGGGCCCACCTGTGCGCAGGAGGAGGAAAAAACGATTAGCGATGAGGAGCAAGCGATAAGCAATAAGCGATAAGCGATAAGCCCGCGCCACTTCGCGCCCCCTAGGTCAGTCGGCTGCGTGCCCTCGGCCATCCTGCTGACTGCTAGAGGATATAGCGCGACAGATCCTGGTCTTTCACGATGCTGTCGAGCTGCTTCTCGACGTAGGCGGCGTCAATGAGGATGTCCTTGATCTCGGCCTCGCCGCCGACAAACGAAATCTCGTCCAGCACCCGCTCCATGATGGTGTGCAGCCGCCGCGCGCCGATGTTTTCGGTCGCCTGGTTGACCTGCGCCGACAGGCTGGCGATGGTGTGCAGCGCCTCGTCGGTGAAGGTCAAGTGAATGCCCTCGGTCTCGAGCAGCGCGGTGTACTGCTTGATGAGCGCGCTCTTGGGTTCCTTGAGGATGCGGACGAAATCCTCGAGCGTCAGCGAGTCCAGCTCGACCCGGATGGGGAACCGCCCCTGCAGTTCCGGGATCAGGTCGCTGGGTTTGGAGACGTGGAAAGCGCCGGCGGCAATAAAAAGGATGTGATCGGTGCGCACCATGCCGTAACGGGTGTTGACGGTGGTGCCCTCGACGATGGGCAGAATGTCGCGCTGGACGCCTTCGCGGCTCACGTCGGGGCCGTGGCCGCCCTCGCGCCCGGCAATCTTGTCGATCTCGTCCAGGAAGATGATGCCGCCCTGCTCGACCCGTTCGACCGCCTGGCGCTGCACCTGGTCCATGTCGATCAGGCGCTGCTCCTCTTCCTGGGTGAGGTATTCGAGGGCTTCGGAGACCTTCATCTTCCGCCGCTTGGTTTTCTGGCCGAAGAGGTTGGGCAACAGGTCCTTGATGTTGATGTCCATCTCCTCGATGCCCTGGTTGGTGATGAACTCGAAGCTGGGGAAGTTGCGCTCGCGCACCTCGATTTCGACCATCTTGTCGTCGAGTTTGCCCTCGCGCAACTGCTGGCGCAGTTTTTCCCGCGTCCGGCGTCCGTTGGCGGGCGCGGCCTCGGCGCCGTTGCTGGCGGCGGCGCCGTTGGCGGCCACCGTCTGTGCGGGCGCGGCCGGCACGCCGGCCGCAGCCGCTGCCCCGGCCGGGGGCACGATCGTGAAGCCCAGTTCGCGCATCGCCGGCGGGGTGGCGGCGGCGACGCCCGGCGGCGGCGGGGGCAGCAGCAGGTCGAGCAGCCGCTCCTCGGCGTTCTGCTCGGCCTTCTCGCCCACTTCGTCGAGCTTCTCCTCCCGCACCATGTCAATGGCGATCTCGACCAGGTCGCGGATCATGCTCTCGACGTCCCGGCCCACGTAGCCCACTTCGGTGAACTTCGAGGCCTCGACTTTGAGAAACGCCGAGCCCGCCAGCTTCGCCAGCCGGCGGGCGATCTCGGTTTTGCCCACGCCGGTGGGGCCGATCATGATGATGTTTTTCGGCATCACCTCCTCGGCCAGCTCCGGCGTCAGCTTCTGCCGCCGCATGCGGTTGCGCAGCGCCACCGCCACGGCGCGCTTGGCGGCCGCCTGCCCCACCACGTGTTTGTCCAGCTCGGCGACGATTCCGCGCGGCGTCAGATCGTCGAGCGCCGGCGATTCCTCCTCCGCCGCCAGGGGTAGATACAGGGCCATGGCTTAGTTTCGCGCCTCGCCCGGCACCGCCGGGTCCGGGGCGGTCGAAGGCAGCTCCTCCAGCGTCAGGTCGTGGTTGGTGTAGATGCAGATGTCGGCCGCAATTTCCAGCGCCTGCCCGGCGATGGCGCGCGCCGAAAGGTCGGTATGGCGCAGCATGGCGCGCGCGGCCGCCAGCGCATAGGGTCCGCCCGAGCCGATGGCACACACGCCGTCGTCGGGTTCGATCACGTCCCCCTGCCCGCTCAGCAAAAACGTGTCCTGGGCGTCGGAGACCACCAGCAGCGCCTCCAGGTGCCGCAGCGCCCGGTCCGTGCGCCAGTCCTTGCCCAACTCCACCGCCGACCGGCTCAGGTTGCCATGATATTGCTCGAGCTTCGCCTCGAAGCGCGTGAAGAGTGAAAACGCGTCCGCCGTCGAGCCCGCAAATCCCGCCAGCACCTGCCCGTTGTAGAGCCGCCGGATCTTGCGGGCGTGGTGCTTGATCACCCCGTCGCCCAGGGTCACCTGCCCATCGCCGGCCAGCACTACGCTGCCGCGGGCGCGGACGCTCAGAACGGTAGTGGAACGGATTCGGACGGCACGCGCATGGGGCATGGTCGGGGAGAGCTTCAGTATAAGCTACCCGCCGCCGGTCGCCGCTTACGGCTGGGATTGGCCGCCACGGCGCGGGGGAGAAGTTGCTAGTTGCTAGTGGCTAGTTGCTAGTTGAAGGCTCGGGGGAGGGGATGGTTTGCGGTTCCGCGTATTCCTGGGGGGGCGTACTTTCTTTGGGCGGGGAGCCGCCTGCAACCTTTGGGGCGGCGGGAACGTATTCACCGGTAGCAGAGTCTAAGCAGATAAGGAGGCCGCCATGACAGTGGACCTGGATCGCAACGAACTCGAAAGCCTGCGCGGACACCTCCTGGCCATGGGGCCGGACTACTGCGGCGCCAGTGAGGTCATACGCGCTTTTCTCAGCGGCCACGGCTATGGCATTAGCCCCGATGACGCCCAGAGCGCCGCCATCGAGTTCGGCCGCTCGGGCTGCTCGCTGGACGCCATCACCCGGGCACTGCGCCAAGCGGCGCTGCTGAACTAAGGGCAAAAAAGTGGCCAGTGGTTAGTGGCTAGCAAGGCTCGGCCTGAGGGGAGCGGCTCGGATGCTACGCGAATCTCAGCGACACCACAACGCCGACAGCCGTTCCAGCCGCCGAGCCTGCACTAGCCACTAGCGACTAGCAACTTCGCCGGCCGCCGGAGGCGGCCGGCGACAGGCTTACTCCGCGTCGCGGCGGGCTTTTTTGCGATTGCGCTTGCGGGCGAGGGCCTGCTTGAGGCGCATCTTCTCACCCGGTTTCAGGTAGTAGGAGTGGCGTTTGACTTCCTTGATGATGTCCTCCTGTTGCACCTTGCGCTTGAAGCGGCGCAGGGCGTTTTCCAGGGATTCACCTTCTTGTAGACGAACTTCGGCCAAAACAAATCACCTCCCTCCCTTGGCTATTGTACGGTACCGCTCGCGTTTCAGGGCGTTCGGGCTGGGGGGGCGGGGCGGGGGCGGGGGGGCGGCGATGACCAGGGTGTACTCGCCCCGCGGGGGCTGCTGGGCGAGGCGGGTGCGGACCTCGGCGACGGTGCCGCGGATGAACTCCTCGTGCAGTTTGGTGAGCTCGCGGGCGAGGGCGAGGGCGCGGGCGGGGCCGAAGACGGTCTCGAGGTCGGCCACGGTGGCCTCGATGCGGTGCGGCGACTCGAACAGCACCAGCAGCGCCGGCCACGCCTGCCAGCGTTCGAGCCAGCGCCGCCGCTCGCCGGCGCGGTGGGGCGGAAAGCCCAGCAGCGCCGCCGCCTCGCCCGGGCCCCACAGCCCGCTTGCCGTCAACGCCGCCAGCGCCGCCGAGGGTCCCGGCACCGGCACCACGGCGATACCCGCCGCCACCGCGGCTTCGACCAGCCGCGCCCCGGGATCGGCCACCAGCGGCGTGCCGGCGTCGCTCAGCAGCGCCACCGCCTCGCCCGCCCGCAGCCGCGCCAGCAGTTCCTGGGTCCGCGCCGCCTCGTTCTGGCGGTAATAGCTGACTAATTTTGGCGCGGCGCCCTGCGCCGGGCGCAAGATGCCGTAGTGGTCCAGCAGCGTGCGGCTGTGGCGCGTGTCCTCGCAGGCGATCACGTCGGCCTGCTTCAGCACCTCCACCGCGCGGTGCGTCAGGTCGCCCAGATTGCCGATGGGCGTGGCGACCAGATATAAGGTCCCACTCACCGCGCCTCGTCCATGGCCAGGTTGGCGAGCCGGTCGGCTTCGCGGTTCTTCCCGCGCAGCACATGCTCGAACTGGACCTGGGGCAGCGCCTGCGCCAGCCGCCACGCCTCCTCATAGAGGGGGCGCAGGTTCTCGCTCTTCACGGCGTAGCGGCCCTGCATCTGCCGCACCAGCAGCTCGCTGTCGGCCACCACCTTGACCCGCTGCGCCCCCAACTCGCGCGCCCGCCGCAGCCCGGCGATCAGGCCGCTGTACTCGGCGTAATTGTTGGTCTGGCGGCCGACGTAGCCGTGCAGCCGCTCGAGGATTTCGCCGGCGGCGTTTTCGATGACCGCGCCGTAGCCGGCCGGTCCGGGATTGCCGCGCGACCCGCCATCCACATGGATGATCAGCTCCAAAATCGCCACTAGCAACTGGCCACGGTGGTTTCCATGTACAGGATGCGGCCGCAACTCTCGCACACGAACAGCCGCTCGGGCGCCGCCATCATCTCCTGCAGAAACTGCGGCCGCAGCCGCACCCGGCACCCGCTGCACGCTTCCCGGTCCACCGCCGCCAGCGCCTGCGCCCGCATTTTCACCACCTTGTCGAAGCGCCGGAGCCAGAGTTCTTCGGCTTCCGCCCGCAACCCGCCGCGCCGCTTTTGCAGCTCCGCCAGCTCGGCATGGTCGCGCTGCGCGCGCTCGGCGCACGCCGCCGTCTCCAGCTCCACCGCGCGCTGCTCGCCCGCCAGCGTCTGCTTGGCCTCCGCCGTTTGCCGTTCCAGCCCGTCGGCCTGCTCCATCACCTGCAGCAGGTGCTCCTCATGTTCGCTGATCTGTTTTTCGGCGTAGGCGATCTCGTCCAGCAGCGCCTTGTACTCCTGGTTGGTCTTGACGTCGCCGGAGTGGCCGCGGATCTTGCTGATCTTCTCCCGCAGGGAGTCAATGTCGCGATCCAGTTGCCGGCGCTCGCTCTGGTTGCCGGCCTGCGCCGCCTGCGTCCGCTCCAACGCCGCCTTCGCCCCCGCCAGCTTGGCTTCGATTGCAGCCTTCCGCCGCGGCAGCGCCGCAATCTCCTGCTCCAATTCCCGCGCGCGCTGTTCCAGCGCCTGGATATCGAGCAGCACCTCGAGATTTTTATGCATGCTGAGGTTCTAGAATACCACTGCGCGGGCCGCCGCGAGGCGGGAAACGGCGCCGGCGAACCAGCGGGAGGCGGGGCGCCGCCGCGGCGGGGCCCACGCCAATATTTGCTACGCTACAAAGGCGCCCCATGGAGCCGATGCGCGACATCCTGCGCCGCCTGCCCGCCGCCGCCCGAGACACCCCGGCCGCGCTCGCCCCCGCCCTCGCCTGGCAACTCGCCGCCGGGCCCCGCTTGGCCGCGCTCGCCGGCTGCGAGGGCCTCGCCGCCGGCG